>DASVRX010000344.1:0-5025 GCA_036388375.1 Pedobacter sp. | reverse complement strand
TCAAGCAAGATTGGTTTAATGGTTGGATTATTTAATACATCTTGGAATTCATATCAAGCTGATCCTAATTATGGTGTTAATACATTCGGAGCTCAATTATCAGTTACACCTGTTGAAGGATGGTCAGCTTATTTAAATGTTTTAACAGGCTCACAGTCAGGTACCATTTTAGATTTGACTACTGCGTATCAGATTACTGATAAATTCAAATTAGGTTTAAATGCTGCTGATTGGTCAGCTCCGGATTCGGATGATTTTGGTTATACAGGTGTAGCTTTATATCCTTCTGTTTCTGTTACTCCTAATATTGGTTTAGGATTAAGAGGAGAGTATTTTATGACAAAAAAGAATGGTGGTGCATTAGTAGGTGCTCCTGGGGATGAAGCGATTACTTCATTAACATTCTCTGGAAACCTTAAATCTGGTGGTTTAACGTTTATTCCAGAGTTTAGGATTGATAACTCTTCAGTTGAACAATTCGCAAAAAATAATACTAGTTTTTCACCAACTAAATCTGCGGCACAATTTTCTTTAGCTGTAGTTTACGCATTCTAGAATATTATCTTTTAATATCGAGCAGGATCCAATTGGATCCTGCTTTTTTAGTTTATATCCTTAGCCATGCAACCTTCTTAGTGCATTTCTTATCTTGATATTAAACACATTAGATATGAAAAGAGTCATTCTGCTATTACTGCCAATTATTCTAGGCCTTAATGCCTGTAAGAAGGAATACATTGTTCCAAATAAAACAGTGATTGTAAATCTCGCCACTGGAAGTTGGATACCATTAAATGGAGGGACGAGCTACACCGCCGCTGTCAATGTTCCGCAATTAGACGATTATATAAATGAAAAGGGCGGAGTATTAGTTTATATTTCTTTTGGAGCTCAAACCTACGAACAACTGCCACAAGTATATGATGGGGATGCTTTTAGCTTTGTTACCCGTCCGGGACAGATAGTTCTCGAGGTTCAACGCTTCAATGGCGCCGGTCTCGTTACGCCACCTGGAGGGATGACAATTAAAATAGTTATAATAGAATCAAATTATTAAGTTAAGCCGATTCCGGCTCAACTTAATAAAAATCAATATTATTCAACGCCTAGTTTTGTCATTACGTCGTGGCTTACCCCTGTTGATGAGTAGCCCCCGTCATGGAAAAGATTCTGCATTGTAACCATTCTTGTGAGGTCAGAAAATAGTGTAATACAATAGTCCGCACACGATTCAGCATCCGCATTTCCCAGCGGTGCAATAGCATTGGCATAGTCAAAAAAGTCACCAAATCCTTTTATGCCTGTACCGGCAGTGGTTTTTGTTGGCGATTGCGAAACTGTATTAATGCGAACTTTCTTATCAAGTCCGTAGTGGTATCCAAAGCTCCGTGCAATTGATTCGAGCATCGCCTTAATGTCGGCCATATCCGTATAAAATGGATAGGTTCGTTGAGCTGCCATATAAGTAAGTGCTACTACACTTCCCCACTCACTAATTGCGTCAAGCTTTTTTGCTACGCTAAGCATTTTATGAAATGATAACGCTGATATATCAATCCCCTTAAGGAAATAATCGTGGTTTGATTCGGTATATGAGATGTTCTTACGCATATTTACACTCATCCCGATAGAGTGAAGAACAAAATCTATTTTGCCGCCAAGAATCTCCTGCGACTGAGTAAATAAGTTAGTAAGATCATCAACGCTTGTAGCATCTGCTGGAATAACTTTTGAGCCTGTTTTTTCTGCAAGGGCATTTATTTCACCCATTCGCATTGCAACCGGAGCATTAGTCAATACAATTGTTGCGCCTTCTTCATGTGCTTTTTCAGCAACCTTCCAGGCAATGGAATGTTCATTTAAGGCACCGGTTATTATCCCGCGTTTACCCTTCAGTAAGTTATAAGCCATATTAATAATTTGGTGGGCTAAAATAATGATTTAATCGTTTCGAAAAATATATTGTAACAACAATCGTCTGGAATTCTAGTGAGTAAGATCTAGTAATTCCCTGGCATGCTGAAGTGCGGCTTCTCCTGGATTTTCACCGCTTAGCATTTTGCCGATTTCCATTATTCTTTCTTCTGTTTCCAGTAAACGAATATTGGTATGAGTTATATCATCCCGATCGTCTTTATAAACCCAATAATGGGCTTTCCCTTTGCTCGCAATCTGCGGCAAATGCGTAATAGCGATCACTTGCATGCTCTGCGACAGGTTTTCCATAATAGCACCTACTTTTAAGGCCACCTCTCCGGATATCCCTGTATCAATTTCATCAAATATAATAGTTGGCAGCGCGATGTGTTTAGAGATCATCGACTTTATGGCAAGCATCAACCTTGAAAGCTCACCACCCGATGCGATTTTATTCATTGGTGCAGGCTCCTGACCTTTATTTGCCGAGAAGAAGAATTCAATGGTATTTCTACCAAAAGCATTTAGAGAATCTTCCGACAATAAAATATTTTTGATTTTTAACAAAGCATTAGGCATCCCAACTTCCAGAAGTGTTTCCTTGAGATTTTTCTCAATAGAGGGTATTATTTCATCGCGGCTGGCCGAGAGCGTTTCAGAAATTATGAGTAATTCGTTTCGGAGGCTGCTTGTTTCAGATTCTAATTTTTCAATCTCCTCATCAGAAAATGATATAGCCTGAATGCGGTCTGAAATTGAATTTAGTATCTCGATCAATTCGTCAACAGTATTTACATTATGCTTTTTCTGAAGCGTGTAAATTATGCTTAGCCGTGCGCTTATCTCCCCGGAACGTGCTTCGTTTATAATGGTACGCTGCTCAAGCGTTTCAATTTCATACGTAATATCTTTTATTTCTATTAGGCAGCTTTGAAGCCTTGCGGCTAAAACACTGCCATCGGTAAGGTACTTACCGGTTTGTTGTAACTGGGAGAGCGTCTCTTTAACTTGACTTATTACAGATTGTTCGCTCTCGCTGAGTAAATTCAAAGAGAAAAGGAGGTTTTTCTTAATTTCTTCTGCGTGAGTAAGCGCCTGTAGTTCTTGTTCGAGAACTTCTTGCTCGTTTTCAATTAAATTCGCTCGTTCAAGTTCTTCAGCTTGAAATTGGAGATAATCAAGTTCAGACTTAACCTTTTGGCTATTAGATTTTAATTCTTTCAGGCGTATTTGAGTTTGTCTGTAAGCTTTAAAATACTTTTGATATTCCTTTACTAATGCTTCATTAGCAGCCAGTGTATCAACTACCAGCCGTTGAAAATTCTCATCATTGATTTCAAAAGTTGCATGCTGAGAATGTATATCGATTAGCAATTCTCCAAGTTGCTTTAAAATGTTAAGATTAACCGGAGTGTCGTTAATAAATGCCCTAGATTTGCCTTCATTGGATATCTCTCTTCTTAAAACAGATTCATCCTCGTAATCCAATTCATTTTCCTCAAAAAAACTCCGTAATGTATAATCGTTAATTCTAAAATAGCCTTCTATAATACATTTCTTTTGCTGGTTAAAGAAGTATCTGCTTTCTGCCCTGTTTCCCAAAATAAGCGACAAAGCACCAAGGATGATAGATTTTCCGGCTCCCGTTTCACCAGTTAATATATTAAGCCCCTTGGAAAACTGGATATCAAGGTCTTCAATTAAAGCATAATTTCGAATACTTAATCTGCTAAGCATACTGCTTAATTAAGGACGGTTGTTTTTCAAAACCTCGTACTTGGTGGCATTAGCCGGATCGAGTGCTGTAAGAATGTTATAAGCATTCATTTTTTCTCTTGGGTCGGCAAGACTCAATAAGTTTACCAGCTCATCTGCTTTGGATGTGAAAAAAACCTGGTTGATCATTGAACCCTGCTTCTGCTTGTCGATCTTTTGTAGTTGTGGCAAAACACTCAGAACCTGTTTGCGCCCTTTCGATTGGTTATCATACATAATATCCAGACCTAATCGGTGATAATTATAAAGAACTTCCCTGACTGGATTATATGCCTTGTTGGTTAGGTTCTCTGCAAGCCAATATCGGTTTCTCAAACTTTCAAATGCTTTCCAGCCTGCAAAAGGAGCATTTTGAGTGTTAGTTATAATTGTTTGAGCCCTGGTAAAGGAGGGATTACCTCCAAATTTTGAGAAGCTGTCGCCGTCAAGACCAATAATTATATTGGCGTAAAATGCCAGAAGCGAGCTGAGGTTATTAATATAATTTTGATCTGAATAATCTAGCGCCTGCCCTTCAGTGTAATTAAAACCGAATTCCTTGTCGCTATAATTGAATATGGTGCTATTAAATGTTGTCCCATAAACCGGCCTGGTAGATTGTATCTGGGCTTCAGCTATGAAGGTCGATCCACCATCCCACTCTTTGATGTTTATGATAAAGTTGCAGTCAATTCGTTCCTGCGCTTGAAAGTTATCAGACGACCACTTTCTGGAATTCAAAAACTCTCTAATAGACGATTCCAAAACATCCAAAACTCTTTTATTCGTATTTTGAATCTGTGGTGAAAGCACCTGCACCCTCGCATTAAGTTCTTGCGCCTGAATATTAGGAATTAGGAGTAATGATAAAAGAAAAGGTAGTATTTGCTTCATTACAATAGATCTATTATTTTTTTGCAGATATCTTTAGCAACATCTTGTTTTGTTTTCAAAGGATAACGTTCAATTTGCAGCAACTTATCTATTATCGTCACTTTATTCGTATCCGACTTAAATCCAGCTCCTTTATCTTGCAACGAATTTAAAACAATAAAGTCCAGATTTTTTTTCAGTAGTTTATTTTTGGCATTCTCTTCCTCGTTCTCCGTTTCAAGAGCGAATCCCACCAATATTTGACCGGCTCTTTTGACTTTACCTAATTCAGTAAGTATGTCAGTCGTCTTAGTCAATTCAAGATTGAAATTCGCATTTGTTTTTTTGAGCTTCTCCTTTGATACATCTAAGGGGCGATAATCCGCAACCGCGGCGGCCATTACAATTAGATCACTTTCGTCAAAATAAGCATTCACCGCATCAGCCATATCGGCCGATGATTCAACGTTGATACGATTA
>DASVRX010000343.1:0-2721 GCA_036388375.1 Pedobacter sp. | reverse complement strand
GAGAATGTCACCAAAAGCTATAATGATAAGGCTATCATCAAGGACTTTAGTTACACATTTAAAAAAGGTGATAAAATTGGTTTAGCCGGTAGAAACGGAAGCGGAAAATCCACATTGTTAAACCTTATTACAGGAAACACCGCACCCGATTCCGGGGCTGTGAAACCAGGTGAAACAACACAATTTGGGTACTACAAGCAGTCTGGTCTGGAGTTCGATGAAACTGAGCGGGTAATTGACATTGTAAAAAATGTAGCCGAATACATTACAATGGCCGATGGGAAAACACTCACTGCGTCTCAACTATTAACGCACTTTTTATTTCCGCCAGCCAAACAACACAACGTTGTTTCTAAACTAAGTGGGGGTGAAAAAAAGCGCTTGCATTTAATGCGCGTGCTCATGAAAAACCCAAACTTTCTAATTTTGGATGAGCCCACTAACGATTTAGATATTGATACCTTAAATGTATTGGAGGAATTCCTGGAAAGATACAATGGTGTTCTTTTGCTTGTATCTCATGATAGATATTTAATGGATCGGTTAACTGAGCAGCTTTTTATATTGGAGGGTGAAGGCATAGTCGATATCTATTCGGGCAATTACACAGATTATCGTCTCGAAAAAGAGGAAAATGCTAAAAAGCCTATCAAACAGCAAATAACGGCACCTGCCAGTTCTTCAAAAAATAAATTGAGCTTCAAAGAACAGAAAGAGTTAGAAAACCTTGAAACATTAATTGAGGAACTTGAAGATAATATCAAGGCAAAAACGCTGAAACTAAACCAGTCTCAAAATAATACAGAAATAATAGAGTTATCTCAGTTGATAGTGACAGAGAAAGCGAAGGTTGATGAATATACTATTCGCTGGCTCGAACTTGTAGAAATTGAAAAAGACCATGTTCCACGTGGAACATAGAATTAAAGTTCCACGTGGAACATATATATGTTTAAAAAATACGATGTAATAGTAGTAGGTGCTGGTCACGCCGGATGTGAGGCCGCAGCAGCAGCTGGCAACCTTGGTTCTTCAGTGCTTCTAATCACGATGAACATGGGCACTATCGCTCAAATGAGCTGCAATCCGGCTATGGGTGGAGTTGCAAAAGGACAAATTGTTCGTGAGATTGATGCCCTGGGTGGTTACTCTGGAATTATTACCGACAAATCCACACTACAATTCAGAATGCTTAATTTGTCCAAGGGGCCAGCCATGTGGAGCCCTCGAGCGCAGACAGATAGAATGCGGTTTGCAGAAGAGTGGAGATTAGCTTTAGAAAACATTCCAAACGTGGATTTTTGGCAGGACACTGTCAAAGAAATAACTGTTTCCGGCGATAGAGTAACTGGCGTTATAACATCTTTAGGTATACCAATAGAATCAAAAGCTGTGGTACTAACTAACGGGACATTCCTGAATGGCCTGATCCATATTGGCGAAAAAAAGTTCGGAGGTGGCAGAACTGCCGAAAAATCATCTACTGGATTAACCGAGCAACTGGTAGAATTAGGTTTTGAATCCGGAAGAATGAAAACCGGTACACCGCCAAGGGTGGATGGGAGAAGCCTTGACTATTCAAAAATGGAGGAACAGTGGGGCGATCCTGATGGTGGAAGATTTTCTTACACTAATGTAGATATATCAAAAAAACAGCGGTGCTGCTGGATAACATACACAAACTCGGAAGTTCACGAAACATTAAAGGAAGGCTTTGAAAAATCGCCTATGTTTACAGGGAGGATCAAAGGCTTGGGCCCGCGTTATTGCCCTTCCATTGAAGATAAAATTAATCGGTTCGCAGAGCGTGATCGTCATCAAATATTCGTTGAACCAGAAGGATGGGACACTGTTGAAATTTATGTGAACGGATTTTCGACCTCTTTACCAGAAGATGTTCAGTTTAAGGCGTTGCGAAAAATTGCAGGATTTGAAAACGCCAAGATGTTCAGGCCTGGTTACGCAATCGAATATGATTACTTCCCTCCTACGCAGTTGAATCTCACGCTGGAAACTAAGTTGATTAACAACTTATATTTCGCAGGCCAAATTAATGGAACTACCGGTTATGAGGAAGCCGCAAGTCAGGGATTTATTGCAGGCATAAATGCGCATCAAAAAATTTATGACAAGCATGAGTTAATCATGAAGCGATCTGAATCTTACATCGGTGTATTGATTGACGACCTGGTTACGAAGGGTACAGAAGAACCTTACAGGATGTTTACTTCAAGGGCAGAACACCGCTTGCTCTTAAGACAAGACAATGCGGATATCCGACTTAGTCCAATTGGATTTGAGCTAGGCTTGATTAATCAGGAACGCCTTGATAAAGTGGAGAATAAGATTAGCGATTCAGATTCAATTGTTAGATATTTGAAAAACACATCAGTAGAACCTTCAGAAATAAATGCCTTTCTTCAGGAACGAGGCACAAGCGAGATAAATCAGAATGTTAAATTATTCCAACTGCTATCAAGGCCGCAAATAAATTTTACTGACTTACGTAATGCAAACGAAGGGCTTAATCAATTGCTAAACGGTTTTGAAAAGGAAACGATAGAACAAGCGGAAATTAAAGTGAAATATGAAAGCTACTTCATAAAAGAATTAGAAATCGTAAATAAGATGAAACGGATGGAGGATCACGAAATAAATCCGGCGTTTGAATATCACAACTTAATTTCTCTTTCGAAAGAAGCTCGTGAAAAACTATTGAAA
>DASVRX010000342.1:0-7465 GCA_036388375.1 Pedobacter sp. | reverse complement strand
ATATAATTACTCTGTTGCCGATTACAACAACAGTCGCATTACTAATATTTACAACGGCGATGTTGCGGTAATTGATAACAACCTCAGTAATATCTATGATTATTCATTTTACACCAATCGCTTTAGCTTAAACTATCGCTTTGCGAAGCCGAAAGCTTATAGCTTTACGATTGGAGTCACAGCCCAACCGACACAGTTAAGGGGATATTCGGTGACGAATGACGTATCTTCTAATAGGTCGGGGTTCAACTTGTTTCCAACGGCGAGGTTTGATTATAGTCTTGGCCGCACGCGCTCGCTAACTATCAACTATGGCGGCCGTAGTAATGAACCAGGCTTCAATCAAATACAGCCGGTTACTGATGTATCAAATCCATTAAGGCCGGTAGTCGGCAATCCCGATCTTAACTCAGCCTTTACCCAATTTGTTAATGTCAGATACAACACCACCAATACACCTACAGGTTTCTTTTTTAACACTGGTATTTTCGCAAATATTACGAATGATCAAATCACACGTAATATCGTTAGGTATCAGGAAGATATTGTGGTGAACAATCAAACTACGAAAAGAACAATACAGGAAACTAATTATTTAAATGTTGATGGCTATTACTCAACAAATGCTTTTTACTCGGTGGGCAAATCATTCCTGCAGAAAAAATACAGGTTGTCTCTAAATGGTTCACTCGGTTATCTCAACGATGTTTCGTTCACAAATAGTCAGAGAAATGTTGGCAAAAACTGGACTTTAGCACAATCTGTACGCGTTCAAATTAACCCAAACAAAAATGTTGAGATCTATCCGGCTATCGGGTACAGAAGCACATCAATAAATTATTCGATTGGAGATAATGATGTAAAAGCTCAGAGCTGGAACTACGACCTTAACGGAAAACTGTATTTCCTGAAAAGCCTTGTTTTTGGCTTTGATTTGAGTAAAAATGTAAATCAGGGATATAGCTCAATAAAGGCAAACCCTTTCATCATCAGCACGTACCTTGAAAAACAGTTTTTAAATCGAAGAGGCGCATTTAGAATCCAAGGCTATGACCTTTTAAACGAAGGAACCGTGGTCGCTATTTCTCAGGATGCCAATACAATTACAAACAGTCAAACTAACCGCTTAACGAGGTACTTCATGGCTACCTTAAGCTTTAGAATTCAAAAATTCCCTGGCGGAGTTCAACCCGAATTTAACAGAAATCAGGGTAGCGACGTACAGCCGCGCTAGCAGTCACTAATCAGTTTGACCTGTAACCGCTCGTGGTACGGGAAAAAACTGTACGCCATCGCCTGTTTTGAACAAGGCATTGATGGTAACAGGCAATCTTCCTGAGGCTTGCATTTGGTTACTTAAAACCTTAGCAGCAGCCAACTGCATTTCTACATTATTTTGGTAACCGATTATCAACGATTTACTTTTTTCAATTCCCGGGAAACCGGGTATTGTATAAGGATTAGCAAATAAACAGGTAACCGTATTAAGATTCGATAGGTCGGAGATGAACGCTTTCAATTCATCATTGTAATCTAATTTGCTTTGTGGCCTTAGTCGGTATTCGTGTATGGCAACAATTATTTGATCGTAGCTTCTCAAAGCTTTAGATACATTCTTTATATCTGCGGCCGAGGCGATTTTCGAAAGAATAAAATTTGTGGTATTAGTAAACCGTTTCTGCATCTCTTTTTGAAACGGACTTACTTCGGTTGCACCAAGACTGATCACTGCTGTTTTTCGGGTTGCATCCAACTGTTTTATCAAACTATCACTTTTTAAGACCGTAATCGCTGCATCAGAAAGTCGCTGGTTTAGAACCATTGCTTCGGCACCGTTCAAATCTTCGAAAACATTGCTCGTATCAAGATTTACGGGTTTATTTAAACCTGCCCAATACTTTGCAGCAAGAATTTTTCTTACACTTTCGTTGATCCGGTCCATTGTTAAACGCTTTGCGCGGATGGCTTTTCGCATTAGTTTTATTGATCTGGGCGCATCTTCAGATAGTTCAATTACGTCGTTTCCGGCAATCACAGCACGTACATCAGCTTCACCATCGGGGAAGTTTTTAACAACTCCCTTCATTTCCATCGCATCAGAAAAGATTAAACCTTTAAACCCTAATTTCTCTTTCAAAAGTCCGGTTACAATAGGCGTTGATAATGTTGACGGAAGTTTGAGTGTACTATCCAGCGACGGAATATTCATATGTGCCACCATAATACCGGATGCACCTTTTCGGATCAACTCTCTAAACGGATATAATTCGATAGAATCTAAGCGTTCCTTCGTAAAATTAAGCACAGGTAAATCGTAATGTGAATCAACATTGGTATCTCCGTGCCCGGGAAAGTGCTTGATACTTACCAGGATTCCTGCATCCTGTAGACCTTGCATATAGGCTGCTCCTTTTTGAGCGACGTTGTATTTGTTGTCGCCAAATGAACGATAGTTTATTACCGGATTATTAGGGTTATTGTTTACATCTATCACTGGTGCAAAATTAACATGCATGCCAATTCGCCTGAAATCACCCGCAATCCTCTTTCCCATCTGATAGACCAAATTTATATCTTGAACTGCTCCAAGAGCCATTTGATAAGGATATGACATCGTGCTATCCAGGCGCATTCCCAATCCCCATTCGGCATCCATTGCAATCAATAAAGGAACATCGGATATTCTTTGATAATGATTTGTAAGGGCTACCTGCCGACCAGGGCCGCCTTGAAAAAAAACTAATCCGCCGACTTTACTTTTCCTGATTACATCTGCAATCTTTTCTTCGTAAGCTTTCCCTTTATCGGTATGTGCACGAATAAAAAATAGCTGCGCAATCTTTTCACGCCTGTTTAACTTCCGAAAAACTGAGTCTACCCATTTCTCTTGTTCGATCGAAGTTTCTGTAAAATTCCTTCCAGCTTGACCGAAACTATATGAAGCTTGAAGTAAAAGATATAAGAAAACCAGGAGTTTAAAATTCATACAAATGTTGTTAAGACTAACACATGAGAGCTTAAAGGTAAGTCTATTGCTGTGATTCAAACAAAATATATCAGCGGCTTGTTTTCTTTTAGCAAACGCTTATGCCGCTTTGCGAAGTATATTTTGTTATAAACTATTAAACACACACACATTATGAAACGGGTATTTATTTTACTAACAGTGCTAATTTCTGCAAGCGCAGCGAATGCACAGTATTTAGGAGCAAGGGTCGGGGTAAATTTTGCTAACATGATTCGAACCGGTGACGATAATTATAAGACTGACTTTAAACCGGGCTTGCATGCCGGTTTAACACTTGACGTGCCAATTGTAGACCGCCTGGTGTTTGCACCTGAATTGATGTATTCACAAAAGGGGTATAAAGTTGAGGGCAGAACTTTTTTAGGTGCTAACAACGACTACACCGTAACCACCAACTTTGTTGAGATTCCCATCTTGTTAAAGATTAATGCAGCTAAGGGTTTTAATCTTCATTTAGGTCCACAAATATCCTTTCTTGCCTCAACAACAGAGAAGTTTGAAACCGGTTCTAATGAATACAAAACAACGGTAAAGGAGGAAAACGAGGGGCTGAAGAAGAGCCTTATTGGCGGAGTAATTGGTGCAGGTTTTTCAGTAGGCAACAAGGCTAACTTAGTAGCCAGATACGCATTAGATCTTCAAAAGAATAATGGCGAAGGTAATTCTGAAACACCGGAATATCGGAATCAGGTTATTCAGTTGGGACTGGGATTCAGGTTTTAGAATAACAAAGGCAATTCTTCAGCAGTTTCTATAGACTACAGATTGCTTCGTGCCTCGCTATGACGGTATAGTCAACTTTCGTCTTTGTATGAAACGTGAATATCCTATCCGTCATTGCGAGGCATTCTTTTTGCCGCGGAATTCTGTTTCCAAAAAGTTTAAAGTCACCTATGGCTGAGATGGTAGAATCACATTGACAGCCTTACTTTGGCTTATTGTCATGCTCTTGCTTGCCGGTTGTATCAGCACCTACATTTGTTCTGGGTGACTGTTTTCCATTAGCCTCTTCATGCTGAGTTGGTGCTGCCGACTGTGTCGCGCCGTTAGCCTTAACATCTTGCACAGCTATTGTATCTAAGCTTGTATTTAACCTTGTAGTATCAAAAACTGAACTGGTATCTGATGCTGTTTGATCGCTGTTAGCTGGTTGCGAGCAAGAGATAGTGCCTAAAAAAGCCGTAACTAGAATCGAGTTGATGAGAAGTTTCATATTGATTGTTTTTCTTCTTAACACTCAGCCCCCAAAATAGATTTCGATTCAATTAGAATTATGAATTTCTTTTAAGCCTAAAGGAACCAGCTTCTTTGTTTTAAGCCATGTAATTGAAACAATAGCGAGTGTCATGCTGCCGCCAAAAATTATTGCGGGAACGGTTCCCATTAATCTGGCTGTAAGACCAGATTCGAATGCCCCTAATTCATTTGATGAGCCAATAAACATTGAGTTGACCGATGATACCCTTCCACGCATTTCATCTGGAGTTAATAATTGCATGATCGTAGAGCGAATTACCACGCTGACACTATCAAACACCCCTTCAAAAAACAGAAAGAAAAGGGTGAGATAAAAGTTGGTTGAGAGTCCGTAACAAATGATAGATACACCGAATCCCGTTACGGATAACAAAAGATTTCTCCAGGGTTTATTCATTGGCGAATGGCGGGCCAAAAACAACATAGTGAGTACCGCGCCAACAGCTGGCGCGGCCCGCATCATTCCGAACTGCTCTGCACCAACATGCAACACCTCGGTTGCAACGACTGGTATCAGCGCTACAGCGCCACCAAAAAAAACAGAAAACAGATCGAGGCTCATCGCGCCGAGCATCATTTTACTCTTAAACACAAATCGTATTCCTTCGGAAAGGCTATTATAAATACTCTCTTTTGGGATATATTGAGGCGGTTGCTTTTTTAGAAAGAAGGTGCAGGAGAATGAAATAATTAAAAAAACAAGAATCAAAAAGAACGTGACCGAAACCCCAGAATAAGCATAAACCAGCCCCCCAAAGGCCGGTCCGCCGATGGAAGCTATCTGCCAGCCGGTGCTGTTCCATGTAGAAGAATTTGGATAATGTTCCCGCGGAATAATTTGAGCCATGATTGAAAAAACGGTTGGCCCTAGAAATCCTCTGGCGATACCGATACAGAAGATCATTATGTAAATAATCCAAACGATATTCGACTGGCTTATTTGCGATGACAGGACAGGAAGCGTGATTAGAAACAAGACTAGCGAACAGGCAAACATCCATCCTAAGATAGATTTTAATAAGATTGTTTTTTCTGATTTATCGGCTACATAACCACCATACAAGGCGATACCTAAGGCAGGAATAGCTTCCGCCAGTCCAATTAATCCTAATGATAAAGGATCTTTTGTGAGCTGATAAATATACCAGCCAATTACAACTGCCTGGATCTGGTAAGCGAACGTGAGGAAAAATCGTATAACTAAAAATGACCGAAATTCTGGAAAACGCAGTGCGGCATAAGGATCTTTTTTTTCTATTGGTATGTCTGAGTTTAAGTGCTCCACGTATTTTTAACCACAGGATCCTTATTCGGTTTCTAATAAGAGCTTAATCTCATCTCTTAGAATAGGCAGGTGAATAGTTATAATACCCCAAATAATGATATCGTCAACTTTGTCATAACCGTGAATTACCCAATTTCTTGTGTCAACTATTTTTCTCGAACTTTTGATATCAATACTCGGATCTAAGCTTAATAGTTTACTCATCGCCTCGCCAATTATTTCAATCTCCCTTTCAACACCCCGGCGAAGCAACTTATTTTCTTGATATTTTTGAAAGTTGTGGTCTTCTCCTAAATAATCGTTAATAGACTCTATTGAAGTTTCGATATCGTACAGGTACTTTTTGACTTCACGCTTCATAGATCAACTCCTTTGTTTCATTGATACTCTCAATGAAGAATGGGTTCGACAAAGTTTTCTCTGTTAATAGATCAATATTACGCTGAAACAAGTCTTTTAACTTGTAATGCAGAGCAAAATAATTTTCGGTATATTCTTCAATAGATAAATTCTCCGGGAAGGATATCAAAAAGTCAAGGTCGCTCAGGTCTCCAAACCTCTCGGTAACTACAGAACCAAATGCATACAGACTTTGAACTTTCATCTCTTTGCAAATATCTTTTAAATCTTCCTTTTTATTCTCTATAAGTTGATTCATTTTGTATTTAGTTAATCTAAGATATATTATGTAGTGAGATTCCCCTATCCTTCTTAGCGAAGTGCTGATTAAGCAAAGCGTTTTTCTCTAACTCTAAATTTGGGTCTTCATCAAAAATACGAATAACT
Organism: Pedobacter sp.; assembly: GCA_036388375.1. Lineage (GTDB taxonomy): Bacteria > Bacteroidota > Bacteroidia > Sphingobacteriales > Sphingobacteriaceae > Paradesertivirga. Next base: position 1,109 of record DASVRX010000342.1, on the reverse strand, counting down.
TCATTTCTTGCCTCCTGCAAAATTGCCTGGTCTTGCATTAAATCGGCTAAATTCAAATCCAACACCCCACTTTGCCGTGTCCCTTCAATATCCCCCGGACCGCGTAATTGCAGATCTATTTCTGAGATCTCGAAGCCATCATTGGTTTTTACCATGGTTTCGAGGCGCACTTTAGCTTCCTTACTAAGTTTATTTCCGCTCATTAAAATACAGTAAGATTGCTCTGCGCCACGACCAACCCGTCCACGTAATTGATGTAATTGTGAAAGTCCAAAGCGTTCTGCATTCTCGATAATCATCACACTGGCATTAGGAACGTTTACACCAACTTCAATCACGGTAGTAGCTACCATAATTTGAGTTTCGCCCTTTACAAAGCGTTGCATTTCAAAGTCCTTTTCGGAAGGCTTTAATTTTCCATGAACAATACTAATACGGTATTCAGGTAAGGGAAACTCTCTTGAAATCGTTTCAATACCTGCCTCCAGATATAGCAAATCCAGCTTTTCGCTTTCCTTTATTAAGGGATAAACGATATAAACCTGCCTGCCCAGAGCTATTTCCTGTCGCATAAAACCAAACATCCGCAGTCGCTGACTTTCAAACAAATGGATGGTTTTAATGGGCTTTCTTCCTGCCGGAAGTTCATCAATGACAGATACATCCAGGTCGCCATATAGGGTCATAGAAAGTGTGCGAGGAATTGGGGTGGCCGTCATCACTAAAACATGCGGGGGAACGACGTTCTTGCGCCACAACTTGGCGCGCTGTTCTACACCAAAACGATGTTGTTCATCAACCACCGCCAAACCAAGATTGGAAAACTCAACTGCATCCTCAATAAGTGCGTGCGTTCCAACCAAAATATTTAATTCGCCACTTTTAAGGTCTTCATGAATTTTCTTCCGGTTTTTTTTAGGAGTTGATCCGGTTAATAAAGCAAGGCTAATGAAATCATCACCAACCAACTTTTGAATCGATATAAAATGCTGTTGCGCAAGAATCTCTGTGGGAGCCATAATACAGGCCTGACAACCGTTATCAATCGCAAGCAGCATGCACATTAATGCCACCACAGTTTTTCCGCTGCCAACATCGCCTTGCAACAA
>DASVRX010000341.1:0-1939 GCA_036388375.1 Pedobacter sp. | reverse complement strand
AATTGGCAACGGATGAAGTTTGTGGTTCTTCAACAAACGGAGGTTTCCCCGCCTTTCACTAATTAAAGCTGTATTGTTATCAATAAACTCAATAGCCCAAGGAGTTTTGAGGCCTGCATTAACAACAATTGCCACCTCGATTTCATAATCAATCAGTTTTATTCTTTGCGGAAGTCCTGCTTTCACTTTTGGAGAACTATCTTGTGCGCCAATGATAAAATTGGTAACTGAGGTGATTTCCTTGTGTGTTAAAACATTTCCCCAAGCTATCATTTCAGTATGAGGAATACCATTTTTAATGGTTTTATAAATCCCCTGCTCTCCTCCGCCGTATTTCCAATCTTTCTTTATCAATGCACCCGCAGAACCGCCTTGCAAACTTCGTCCATGACAGCCTCCGCAATATTTCTTATAAATTACTTCTCCGTCCTGCGCCTGAGATGCAAACCCAGGGGCAAGTAAACAGAATATCAATAAAAGCTTATAATTCATAATATGCTTACAATGAAAAAGTAACAGACAATTATTTCACATGAAGTTCTATGAAAATAGCATAACCTTTTCAGGGAATTTATTTGGTCTTTGGCAGAAACTTCTCCTTCTGCAAAAATTTAGTAATCTGTATCATCACAGGTAAGAAATTCGGATTGCTCACCGGCCAATCGCAGCCGTGATCGGCACCGTCTACCGTAATGAGTTTGCAATTATTACCGGCTGATGTCATTAAACGCTCAAATTTCTGAGCGTAGATATAAGGAGTTGTTTTATCTGCTGTTCCACAAGATAGAACCACAGGAGGCCAAGCCTTCTCTGCCTGAAGTATCGGTGAGAACTCCGGACGTAAAATAAAAAAGTCTTTGCCATACCCTTCTCCCAAAACCGGGTTATGTAAAACTAGGGCGTTTGGTTTCGTACTTATAGTTAAATCTTCACCCTCCTCATCACCTCCATTCATTTGAGTACATAAGGCAATATGAGCTCCGGCAGAGCCACCTGCAACAATAATTTTACTGGCATCAACGCCCAGGCGTTTAGCATTTGCACGAACATACCTAGCAGCAGACTTTGCATCTTTAATACATTCCAGAGGTGTGGTTCCGTCAGTATTTTTCACACGGTATTCAGCACAAATTGCAATAATCCCGTGGTCACGAAACCAGGCAGCTGTGGGGATTTGAGCTGCTACTGATTGTTGAACCCAGCCACCACCAGAGAAATAAATGATAGCAGGGAGCGCCTTCTTACGTTTCGCTTCAGGGCGTAATAAGTAAAAGTAAAGGCTTCGCTGTGTAGTGGTTTTATAGAGAATCTTTTCTGATGAGGCCATCAATTGTTCACCAGGTAGTTTATAACTTATACTTGGTAATTCAGATAACCTTGAGACGCTTTGGGCGAAGGCAACGTCGCTGATGAAAATAAATAAAAAAAAGCTAACAATTTTCCCCTTCATAATAGAACTTGTTTTGATGCTAAGGATACCAGAATGATCAATAAGAGTTACCGGCTTTATGATTTATATAAAATTAGTAAAAAGCCCCATCCAGAAATGGGGCCTTAACCATTCATAACTAACATTCATTGATTCGCACACAGAAGAACCCGCATGCTAAAACAATAACGATTATATTTAAGACAAGCAGGAATCAAAATCGGGTTAGCCGTTGCAAATTAAATTCGATCAACAGCAAACGGGACTGCTTTTTAACATTTAGCATCAGGAATTTTACAGATGTCAGCCTGTTTTATTTGTCAACCTTGGAAACATATTACTAATTTCACTTAGTAGACCTTTCCGTTTTACTGATAACCATGACTTCCCCCTATAGCCGCTTATCTCATTATTATATAATTGTTCTTATAATTATTTTCTCGTCCAAAATATCTGTTTCTCAACCCTATGTTCAACTCTTGGGTGGCCGGCAAGCATACCAGCCTAAGA
>DASVRX010000340.1:0-2240 GCA_036388375.1 Pedobacter sp. | reverse complement strand
GGTCTGCCGGAATCTTTCCCCCGGTTAAGAAGTCTCTTTTCCAGTTCCTGATCATCCACATCAAGTGCAACCATTACTGAAATACTTGTATTCTTTGATTCTAATACCCTGTCCAATGCTTCTGCCTGAGCAACCGTTCTTGGAAACCCGTCAAAAATAAATCCTTGCGCATCTTTATTAGCATCAAGCTTATTGCTGATCATGCCGATTACTACTTCATCAGGAACCAATAAACCCTGATCCATTAGCTTTTTGGCTTCCAAACCAAGTTCGGTTCCATTGGTGATTTCCGCTCTCAAAATATCGCCTGTTGAAAGATGTACCAAATTGTACTTTTCGATAAGTTTTTGAGACTGAGTTCCTTTACCGGCTCCCGGAGGGCCAAACAAGACAAGATTTAACATTCTTATTTTCCATTTAAATTCAAAAGCCTTTCCGGAAATAATGGGAAAAGGCTTTTGAATGTTTATTCTGAAGCTGGCGGTCTTGCCAGAAAGAATAGTTGAGTGGACCTGGAGGGAGTCGAACCCCCAACCTCCTGATCCGTAGTCAGGTGCTCTATCCAATTAAGCTACAGGTCCAGTTCTAAAGAACATTACCAGTCAATAACATTGCTTGCAATGGCTGTTTGAATGGATTGCAAAGATAGATTTCTTTTTAAAATTAAGGAAATTAAAATACAAGTTTCGATTAATCAAGCATTCAGCTCACTTCCTTCTTTATCCCAGTTGCTTATCAATCATCTCAAGCCCATCATTAAATGAACCTGGATGATAACTTAATATGTTTCTCGCTTTATCTAAAAGAAAGCCGGTTTTTAAAGGTCTTTTCGCTTCCTGATTAAGTGTGTTTGAAGAAATTGGCCTGATTAAGGATTCATCTAATTTCCAAAAATCTGCAACCTTACAAACTAATTCATAGACCGTCATCATCTCCGGACCAGATATATGAAAAATCCCTGTTGCTCCCTTCTCTGCGACCAGCAAACAGGCTTCGGCCAAATCTCCAACAAATGTTGGCATCCGCCATTGATCATTAACAACATTCATGGTTTCCTCATTTTCTAACGCATTCTTCGCCCACAACACAATATTACTCCTGCTCATACTCGCCGTTATGCCATACACAAGGATGGTTCTGATGATTGTCCATCTGCAAGAAGCACCTTGTATTATCTGCTCTGCTTTAAACTTACTTTCCCCGTAAAAACTAATGGGATTTGGCTTTGCGTCTTCGCTATATGGGCCATCGACACCATCAAACACAAAATCTGTAGACAAATGAATAAGGTGAATTTTTTGATTTTCACAAACTTCGGTAAGGTATTCAACCGCGTCAACATTTACACTCTGGCAAAGGCTACGATTTGTGTGGCAAATATCCACATTTGTAATAGCAGCTGTGTTAATTATTACATCCGGCTTGCTATTAGCAATAGCCATTTGTAATTGATTTTGGTTGGTTATATCTAAATCCAAATAGGTATAACCAAGATCGACCGGAAAGCGATTAGAACCCTTCGAGGTGGCTATTAATTCTGCTCGCTTCGACGCACTAATTAAGTCGGTTAAAGTTTGACCTAACAAACCATTGCTGCCTGTTACTAAAATTCGCTTCATTAGGCTAAGGTAAAAAAGAGAGTAAAAAGAAAGAGGCGAATTTTATTCGCCTCTTCAAAATATTAGCTTAATCGCTTTTAAACGTCTCTTCGGGTATTCCCGCTGCGCGTAATCGCAATTATAATAATGATAAAAACAGCAACTCCAAGCACCCAAACCCATGGCTGAGCGTACCATCCGCCGCCACCGCCATCAGCCGTACCAGCTGTAATATCTACATCGATTTTTTCTGGAACACTATTTTGAGCCAAAGCTGGAAGGCCAGCAAGTATACTTAAGGTAGCAATAAACGCCGAAAACCAAATTTCAACTTTAACTAGTTTTTTAAGTGAGATTGAATTTTTCATAAGAATATTTTTAAGTTTAGATAGCTTCACCAATGATGCAGCCGGTTTAATTTGTTAATTAAAAGTATAACACTTAAAAACTAAAACAGTTTTATTAGCAGAATGAGAACTTCTGAATGATCTGCATATTCTTCTCCACAATGTGCAACATGCTAACTGCAATGGCGAAATTTAATTTATGCAACCAAAATAGTGGCTTGAGATAATATTGTTTAAGTACAGTGACTGCACAAAATATAAGAATCCAAAAATTTATTGAAAATCTTTTAACTAA
>DASVRX010000339.1:0-1792 GCA_036388375.1 Pedobacter sp. | reverse complement strand
ACAGCCAGTTGTGTATCCGGATTGTATTGTATCAAATGTCCGCCGCCATCTGCTGAAGCTTCTGTAGCCACGTACAGTTTTTTATCCATGCCGAAAGTGTACCTGGTGATTTTGCCTAACGCGTGTTGTACAACGCTGCCGTCAATATTTTTAACCTCTATTGTTTTACTGGTTAGTTTTTGAAAATCAACAGCGATAAATTTTAAAGGTGTGATTGAAGGGTTGTTATTATCGATCATCACCATTACATAGCCGTTTTTTTGGTTAGGCAGGTAAGTAAATAATGGAGAGTTGTTGGGGTTTAAAGGATGTATTTTCCAGGCCACATTGCTGCCGGTAAATACGTGTCCAAGGTTTTCAACAGAGGCATATGCCGGGTTTGCGTTGGGGATAATGCCTGAAGCAGATAAAACATCTGTTTTCTTACATGAAGCAAATAAGGCCACAATTTGTAAAAGGAAAAATAGGTTTTTCATTTTGGATTTGGATTTGGATAGAGTACGTAGGATAGAAAGTTACCCGGAGGTAGCATGAGTAAAAACGTTTTGCAGAACCGTACATTGTTCGAAAACGTGCAGATAACGTTTACGGCTATCGATTAAACCATTTCGGCTATTGAGCCAGATTCAGGCCCGGAGGTAAGGCGACTGGTAGGTAGGCGTTTAGAACTGATATTCCCAATTTCACAATGTTTCTATGTAATTTGGCGTTCTTAAGTTGTTATAGCGATATTCTATATAATAACAGTACTCTATGAAGTTCAGATTTTCAAACTACCCGCAATGGTATGGCCTTAATATTTGCTTCAACTCTACACGCACACTCGCCGGGCTTGCAGGTATTTTGTACTGCTTAAGTGCATGCACTTCCACCAAAAACATAACTTACTTTAGTAATATAAGCGACTCGGCTGTAGTCAGGTTGCCAAACTTCACTAAGCCCCAGGCTTTTATAATGCCCGATGATATGCTGGAAATAAAAATCAGCGGTGCTAACGAAGTGACCTCTGCTTTAATAAACACTTACTCCAGCAGCAATACACCATTAACTAACTCCAACTACCTGGTTGATAATAATGGGGAAGTAGAGTTTCCGCTAATTGGTAAGATTAAAGCAGCCGGTTTAACCAAAGAGCAATTCAGGGAGGTTTTGAAAGAGAAAGCTTCAAAATATTTGAAGGATGCCCTGGTAAGTGTGCGGTTTATAAACTTCCGCTTTACGGTGTTAGGCGAAGTGAAAATGCCGGGAACATTTACCGTCCTCAACGAAAAAATAACCATTTTAGAAGCCATGGGCTTAGCCGGCGATCTTACCGCTTATGCCAAGCGCGACAACGTGAGAGTGATACGAGACAGCCTCGGCAAACGCGAAATCGGCATAGTGAATTTTAATGATAAGGCTATCTTTACATCAACCTATTATTACCTGCAACGCAACGACGTTATATATATAGAACCTGAAAAATACAAAACCAAATATGAGGATTTTTCAAGAATCACCTCAATCATAGCTACCCTCGCCAGTTTGGTCGCCATCGCTATAACGGTTTTCAGAAAATAATTTGCAATGAGTTATCCTCTTAACACACCCGAAAACGAATTTGCCATACCCGTCGGCAGCCAGTTCGACATTAAGAAGTTCGTTTTCAAGATGATCGCGGTTTTACCATGGTTTATTTTGAGTGTGGTTTTTTCCATACTCGTGGCGAAAGTTTACCTGCGTTATACCTTACCTGTTAACAAAATTTCCGCTTTTCTTTTAATTAAGAGTGATGAGGATGGCGGCAATTCTG
>DASVRX010000338.1:0-5342 GCA_036388375.1 Pedobacter sp. | reverse complement strand
TATAGCAGCGATAATGCACATGATTTGCGCATTGCTTATCAGAAATTCGAACTCTTTTTAACTGTGTATCATCACAGCAGAAAAAGAGAAGATATTGATTATAAGACTGAATTGCGAATGGAAATTGCGACTGATATCAATCATATGTCTGAAGATATTGATGAATCAAATATTAGCGACGATTATCGGTCAGAGCATTTTGCCAATGCAAAAGAAAACCTCGAAAGAGTAATGGAAGACTTGATTTATCAAATCACTATGCGAAATCTTGCTCCTACTTCTGATGAAAATATAATATAAGAAGATTAGAAAATTATTTCGGTTTCGATAACGGCCGACTCGCAAATATAAGTCGGGACAATGCCTGTAGTTTTCATCTTAGTTTCCGCATCATCCGGCAACGTATTGCCTGAAAAGACAAGCACAGTATCCAGGCCAAATTTATTTCCGCCTAAAATATCGGTAAAGAGCGTATCGCCAACCATTACAATTTGTTGTTTGGTAATTTGCCTGTACTCTCTTATCTGATCAAAGGCGAACATGAAGAGTTGGGAGTCTGGCTTACCAAAGCGTATAAAATCTCTTTCTACAATATTCTCTATCATACTTGCAACGCCGCCAATCGCTATGGCGACTTCCTGCTTATTTACCGGGTAAGCATAATCGGTATTGGCCACAATTGCCGGAATTGGTCTTCTCCGCAAAAGATTAACTACAGTGTTGAGATCTCTCGCCCAGTCAAAACCTTCATCATCAAGGAAAACTAAAGCATTTACTTTTTCGATATTTGCCGGAGTAATGGCACTGATCGGCAATGTATGTAAACCCGAACTATCTATATAATGGGCAGAGTTTTCGGTACCTAAGTAAGCAACAATTCCGTCATGAACCTTTAAATCCAAAAATTCCTTTGCCAGCATTCCCGAAGAAATAATCCTGTTGGAAGTAACAGCATTCAAACCCATTTTATGATACGACTCAGCTAGTTGGACCGGACTTCGAGAGGCATCGTTGGTAACAATGTAGTATTCTTTATTTTGGGATTCGATGTAGGAAAAAGTTTTTTCTATGCCGGGTAAAAGCCCTTTATAATTTTTCAACACACCAAAGGCGTCAAAAAAAATTACCTCGTATTTATCAATTATAGATTTAAAATTGTCAATTTTCAGCATTAAGCTTTTTTAGGAATGTAATTATACTCAATTTATTATTGCGGGTTGCAAAAGAGTATACACGTTATTTGATTTTTAGCGCATCTAAAATTAAGTCGGCATCAAAATCACGATCTACCGAAGGTAAGTAAATTTCAAAGGCTTCCGCCTGAAGTTTTTGAGCATATTGCCCGCTAAAAAAGTAGCTTCCATCTTTTATTACGTAATTCAGGATGAAAAAGCGGTAGGCTTCTTTCAAGAAGCGAATTTCGTTAGCGCTTAAAGGGTTTACTTTGTGATATTCCTGTAGGAAAAGGATAAAGCGGCTCTCGTTAAGCGTATCAATCACATAACTGAACACGGTTCTGTCGCCTACGTTAGAAACTACGCGGCTGAAAAAGTAAAAGTCCATCATTCTCGAACTTATCCTGAACCAATCGTAATCCCAGCGCGAGTATAGCTCAAAGTTTTTTGTGACCGAAAAGTTCCCAATATTCCAGTCGATGAAAACGGGAATACTTTCGAAAGAACCTGCGTTTAATTTCAACCGATTTTTCAAAAAGAGCTCGCAGTGATATTTCAAATAATCTGCCTGCAGGCGAGATCCGAACTGTTTTTCATTCTTGCTGATTTGCTTCATCAACGTTTGAATATCGGTCCGCAATGTTTTGGATGATTTCGGAATCACATTCTTAAGACGTGAGCAGGCTTTATGAAAACGGCCTATCTGGTTACCAAACTTTTTTATGTGATGTTCTTCTAATCTACTCGGTAACCGTTCCATAACCCTTGAGGGATTATAAAAAACCACCCAGGCGTCTGTTTTACCTTGCCTGTAACGATAAGTGTAAACCCGGTTGTTTTTTAGCAGCGATTTAGCCAGTAAGGTTTCGAAAGGATATAAGAGATTGTTTGATAAAGATTGAATGATCCGGTGATCCTCACGAAAGTGTTCAAATTTGCCAAAGTTGGAAAGCTTGGCAATAATGATATCGTCGTCTTCGAAAGTAATGCGGTAAACATAGTTGGTTGATACCTGCGCACTGATGTCTTCGATTTTTCGGATCACTTTTGAAGCATCGTATCCTTCCCAGGCTTTGGTTATAATTGCGGAAAAATCCATTAAGAAAATCTTAGAGCAAGACGTGTTAAACTATAAGTAATTAAGCGAGGATTTGATTTAAATAATTTCGAAATAGCGTTTAAGCTCCCAGTCGCTTACATGTTTAGAAAACTGACGCCACTCCCAGATTCGGGTTTGTACAAAATGATTTACAAACTCACTTCCAAAGAGCTCAGTTGCAATTGGCGACTCTTTCATTGCCAATGTAGCTTCTAAAAGATTAGATGGCAGTCGTTTATGCAAAATATCCGCATAAGCGTTACCAACAGCATTCGGGTTTTCCAGCGGGAGCTTATTCTTTATGCCATATAAACCGGAAGCTAGCGCCGCCGACATAGCCAAATACGGATTTGCATCTGAACCCGGAACCCGCGTTTCTAAGCGGGTATATTTCGAATTGGTATTAATCACCCTAAGTGCTGTTGTGCGGTTTTCGATACCCCAGGTTATGGTTGTGGGCGCCCAGGCTCCTTCCACCAGGCGCTTATAGCTGTTGATGGTTGGCGCATACATAGGCAAAATATGAGGAAGACAATGAAGCTGACCGGCTAGATAATGCTTCATGGTATCGCTCATTTTATCAGGATCGGCGGCGTTGTGAAATAAATTGGTGCCATCTTTTTCATCCCATAAGCTTTGATGAATGTGGCCGCTGCAACCGGGCAAATCTCCGTTCCATTTAGCCATGAATGAAGCCATGATGCCGTGCTTATAGGCGATTTCTTTTACAGCGGTTTTTAATAAAATGGCTTTATCTGCTGCTTTTAACACTTCATCGTACATAATAGCAGCTTCATATACACCTGGACCGGTTTCAGTATGTAAGCCTTCTACCGGGATATCGAACTTACCTAAAAGGTCGAATAAGTCTTTGTTATAGTCAGCATATAATGCTGGCCGAATAATGGAATAGCCGAACATGCCGGGTGTTAGCGGCTCAAGTTTGGTAAACTCTTTCTCTTTTAAAGTTTGAGGTGTCTCTTTGAAATTGAACCACTCAAATTCTTGTGCAAACTCAGGCAAAAATCCCATTGCTTTGCAGTCTGAAGCCACTTTTTTCAATAAGGTACGTGGACAAGCCGCTAAACCGCCACCCTCTTTTTTACTAAAATCCGCTAGGAAAAATGGAATATTATCTTGCCAGGATACAATTCGAAATGTGGAAAGATCAATTCTGCAAAGCTGATCCGGGTAACCGGTGTGCCAGCCTGTTATTTCAACATTATCGTAAAGCACATCTGCGCTATCCCAGCCAAAAACTACATCACAAAAACCGTATCCACCTTCAAGGCAATCGAGGAATTTTTTGCGATGGATTACCTTTCCGCGTAAAACGCCATCAATATCAGCGAAAGCAAATTTGATTCTATCTATTTTATTATCATCCAAATATTTAATAATCTGAACTTTATCCATATCTTAATCAGGAAAAACAATGTTTTAAATATAGGTTAAACTTTCTCTTAAAGAAATGAAAATGCTCTAAGAAAAAGATCGTATTCTGTTACCTTTAACGTTTATCTCCCTGGAAAATGTTTAATTTATTTATATACGGTACCTTGCTTCAATCCGAAAATCCTTTTGGCAAGTATCTGAAAGAAAATAGTCAGTTTGTGCAATTTGGAAAGTTAAAAGGCAGGCTTTATAATATCGGTGAATACCCGGGTGCCCGCTCCGATGCGGATGCTAAATCGTTTGTTTTAGGATCGATACTAGCGCTCAACAATCCGACAGAAACCTTGAGGCTGATGGATGAATATGAAGGTTTTGGTATCGACCAGCCCCAGCCAAATGAATACATTAGAGAATTAATTGATGTTGAAACCGAAACCGGTTTAATGAAATGCTGGGTATATTTATATAACCTCCCGGTTGAGAAGTTACACGAGATTGTTGGCGGAGATTATCTGGATTATATTTTGGAAGCGTCTAGCCAAGAGTAAGGGCAATCATGTAAGGGCAATTCATGAATTGCCCCAACTAACGAAAAAAAAATCCCCTGAAAAATTTCAGAGGATTTAATTTTATATACTTCAGTCAATTAAGCCTGAACAGACTTTACAGTCTTGATAATACGTGCAGCTACTTTATATGGATCTGCCGCAGAGTTCGGACGGCGATCTTCTAAATAACCTTTCCAACCCCATTTAGGAACTTGAACAGGGATACGGATAGAAGCACCACGATCTGATACACCATACGAGAAATCGTGGATAGAAGCAGTTTCGTGTTTACCGGTTAAACGCAAATGATTGTCTGCTCCGTAAACTTCGATATGCTCTTTAACAACCGGACGGAAAGCTTCGCACACTTTTTTAAAGGTTTCTTCGCTGCCAGCATTTCTCAATAACGAGTTTGAGAAGTTAGCGTGCATACCAGAACCATTCCAATCTAAAGTACCCAATGGTTTACAGTGCCAGTTAATTGATACTCCGTATTTTTCTCCGATTCTTTCTAACAAATAACGGCCAATCCAGATTTGGTCACCAGCTTCCTGAGCACCTTTAGCGAAAATTTGGAATTCCCACTGTCCGGCAGCAACTTCAGCATTGATACCTTCAACATTTAATCCAGCTTCTAAACATACATCTAAATGCTCTTCAACAATGTCTCTTCCGTATGCATTTTGAGCACCTACAGAACAGTAGTAAGGACCTTGAGGAGCCGGGTAACCGTTAGTAGGGAAACCAAGAGGTTTGTTAGTTTCAATATCCCAAAAGAAATATTCCTGCTCAAAGCCAAACCAAAAATCGTTATCACCGTCTTCAATCAAAGCACGTCCGTTACTTTCGTGTGGTGTGCCATCAGCACTTAACACTTCACACATTACTAAATAACCTTCTTTGCGCTGAGGATCAGGACAGATGTAAACCGGTTTTAACAGACAGTCAGACGCGCCACCCGGTGCTTGTTCTGTTGATGAACCGTCAAAGCTCCACATTGGACAATCAGCCAATTTTCCGCTAAAATCTTTTTCAATTTTTGTTTTACTACGCAGGCTTTGAGTGGGTTTGTAACCATCAAGCCAAATGTACTCTAGTTTTGCTGCCATTCTTTATTTGTTTTGG
>DASVRX010000337.1:0-1893 GCA_036388375.1 Pedobacter sp. | reverse complement strand
CTAAAGACTTCCTTGTAGCAATCCGTGAATTCTTGGCACTAGTTGCATCCCACGAAAGATTTATACCAGAAACAGCTAGGCGCCTTGGTGACCCAACATTTACGAAGGATCTTTATTTGGCAAATCATACCATTACTAAATTTGTCAGTGAGCAGCGTCAATTTTTAAAAGACGTTTTGTTGAGTTTAGATAAACATTCTAAGGCTGCATTAGCCTTAATTTATATGAGGAATGATTCCCTAGAGAGTCCTATAGAACTTTTACCAGAAGAAGAGGGCGCTCTCGCAAGGTTAGGTAGCGATGTAGGAGGTAGTCTTTTGGCACTCCAGGCCATGAACGGAAGCTTAGTGAATTACATTAGCGGCGATAGCGAAGCTAATTGGAGGTATAAACATCCCACCATAGGTGATGCTTACGCAGAGATTCTTGCTAGTACTCCGGAGTTATTAAGCATCTATATTACCGGAACCGAACCGGAAAAATTAGTCGGACAAATAACGTGCGGCAATGTCGGGCTGGAAAAAGCAACGGTAGTACCTGCGAAGTTATTTGATGAAATTATTGACAAGTTAGACAACTTCAAAAGGTCCGGAGTTTATAAAACTGACTACCTTTCGGATTGGAGTGTTAAAAGACAGCTATTATCTTTTTTGACAAGAAGATCATCCAAAACTTTTGTAAAACGTTTCTTAGATCGCAAGCCGGATTTTTTAGATAAGGTTATCCCGCTATCGGGTTACTTAAGGTGGTCAGAAGAATTGGAATTGATTTTGAAACTGCATGAATATGATCTGCTTGACGATGCTGATAGAAATAAAGTAATCGACAGCTTGTTTAAATTCGCTCAAGAAGGTGACTTATATGCCTTGGAAGATGAAGACGTTCAAAAGCTCTTCAAAGGTGACGAATTTTCAAATTTTAGAGATAAAGTGAGGGCAGAGATTGTTCCGAAGTTATCAGACATACGGTATAACTTCGAGTCGAACTATGACAGAGGAGGAATAAACGAGGCGGATGAACATATGGAACATTACTTGGATGCATTAAAAACAATCAAAAAAACATTCGAGGATTCGTCAATTCATAATATTATTGATCAAGAAGAATCCCGAGCGCAAGATTGGATATCGGAAAATAAGGAAACTAGGTATGAGAAGCCAAGCAGAAAGCTTGACTTAGCGAAAAGTGAAAAGTCTTTCATAACATCACGAAATATCTTTGATGATATTGCAGATTAATAAAAACTAAGGCATTTCTAAAGGATATAAGTGTGACCTGCCTGCCTTGGACTCCCAATAACTCCCTGATTTATTTTTGGTTGGAAGGTCACCGCTATGTTTACAAATTATAGCGTCAGCAAAATCAAACACTGCCTGTCCAAATTTTCTAACATCACTATCCGATACATCTAGACCCTTGAGTGTGAAGTGGCAGCCCACTTGATTTCTTATCCAAGCAAATCCCTCAATCTTATCCAAGAACGGTTTAAGCAGAATTGATTCAGCTACGCCGCCGTCATCACCTATTCGATTAACATACATTAGCTCGCGTTTTTTTGAATTAAAGGCGTTGAGCAATTGACCTAAGGTGTAATCCTGGCTAGCCATCCTCGGAAGTGAAACCTGATATTTAAGAGCAAGATAATCAAGAAGGAATTCTAAGAAAATACCTGATTGCGAAGCCACTTTTTGACGATCAAATGTTGCGGGAACTAAACATCGTTCCAGTTCAGTAAGCATAGGCACGTTACTATCGACGAGTATGCCGCGCTCTAACGCCCATTCTTTTAGCTCAATATAATGTATGTTTTTGTTTTTCACTTGGGCGTAACGATAACGGTCGCGCCAAGGACGATAATGTGTAGTTAGAATAACCTGGCAAAAATGCTCCGTT
>DASVRX010000336.1:0-15488 GCA_036388375.1 Pedobacter sp. | reverse complement strand
TTAGAGGCATTTAACAACTTGAGCAGTGTGGCATAACTCAATTCATTACGGCAAGCAAGGCTTCCAAATACCAACACATGGGCATTGCCAATAAGATTTTCAAAATCTGATTGGTAGTTAATTTCATCCCAGGCAACTGGCCGTACAATGTTATAAGTAGCCTGCTGAATTTCGTCAAGTATCACCTCAACTATCCCTGTAGGCAAGGTTTGATGTATTTGGATATGTTCTACTAGTAACCCCTGCTCTTTCAGGTATGATGCTAACTCTCCACCTTCAACATCATTTCCGATAGCACTGATCAATTTTACTTGTTGACCCTGCTTGTACAGATGAAGTGCAACATTCATGGGAGCTCCACCCGGCTTTCTGCCAGTTTTAAAATTATCCCATAAAATTTCGCCAAAGCAAACTACCTGGTGCATCTTCAAATTAAGCATTTCTTAATCACTAATAACCAAAAGTAAGGCATAAAGATTTCGCTAATCTACAACGGAAGGCAAGGACTTATTCCCCTGTTATTTGCTTAGGAATTTTGCTGACTGCCGAAGTTCTTTGGACATTCATCCTTTTGCGGAAGTCTAAACTTGAGTAGCATTCATAAGAACAAAAAAGCCTGCCGGATAAAATCCGACAGGCTTTCAATAAACCTAAACTTAAAACTTACTATTTTGGCATTACTACAGTGTCAATAACATGTATTACACCATTTTTTTGGAAAACATCCGAGATGGTTACAGTTGACGTTCCACCTTTTTCGTCTTTTAATACAAGTTTCTTTCCTTTCATCATTGCCCATACTTTACCGCCGTTAACAGTTTTGAACTCTGCAGTACCTTTTCCAGCTTTAATTGCTTTTGAGATGTCAGCGGCACTATGCTTTCCAGCTAAAACGTGGTAGGTTAAAATGGAAGTTAAAAGTGCTTTGTTCTCTGGTTTAACAAGTGTACCAACAGTTCCGGCAGGTAATTTATCGAATGCTGCATTAGTTGGTGCGAATACTGTAAATGGACCGTCTGATTTCAACGTTTCTACTAAACCGGCTGCTTTAACTGCTGCAACTAAAGTGGTATGATCTTTAGAATTGACGGCGTTGTCTACGATGTCTTTAGTTGGATACATTGCTGCTCCGCCTACCATTTTGGTTTTTTGTGCGAATGACTGTGTGGTAAAAACACTAGCTACTAATGCAATTACTGTAAAAATTTTCTTCATGTTTTATTTGTTTAATTTGTAATCATGAAGAATTACGGCAGACGGTTGGTCTTTAGATTTCGGCAACCCCAACTTTTTTGCAAGTGGCTGTTAAACAGGCAGAAAAAATATTATTTCATACTTAATTAAGTATAATAAACAAATCCGAAGCAATTCGATCCGCATATAATTTGCCCGAATTTGTAAGGGTGGCTATATTGCTTTTTAGTGTGATTTGCTCTTTTTCAACATAAGGATCAAGACCTTTTTCGATCTGTTTTTTATAATCAGGTCCAAAATCTTTTTCAATCTTTCCAAGATCCATTCCCCACGAAGTTCTTAATGAGGTCATAATATATTCGTTGATGCGGTTTTCCAGGGTAAGATTTTCAAGTTCTGATGCTGGGGTTCCCTTTAAAATTCCATCGATATATTTGGCGTTGTTTGCAATATTCCATTGCCGGCTGGTACGATTATAAGAATGTGCCGAAGGGCCGATACCAAGGTAAATTTCGCCTTTCCAGTAATTGGTATTGTGCTTCGAATAGCAATCCGGCTTTGCAAAGTTTGAGGTTTCGTAATGTTCAAAGCCTGCATCGGTAAGCGAGTTGATCAACAACAAGTATTGCTCACTGCTTTGCTGCTCGTTCATAGCTTGTTGGGTACCCTTACCTATAAATGATGCCAGGGCAGTTTTCGGTTCAACCGTCATCCCGTAAGCGGAAACATGAGGAATTTCCAGATCAATTGTCTTTTGAATATTCGATTTCCACTTCTCATTTGTGAGTAAAGGGTAACCGTAAATTAAATCGAGTGTAATATTTTCAAAGCCGGCATCCTGAACCCTTTTAACTGCACTATCCGCCTCAGCGGCATTATGCGCCCGGTTCATCCAGCGTATATCTTCTTCGAAAAAAGATTGAATCCCGATACTGAAACGGTTTATTGCTGTGCTTCTAAAGTCTCTTACGGTAACATGATCCAAATCATCAGGATTGGCTTCTAGTGTAATTTCCGCGGAAGCGCTGACAGAAAAGTTCTGACTAATCTTATCAATTAAATATTGGATTCCGGTTGCCCCGACGAGAGATGGGGTGCCGCCGCCAAAGTAGATGGTTTCAATAGTTTCGTATTGGAGATAACTCTGCCGTAAATCCAGCTCTTTGAACATCGCCTGCAGGAGCTCGTCTTTATACTTTAGGGAAGTTGTAAAATGGAAATCACAGTAATGACAAGCTTGTTTACAAAAAGGGATGTGAAGATAGATTCCGGCCATGAGAAGGCAAAAATACTAAACATGCATTGACCGGATGTAATTGACGACACTATATAAACAAAAAAGTGCCGGACGTATTGAACAACATCAGGCACTTTCTTTAAACCTCTAGTAAGACTCCGCTGGCATTGCAGTTACCGGAACCGCCTCAACACTGTTTAAATTGGAGTTTAACTGCTGCTCGTCGAGTTTTTCCTTGATAGCACAATATCCGGTTAAGCCCCTGTGAAGTAATGCTCCTCCGACTCCCAGTTCTGTTAATGCCAATAAAGGGTGTGAGAAAAGATTGGTAATGCCTTTCAATGCAATAAATGCTCCAGCGCCAACAGAGATCATACGTTCTGTTTGCCCAACATTGGAATTTGAACTTTCCTGAGAGGAATTGCTTAATGTGTCTGAAATGGTATTGACTACTGAGTTTTCCATGGTTCTTATTATTTGCTGTTTAAAGGATTAACCCTCCTTTTTGAAGACTGTTTCTGTTTTTTTATTCTTTTTATGTCAGAAAAATTTGGTTGAACCGAAAGTAAATCCACGCAATATCCCAAACTTACTCGTTAAACTTCTGCAGCTCCTTTCGGGCTTTCTTCTCTTCCTTCCGGATGGCTTTTTCGTTTCTCTTTTCCTGTTTCTCCATCTCCTTAACCTCTTTTTCTACCTGCTTTACCTCCTTTTTTAGGTCTTTTTCTTCATCCTTTTTACCCAGCTTGAATTTCACATTTCCATTTTCATCGTCTTGTCCCCTGAGGTTGATAACAATGCCATTATCAAATCGCTCACGCTTTAAGCTGTCTGATAAACCAATGTCTCTTTTAGGATTACGAAGCGGGATTCTTAAAGCTATATCTGTCCCGGTAGGCATGCCGTAAATTCCTTCAACATATAAGTTAAGTACGCTCGACTCGATATACATAGGCTGAATTTTTATCGTACTTCCATTAATATCGAAAGTGTTTTTAAGGCTGGTGAAAGTGATATTAGAAAAATCCCGGTTAGGAAAGGCAAATTTACCGACCTTTTGCATTGGCTCGAAATTTAGCAATGCGCCGTTTTGGATGTTGAAACTTACGGTGCCGTTAAATGATTTGGGGATGATCTGCCCGTTCTCTCTCATTGCACCCGAGACTTTGGTTGTGGAATTGAAATTACCCCTGAGGTTTTGATAAGCTATGGCATCTTGTCCGAAGTTCTCAAAAGCATAAAATAACTTCGCAATGTCCACATTAATGATCTTTGTATCTACATTAAATCGATTAACCGGACCCGTTTGGTCAATATTTCCCTTCACTTGCAAACGGCCGTCTGCATGATTCAGACTTGCATCCTGAAGCTCTACTCCAGACCGGGTTAACAAAATGCTCGAATGGATATTCGACGCTTCAAATTTTCTGAATATAAGCTTGTTTGTTTCTACATCAAGGTGCACTGTTGCCTGTTCAAGCACCTGATCTAATTGATTAAATAACTTAGCAGGTGATTTATTTGCGCTTGTCCTTTTCGTTTCAGATTTACGGCGCCCTAAAAAGGCAATAAATTCACCAACGTTAATTTTCGGACTACTCACATGCAGGTCTACCTTAATCCGCCCCGGATCAGTATAATATAAATTCAGGAAGTTGATAAAGGAGCCATTAATGATAAAGTTGCTGTTGGCACTGCGGGCCCGAAGATTTTGCAAAAAAACGTCTTGCCCCTT
Organism: Pedobacter sp.; assembly: GCA_036388375.1. Taxonomy (GTDB): domain Bacteria; phylum Bacteroidota; class Bacteroidia; order Sphingobacteriales; family Sphingobacteriaceae; genus Paradesertivirga. The sequence goes on along the minus strand of DASVRX010000336.1, from coordinate 11,322 downwards.
AAACCTGAAAGCTCCGTTCAGATTTGTAAAGTTCAGATCGCGCGGGTGATAGTTCAAAGTGGCGTTGCTTAATACTAAAGCTCCATAGATGTAAGGTTCAGTACTATTGCTTTTATTGTAAGGTGCACGGTAAAATAAGTTTAAACGTGCATTACCCCGATGGAAATGAAAAGTTTTGGATCCCGAAACAGCATTCAGTTTCTCTAAAGCAAAGGCCGATTGAAAGCGGCCTTCAAAAATGGGCTTTACCAGATTAATAACCCGAATGGTATCTGCCCTAAACGGAATATTAAAATAGCTCCCCTTTACATCTGCAAAGCCGATAATCGAATTCCGATCATTTAATCCCAGGCCTTTTTTAAATTCATTATCAAAGTAACCCGTGAAACTGCAATTCTTGATTGTCTCTCCCGATATCGTTAACTCATTATCAGTAGTGGCCCATGAAACTAATATTTTTGGATCGCCCCTTTGCTTCAAGCTTCCCTGAATTAAGGCCTTCGCTGTAATTGGCTTTACTAATTGATATATTTTCAATTTTGAGGATATATTTGTAGCGAGTAACGGCACCACATTTTTTAGTTCGATTTCGGGTGCTATTATGGAAAGTTTGAAGTCTGAAGAAGTTGGCGTGGACCTGAAGCTACCGCCAATCTTAAATTCTTCCTCACCGATCAACATGTCTTGTTCAGGAATCGTCAGTACCGCTTGTTTTTCATTATATATCATATCAAGATCCGTTTCAATTTCCTGGTTCTTGATAAAACTTCCTCTTCGGATATTGAAGGCCAGTGTGTTTACCTTAAGTTTAGTTTTGGCATTCCCTTTCCAACCATTGTCATTATAATGAATCCTTACAGATAGTTTATGTACATCGAAGTTTAAATATTTCTTCCGCGCCTGGTTATCCTGAATAAATGAGACGTTAGAAAACTCAATTCGATTTATTTTTTTGCTTTTGCTGGATTTCTTCGTGGACCCGCCACTTCCTTGTGAAAAAATTTTACTATTACTGTTACCTAGGCTATCGGTGAATATGTAGATTTTGCCATCATTAATACTTAGTTTTTGAATCACTGTATTGCCGCCAATCAGAGCAAAAACATTGAGGGCTACAAAAACTTCCTTAGCTTCGAGTAAGTTATGGCGATGTTTTTCAATAAGGCTGTCTTGTAATAATACGTTTTTCAAAGAGACTGAAATCCCGGGAAAGCCTTGTATTAAGGCAGGTTCCATATTCTCAATACTCAATTTGCCATTGATATCATTATTTAACTCCGAAGTAACCGTTTCAAGTAACTTTTCCTTATTTATGGTAACGTAAGCTGCAATGCCCAGCCAAAGCAACAGCACCAGACCAAACGCACTTCCAATTATGGTTAAAATTATTTTTAGAGATTTCGGCATTTTTGATCAAAATAGATTGAAAGGACAATATAAAGAATATACCTAGTTAACAGGTTAACCCATAACATGTTCCATTCGCCCTAAAATAGATTTCACGAGGCCTATTTATCTTAAAACAATATCTTGAAGCATATTGTCTATCTAAAAATGGAGTTATCAACACAAATTACCTGGCTGTTTATGCTGGCACTTCCGGTGGCCTGCATTGCATGGACAGTTACACACGAAGAAGTTTTTAGAGAGCCGCGGGAATATTGTATTGACCGTTCCCAAAATGCCTCTCACCTATTTAAGCGAAAGTTTTTTTACCTGTTTACCTGTGAGTATTGCTTTAGTCATTATGTTACGGCAATTTTCCTGGTGATCACCAATTTCCAATTTTTATATACCGATTGGCGAGGTTACCTGGTGGCGGGATTTTCACTCGTGTGGATTGCTAATATTTATATGAGCTTGTACGCCCTTATCAGGATAGATTTAAAAAAAGGAAGAATAATCACAAAAATTGAGGAACAAAAAATTCTGGATGAAGACAAATCGATGCCCCGAGATCGATAGGCAATATATGTCATCTAAGCTTTCTTTAATGTTTCGTAAAAGCTAATTTTGCGGCTTATTAGGTTGGTTTTTTTTGACATAACGCTTGATTACCTCTCCAAGGGTTATACATTAAGCGAGGCTACAAATCCATTAGGACTAAAATTAATATTACAAAAGAGGGCTTTGCCCGTTCATATTTTTAAATAACATGACAAAAAGCGATAAGAAAAAGAAGAATACGGATGTAGTATTAATAGGTGCCGGTATCATGAGCGCCACTTTGGGTCTCTTATTAAAAGAACTCGACCCGGAACTAACTATAGAAATTTTTGAGCGTATGGATGTGGCTGCGGCCGAAAGCTCTGACGCCTGGAATAATGCTGGAACAGGCCACTCGGCGTTTTGCGAATTAAATTACACCCCTGAACTTGAAGACGGATCGATTGAAACATACAAAGCATTAAAAATTGCAGAATCTTTTGAAGTCTCTAAGCAATTTTGGGCCTATCTGGTTAAAAGCAACCGCGTACGATTGCCAGAAAGCTGGATACAGCCTATCCCTCATATGAGTTTTGTATGGGGAAAAAAGAACGTGAATTACCTTAAAAAGCGTTATGATGCCCTTACTTCCTGCCACTTATTCAAGGGCATGGAATATACTGAAGACACCGCTAAACTCCACGAATGGATTCCATTAATCATGGAAGGTCGCGATGATTCTGAAAAGCTTGCAGCAACACGCATGGACATCGGGACCGACGTTAATTTCGGGGCCTTAACCCGCTGTATGTTTAACCATCTAAAAACGTTGCCAGGCGTAACCGTCAACTTTAACCACGAAGTGCGCGACTTAACACAAAAAGATGCAATATGGGAAGTTAAAGTAAAAGAATTGGAAAGCGGAGATAAGCGTAAGGTAAAAACTAAATTTGTGTTCATAGGCGCAGGTGGTGGCTCGCTTCCGCTTTTATTAAAATCCGATATCCCTGAAGGCAAAGGTTTTGGCGGTTTCCCTGTAAGCGGACAATGGTTGCGCTGCACCAATCCAGAAATCATAGAACAGCATTATGCGAAGGTATATGGAAAAGCTCCGGTAGGATCTCCCCCAATGTCTGTTCCTCATCTCGACACTCGGGTTATAAAAGGCAAAAAAGAATTGTTGTTTGGGCCATATGCCGGATTCACTACTAAGTTCCTGAAAAATGGTTCGGTACTCGATTTACCGCTTTCTATAAAGGCAGCCAACCTGGTACCAATGCTAGCTGCTGGTTTAAAAAACATGCCGCTCACGAAATATTTAATAGATCAGGTGCGGCAGTCGCCGGAAGACCGATTAGAAGCTTTGCGCGAGTTCTTTCCTTTGGCAAAGCTTGATGACTGGGAACTCGAAATTGCAGGTCAGCGTGTGCAGGTAATTAAAAAGGACCCTGTTGAAGGTGGAATTCTGGAATTTGGAACAGAGGTTGTGAGCTCAAAAGATGGTTCTATAGCAGCGTTGCTAGGCGCGTCTCCTGGCGCTTCAACAGTAGTTTCAATCATGTTAAGCTTGCTTGATCTATGCTTCCATGATCGTTTGCAATCCGAAGAGTGGCAGAATAAATTGAAATCGATGATCCCGTCCTACGGAAGATCATTGGCGCAAGATGAGGCCCTATTAAACGAAGTTCGAAACTGGACCACTGAAGTTTTGGGATTGAACAGCACTTTTCATAGTGAAAGTGAATCAGTATCAGGTTAAGAAATGCAAAAAAGCTAATTTGAGCCTGGGACTTACCCAGGTCAATACTCCCCAAATTCCTCTCTTAGCGTATCGGAGATTTCGCCAAGGGTAGCGTATGCTTCCACCGCAGTGATCAAATAAGGCATCAGATTTTCATCGCCGCGACTGGCAGACTTTAAGTCAACGAGTGCTTTGCTAACCGCCTCGGCATTACGTACGGCTTTCAACTCCTGAAGTTTCTGTGTTTGAAGCTGCCTGATCGAATCACTCACCTTGAAAAGGTCAAAGTCTGAGCTTTCTGTTTCTTCAAAGCAATTCACGCCTACAATCTTTTGCTCGCCGCCTTCAATAGATGTTTGATATTCATAAGCAGATTTAGCGATTTCGTTTTGAATATATCCCGTTTCAACAGCAGCAACAGCGCCTCCCATCTCATCAATTTTAGCAATATATTTCAAGGCCTCTTGCTCCAATTCATCAGTAAGCGATTCAATAAAGTACGAACCCGCTAAGGGATCAACTGTATCTGTAACACCTGTTTCAAAAGCAATAATCTGCTGAGTGCGTAATGCCAATTTTGCGGCATGTTCTGTAGGCAAAGAAAAGGCTTCATCAAAACCATTAGTGTGTAGTGATTGGGTTCCACCCAAAACTGCAGCTAATGCCTGTGTAGTTACCCGCACAACATTATTCAGTGGTTGCTGTGACGTTAATGTAGAGCCTCCTGTTTGTGTATGAAATCTCAGCATTTGAGCCTGTGCATCCGTAATTCCCAGTTCTGCAGTAAGTTTAGCCCACATGCGACGAGCCGCTCTGAACTTAGCAATCTCTTCGAAGAAATTATTATGGCAGTTGAAGAAGAAAGACAATCGCTTTGCGATCAGATTGCCGTCTAATCCTTTATCAAGTGCTGCTTTTAAATAGGCCTTACCATTAGCTAAAGTAAAAGCCAATTCCTGAACTGCGGTTGAACCAGCCTCACGAATGTGATATCCTGAGATGGAAATGGTATTCCATCTTGGTAGTTCAGTACTGCAAAACTCAAACACATCCGTTATTAAACGCATCGATGGCTTCGGCGGATAGATATAGGTGCCTCGCGCGGCATATTCTTTCAAAATATCATTTTGAATAGTTCCTGAAATCTTCAAAAGATCCGCACCCTGCTTTTTTGCTAAAGCAATATACATCGCCAGTAAAATTGATGCGGTTGCGTTAATAGTCATCGAAGTGGTGATCTTTTCGAGATCAATTCCATCAAATAGTATTTCGATATCTTTTAGTGAATCGATCGCCACGCCAACTTTGCCAACTTCCCCTTCCGCTAAAGCATGGTCAGAATCATAACCTATTTGCGTAGGCAAATCAAACGCGACAGATAAACCGGTTGTGCCCTGTGATAATAAATAATGGTAGCGTTTATTGGATTCTTCGGCGGTTGAAAATCCGGCATACTGACGCATTGTCCATGGTTTCCCACGATACATATCCTTACGGATACCTCGCGTAAAGGGAAACTCTCCAGGTAACTCAAGCCCTTCCTTTGGTTCAGTATAAACTTCCTTTATTTCGATGCCTGAGGTGGTTTTGTGTTTCATATTAAAAAGGAAGTTAATTAAATAATATGATACAAAAACGGCTAAAAAAACTGTTCCATATCGTGCCTGATTAACATTAAGCCTGCATGATATGGATTATCTTCCAAGCCGCCTAAATGAGTCAGGATAACCTTGCTTAGTTCCAGCGAAGAAGCATCTGCCGGCAAGCCCTTGGCAGCATTATTTACCATGCTGATCGAATCATCTTTTATCCGGCCTATTACGCTCCAGGCCTTTGCACTCACGTATAGTTGTTGGGTAATATTATGCTGGTATTCTGTACGGATCTCCTCGACCAAAAATTGCTGCAATTCACGAACGGTAGTGCCGGAAACATGTACCCGAACAAGCATGCTTTCCGGATTTATGCGCTCAATAAATAAAGCCAGACGTTCGTAAGCCTGCAAACGCAGAGGGAGAGTGGTAGCCAGACTAGCCTTTTTTAGGTCTAGAATTTTAGATTGAGTTAATTGAAGAAGTTGTGGTTTTACTACTTCCCAGATAATAAAAAATATGATGAGGCCACTTACTACGATTTTCAGTAAATCGACGAAAAAAAAGGTTATAGAATCCATTGGGGAGTTTGTTAACTTAGAGTCAATATCTATTCGACTTCAACAAAAATGTGCATTTTAGCTTATATTTGCATACTAAATAAAAAGAAATGAGCATAGAGACAAGTATTCCAATTATACCGGTTTCTTTTACAGAAGGTGCAAAAAAAGAGCTTCGAAAACTAAAAGCTCAGCAGGAACTCAGTGAAGATTTTGGTGTTCGTGTTGGCGTTGAAGGCGGCGGATGCTCGGGAATGAATTATGTGTTGGGTTTCGATCAGAAAAAAGATGGCGACCAGGAATTTGAGGTGGAAGGAATTAAAATTTTCATGCACAAAGCACATGGTTTATATTTAGCAGGTATGGAAATCGAATTTCAAGACGGCCTGAATGCCAGAGGATTCACGTTTAACAACCCAAATGCTAAAAGTACCTGCGGCTGCGGAACCTCTTTTGCAGTTTAATAATTATTCAATAATATTAAAAACCTGCCATATAGCAGGTTTTTTTGTTTTAAAGCATTTCGTTCTGTAATTGATAATCTGTCAATAGCTTAATCACATACGGCATTGAGAGAGATTTCAAAAGCATATCAGCATGTTTGATCTTATGCATATCGCTTCCAATAAAATCAACCAGGTAGCGATCTACCATTTGCTCGGCTGCAACCTGAGTAGGTTTACCATAATGCCCTGTTAAGGATAATGTATTCAATTGCAAATAGCATCCAGCATCCTTTAAACGCTCATAGTTTTCTATTGAGCCAGTCATGTAAGGATATCGCTCCGGGTGGGCCAGTAAAGGGGTATAGCCTTTTTGAAGTATTCTATCAATCACCTCGAATAAATTTTGAGGATAATTGATGAACGACAATTCAAACAAAACGTACTTTCTCCCAAGAGTTAAGATGTCATTCCTTTTAAGCTTGTTCTCAAACGTTTCATCAAGATAATATTCAGCGGCAGCTTCAATGGGAATATTAATATTTCTTAAGACAAGCTCTTTTTGAAGTCCTTCAAGCCCCTGCAAGATCGAATCCGAGGTGTTTCGATAATAATCAGCCATAATGTGTGGCGTCGTGATCAGCTTTTTGAAGCCCATCGACATCAGCATTTGAATCAAAGTGATTGATTCTTCCATGTTCTGAGCGCCGTCATCGATGCCAGGTATGAGATGAGAGTGCAAATCCGTTTGAATTCGTGAAAAATTATTTTCCGGTTCCTGGACTGTCTTCTTTTTTAGGAAGTCAAACCACATTAGCGATTATCATATAAATTTTCGTAGTAGGCCTGATATTGGCCTGATGTTACATTATTGAGCCATTCTTCGTTAGTAAGATACCAGTCGACCGTTTTTTCTAAACCTTCTTCAAACTGCAAACTTGGTGTCCACTCTAACTCTTTCTGCAATTTGCTCGAATCGATGGCATAACGTAAATCGTGTCCGGCTCTGTCAGTTACAAACGTGATCAACTTTGCTGATTCACCTTCTTCTCTGCCCAGCTTCTTATCCATGATCTTACATAAAGCGTGAATCAGATCAATATTTTTCCATTCATTATGGCCGCCAACATTATAGGTCTTTCCGGAGGCAGCATTATGAAATATCACGTCGATAGCTCTTGCATGGTCTTCAACCCAAAGCCAGTCACGAATATTTTCGCCTTTGCCGTAGACGGGAACAGCTTTATTGTTTTTGATGTTATTGATGGCAAGCGGTATCAATTTTTCGGGAAAGTGATGTGAACCGTAGTTGTTTGAGCAGTTCGAAATCACGGTATTCATTCCGTAAGTATCCTGATAAGCTCTTACAAAATGATCTGAACTGGCCTTTGATGCAGAATACGGACTATGCGGATCGTAAGCTGTTTCTTCGGTGAAAAGACCTTCGTCGCCTAGTGTACCATAAACTTCATCCGTGGAAACGTGATAAAACCGGTGGCTTGAGTAATCATCTTTCCAAAGTTTCTTGGCAGCGTTAAGTAAATTAACGGTTCCTACCACATTGGTCATCACAAAATCTATCGGACTGTTAATGGAGCGGTCGACATGCGATTCTGCAGCGAGATGGATTACGTCCTGGAAATTTTCCTGAGCAAATAGATTATAAATAAAGTCAGCATCTACAATATCTCCCTTAACGAATTTATAATTGGAAGACTGTTCTACGTCTTGCAAATTTGCAAGGTTACCGGCGTAGGTAAGTTTGTCGAGATTAACTATTTGATAGTCAGGATAATTTTTTACGAAACGTCTTACTACGTGCGAACCAATAAAACCGGCTCCGCCGGTGATTAAAATTTTCTTCATTATGTTTATAAAAACTTGCCAAAAGTTCTGAACTTTTGGCAAGTTTAAGATTTTATTTAAAAAGGATTTTTATTTATATACTGCTCCCAGGCCCAGGCTGATTTCATCATATCTTCCAGAACCAATTCGGTTTTCCAGCCTAACTCTTTCTGCGCTTTAGATACATCGCCCCAAACTTGTTCAACATCCCCTTCACGTCTCGAGCCAATTTTGTATTCCAATTTCACACCTGTACTTTTTTCGAACGCGTTAATTACTTGCAGAACGCTGCTTCCTGTACCGGTACCGAGATTGTACAGTTCGAACTTGCCCGACATCCTATTTTCTTCTTGTCTGCGCAAAGCGGCAATATGAGCTTTCGCTAAATCTACCACATGAATATAATCACGAACACAGCTTCCATCAGGCGTATTGTAATCGTTTCCGAAAACAGTAATGGGGCCGCGTTTTCCAATTGCACTTTGCGTGATGAATGGAACCAGGTTTTGCGGCACGCCGAGGGGCAATTCGCCAATTAGCGCTGATTCATGCGCCCCAACCGGATTAAAATAACGCAGGGAAATTACTTTATAGTTGGTATTGGCATTAGCCGTTTCAACAAGAACTTCTTCTGCGATTTGCTTTGTATTTCCGTAAGGAGATTCGGCTTTTTTTACCGGAGCTTCTTCTGTTACTGGCAAAACATCCGGCTGACCGTAAACCGTACAAGAGGAAGAAAATACGAAGTTAACTTCTCTTCCCGCGAAAGCGGTAAGAAGGTTTATTAAAGAGAAAAAGTTGTTACGGTAATATTTTAATGGAAACTGAACCGACTCTCCCACTGCCTTATGAGCCGCAAAATGAATTACTCCAGAGATATCCGGATTGTTTTTTATCATCTCGACGGTCTTGGCTTCATCGCAAAGATCCAGCTCGTGGAACTGGGGTTTTATTCCTGTGATTGATGTGATTTGATCGATGATCTTGGAACTCGAATTGTCCAGATTATCTACAATCACTACTTCATATCCTGCATTTTGCAGTTCGACTACGGTATGAGAACCGATATATCCGGTGCCACCGGTCACTAAAATTTTGCTCATTTGGTATAACTTGTAAAGTCTTTATGTTCAATTTTTTCGATCACTTCCTGAGGAAGCGATTTGAAATATTCATAGGTAATTTTTAATCCTTCCTCGCGGGAAACCTTGGGCTCCCAGCCTAAAATAGCTCTTGCCTTAGTAATATCAGGCCGACGTTGCTTTGGATCGTCTGTTGGAAGAGGTTTGGTAATCAATTTTTGTTTGGTTCCGGTGAGTTTGATGATCTCTTCACCAAACTGCCTGATGGTGATTTCATCCGGGTTACCGATGTTGACCGGCTGGGCATAATCCGAGTGCAGCAGGCGGTAAATGCCTTCGATCAAATCGTCAACATAACAAAAAGACCGTGTCTGGCTACCATCGCCAAAAACGGTTAAATCTTCTCCGCGAATAGCCTGACCTATAAATGCAGGCAAAACGCGACCATCATTTAGTCGCATTCTTGGCCCATAAGTATTAAAGATTCTTATGATCCGGGTTTCTAAGCCATGGAAAGTATGGTAGGCCATTGTTATAGCTTCCTGAAAACGTTTTGCCTCATCGTACACGCCACGCGGACCAACAGGGTTTACATTGCCCCAATATTCTTCTGGTTGAGGGTTAACACTTGGATCGCCATAAACTTCGGATGTTGAAGCAATCAGGATACGCGCTTTTTTATCTTTAGCCAAGCCAAGCAAATTGTGAATTCCTAAAGAACCCACTTTTAATGTTTGGATTGGAATTTTCAAATAATCAATCGGACTTGCCGGAGATGCGAAATGGAGGATGTAATCCAACTCGCCGGCAACGTGAACGAATTTGGAAACATCGTGATTGTAAAACTCAAAATTTTCGAGGTTAAACAAATGTTCGATATTTCGTAAGTCGCCGGTAATAAGATTATCCATAGCGATGACATGATAATCTTCCTTGATAAAACGATCACAAAGGTGTGAACCAAGGAATCCAGCAGCACCGGTAATCAGAATTCTTTTTCTACTCATGCTTCTACAACTTTACGGCCAATGCTGTTGTAATAGTACCCGCAATCAATCATCTTTTGAATGTCGTATAAATTTCGACCATCAAAAATAACTTTTGCTTTTAAATTTTGTTCGATTCTATCAAAATCCGGCGTTCTGAACAGCGGCCATTCAGTCACAATCACCAAAGCATCTGCATCTTGTAATGCTTCATACGGATCTTTTGCATAAGCAATCGAATCTCCTTTAAGTTTTTGAACATGTGACATTGCCTCAGGGTCGTACGCTGAAATAGATGCGCCTTCTTTGAGTAGCTCGTCTATAATATATAAAGAAGGGGCTTCACGAATATCATCAGTCTCGGGCTTAAATGCTAATCCCCAAAGGGCAAACTTTTTGCCTTTTAAATCGCCCTTATAATAACTGCGCATTTTCTCGACAATCACTACTTTCTGCTTTTCATTCACTGCCATCACAGAGTTTAAAATACTGAAATCGTAATTAACTTCTGCCGCAGATTTAGCAAGTGCCTGAACATCTTTCGGGAAACAGCTTCCGCCATAACCAACGCCTGGGAAAAGAAAACGTTTACCGATACGTGCATCAGAGCCAATGCCCTTCCGCACCATATCTACATCAGCCCCAACTAGCTCACATAAATTGGCCACCTCGTTCATAAAGGTGATTTTTGTAGCCAGGAATGAGTTTGCAGCATATTTAGTAAGCTCTGATGAGCGTTCGTCCATGAAAATGATCGGATTTCCCGAACGTACAAATGGGTTGTAAAGTTCTTCCATCAGCTTACGTGCACGATCGCTGCTGGTTCCAACTACCACCCTGTCGGGCTTCATAAAATCTTCAACAGCAACGCCTTCGCGTAAAAACTCCGGGTTTGATACTACATCAATTTCAATATCAGTATTCTCAGCAAACACCTTTTTAACTTTATCTGCTGTACCTACAGGCACGGTAGACTTGGTAACTACCACTTTGTAATCCTTAACTAGCTTAGCAATATCCTTCGCCGCACCCAAAACGTAACTTAAATCAGCAGAGCCATCTGCACCAGGAGGCGTTGGTAATGCAAGGAAAATGATCTTAGCATCCTGAACCGCTTCGGCGAGAACACTAGTAAATTTCAATCTCC
>DASVRX010000335.1:0-6250 GCA_036388375.1 Pedobacter sp. | reverse complement strand
AATGGCAAGTTTTATTACAAAGCCGCTGACCTGGAAAAGCTTTTAGAAAGCAATTACTTAAACCCTAAAAGCAAATCCGATGGCAGTAAGTAGAAGTTCCATATTAGCAAGAACGCATTACGGACTGAATATTTTCAGCCGGATACTGCAAGAAGCAGACGGAGATGCAATTCTTTCCCTTCGGGGAAGGGATTGCAATCCAATTGCAAACCCTTTCAGGCAAGACAGCATTCTGAAAATTCAAATCATCAATAATGTCGCTGTATTTTCGGATTTAAATAATCCCGGATACCACGGTGACGCCTTTGAATTTGCGGCTGAATATTACAAATTAGATGGACAGGAACTATTAGACAAGCTTAATACTGCCTTATACTTGAGACTTGACATCAACAAGTACGAAGAGAAAAACAAGGTTGTAGAAACAAGGCAAGCTGTATCCGCACCTCAAGTAAGTTATTTTAAGGCTCCCGTTACCAACACTTTCCCATCTAAATCAATCTCTTTAACGGATATATATAATACCGTCAAGTCGGATAATTTTAGAGAAGCTACTGAAGCTCTCCAAAGGATAACAGATAAGAAGGAAGCCAGGCAATTCAAGGCAACGCATTTTGACTATGTGACTTTCTCAGGGGTGTTCTCCAGTCGTTCCGACAGGTACCTATTAAAGCATTCTGGTTTACTCACCATTGATTTCGACCATTTGGAAGAACCACAAAGGTTGAAAGGTAAGTTGTTGGAGGATGAATATTTTGACACGCAGCTTTTGTTCCAAAGCCCTTCCGGCGATGGTTTAAAATGGATTATTCCGATAGACCTGACAAGGACGACACACTCAAATTATTTTAAAGCGATAGCCGCTTACATCCAACACACCTATAACATGGAGGTTGACGAATCCGGTAAAGATATATCCCGGGCCTGTTTTTTACCCCATGATCCAACCATTTACATTAGTCCTAAATACCTGTTACAATGAATAAGAAAATCTTTAACCCAGAAGAATGGCTTCATAAGCCAGAGATAAATCCAACGAATACGCCTGCTATTGAAATGTCTTTCAATTCAGCTAAAGCAGTTGAGATAGAGCAGTTCATTACAAACTTGGAGGAAAGAAAAATCGACCTCACCGACGCATACAGTAAATGGCGAGATATCGGGTTTGCCCTTGCTTCAGAACTGGGCGAGGAGGGGCGAGACTACTTTCACCGGATCAGTACCTTATACCCAGAGTATAATTATAAGGACTGTGACCACCAGTATTCGGCCTGCTTAAAATCTAAGGGCTCGGGCATCACATTGAAGACGCTCTTCTATCATTTAAAAAACGCTGGAATCAATATAGCGAATACAATACAAAAAGATAGAGAGATTGCCGCCAACGTGCCGGTGTTACCTGATGATCTGTTTCCTCAACTTCCTGATTTCCTTAAACGAGTGGTTTCGGTTGCTGAAGCATCCGAAGAACGGGATATTCTCTTGCTGGGCTCTATAGTTTGTTTATCTGCCTGCTTACCCAATTTGTTCGGCATATATCACAATAAGAAGGTCTATGCGAATTTATTTCTCTTCGTATCCGCTAAAGCGTCTGCTGGTAAGGGACGGCTGGTGCATTGTCGCCAATTGCTGACACCTATACATAAACAGTACAGAGAAGAATCAAAAAGGCTTCGGAGCCAATATGAATCGGATATGGTCGAATACCAGGCTGTTAAAAAGAAGAGTGAAACAATAGAGAAACCCAAGAGCCCGCCCGAAAAAATGCTCTTAATACCAGCAAATAATAGCGCAACTGGTTTCTTTCAGCTATTGAACGACAATGAAGGCAAAGGGATGATATTTGAAACTGAGGGAGATACTATTGCAAGTGCGTTTAAAAGCGACTACGGGAATTATAGTGACGGCTTTAGGAAAGCCTTTCATCACGAAACCATAAGCTACTATCGCAGAACAGATAGGGAATATGTAGATATTGAAAGCCCTTGTTTATCTGCTTTGCTTTCTGGTACCCCAAAACAGGTTTTCAACCTTATTCCAGATGCTGAGAATGGATTGTTCAGCCGCTTCATATTTTATTCCATGAATTTGAAACCTGTATGGGCAGATGTATTCGATGCAAATAACAGCACAAACCTCGATGATTACTTCCAAGCTCTAGGGAGTGATTTTTACCAGCTTTACCAGCAACTAGAAAAATCGCAACCTATTCAGATAAAATTGACAGCAGCGCAAAAGCAAACTTTTTCAGAAGTTTTTTCAAACGCCCAAAAGAAATATCTTGAGGAAAACAGCGATGAATTTGCAGGCACTGTTAGAAGGATGGGAATTATAGCGTTTCGGTTAATGATGATACTCTCCGCTTTAAGGATTATGGAAACGGGTGAGATTGGGGCAGAAGTTCTTTGCCAAGAAAACGATTTTAAAACCGCTTTAACTATTGCAGATACGTTACTTGTACATGCCTCAGCGGTTTTTTCAGAACTTCCGCAATCATTTCCAGGCTCAAAGCACGAAAATAGAAAGGAACGGTTTTTTAACTCATTACCTGAGAGCTTCAGCCGCCAAAAATACTTGGGGGTTGCTATCTCCATGGGTATTCCCGACAAAACAGCACAAGGTTATATATCGGGTTATCTAAAAGATAATTTGATCCACCGGGACAAACAAGATGAATACATTAAAGCAAAGGCAAGGATTTGAGGAAGTAAAGGATTTGAGGATTGCTTTGCAGAAATTCGACTTCAAATCCTTGATTTCCTTAGTTTCCTTGAAACCCTGAAAATAGACTTCATTTCACGATTTCATTTGCCTATTCTTTTTAATTATTATTGCCATTATTTGACAAGTCAAACAAGAGACAATGGAAAGCCAGTTTGGTAGCAGGATACGAATGCTAAGAGAACAACGAAACCTTTACCTCCGTCAGGTCGCCCCGGTGCTAGAAATGGACACTGCCCAGATGAGTAAAATTGAAAAAGGGGTTCGACAGTTGAAAAAAGAGCAGATTCCAAAGTTAGCTGAAATCCTTAATGCGGATAAAGTGGAATTGGAGACGTTGTGGCTTGCGGATCAGTTAATGCAACTGGTAAAAAATGAACCTACTGCCAACGAAGCATTGAAGGAAGTCTCGAAAAATATAAAAAAAAACAAGTAAGGTTATCTGCAAATGATAAAAGATATACAACGACATAACGAAAATCTGCAATCAAACGACAAAAAATTAGACATTCTGAGGGAGCATTTTCCAGCTTGTTTTACGGCCGACGGCTCTTTCGACATTGAGCGCTTCAAATCTGAAATTAAGGACAAGACAGAAGTTATTGATGAAGGGTATGAGCTAAAATTTTTGGGGAAAAGCTATGCGAAACTATTATCCAGTACGGAAACCACTACGGTTATACAACCTAATGAAGAACATAACAGCTTGCCTGACAATGCTAATAGCGAAAATATCTACATCAGTGGTGATAACTTGGATGGCCTTAAGCATTTGTTGAGATCTTATCAGGGAAGCGTTAAATGCATTTATATCGATCCTCCTTATAATACGGGTTCGGATGGGTTTGTGTATCAAGATAATTTCAATTACACAAAAGAGGTGCTTCAGGAGAAACTTAACGTAAGCGAAGATGAAGCAGAACGAATTTTATATCTCACCAAACGCGGCTCTGCTTCCCATTCAGCATGGTTAATGTTTATGTATCCACGTTTATCAATGGCTAGAGAATTGTTAAGCAGCGACGGGGTAATTTTTATTTCCATCGATGAAAACGAACAGGCTAATTTGAAGCTTCTCTGTGACGATGTATTTGGAGAAGAGAATTTTCTCGGTCAGATTATTCATAATAAACTTAATTCAAAAAATGATTCCATTAATATCCAAAGAAATCATGAATACATAAGTTGTTATAAGAGAAAAGCTGTTTATACGTCTGGATCTGAAATGAAGCCTTCAATGGAATCTAGGGCTATTATAACTAAAGAGGTCTATAAAGAAGGTGATCGATACTACATTATCAATGATTCTATAACTACACGCGGAGATGGTGGTACTTTAAACAGTCGTGAAAATTTGGGTTACACAGTATATTACCATCCGGAGACAAAGGACTTCTTGGGCGTTCAAGATTATAACATCGAACTTGCTAAAACATCAAATAACGAAGATGAGATATACACGGACAACCAGGAATTGCTACAAAAAGGTTATCTTAAAATTAGACCTCCAAAAGTACGTGGCAAGTTAGGCGCCTGGACTTGGGATGTGAAAAACTTTAATAATAGCAAGGATGAAATACTGATAAAACACACTAGGAATGGGTATGCTGTAAAAAAGAGAACTTTCATCCCAGCTAATAATATTGACGTTGCGGACGGACGTTATTATATAACATATGAGGATGTAGGCAATTCAAGAAGTATTGTCGAATTTTCAACAAATGATGGTGCTACGCAGTTATCAGATACACTGGGCATAGACGGTGTTTTTAGTAACCCTAAAAACACAAACCTTATACAATACCTAATAGGTCTGATACCGGGCAATGATTTTATCTCGTTGGACTTTTTCGCAGGCTCAGGAACCACAGCCGATGCTATTATGCAACTTAACATAAAAGATAACGGTAATAGACGATTTATTGCTATTCAGTTGCCAGCTGTATTGAATGAAAAAGATCAGTCACAACAGGTGGCATTCGATTTTCTAAAAGAAAACAATCTGCCTACTACTTTAGATTATGTAGGTATAGAACGTATCAAACGTGCAGCTTTAAAAAAGCGAGTGGCGCATCCTGACAAATCCATTGATTTTGGATTTAAACACTACACCTTACTTGAGCTTAAACAAAACACTTTGGATAAGCTAGATACCTTCAGCACCTCAACCCTGATACCAGATACCACAATTTTGGAAGATTTTGGCAGACCTGTAATCTTAGCCACGTGGTTGAATGCTGATGGATATGGCCTTGCTGTCAATGCCATAGTTTTAGATCTAGCTGGTTATACTGCTTATTATTATGACAACCACCTATACTTTGTAGATTCAGGCTTTAATCTCGATAGTATGAAAGCCTTATTGACCAAATATGATTCAGAAGGACATTTTAATCCTAAAAACATAGTTTTATTTGGCTACAGCTTCCCTGATTGGTCTATCAACGAAATGATTGATAAGAACCTAAAAATATTGAATGACAGCGAAAAGAATCTTAAGATAAGTTACTCTGTAAGGTATTAGAAGAATGGAATTAATTTTAAAAAGCGATCTACCGCATCAAGTAAAGGGATATTCAGCCATTGTAGACGTGCTTAGCCAAGATTTGATTCTTAAAAACACCTTATATTATCAAAATCCAACCCTGATTCTAAATCATCAGGTTCTAACTGAGAATATTGTTAGCGTGCAAAACGCAAACAATATTTCTGCCGACTTTAAAGCTCAAAATGAAGTTGGGCAGTTTCTTAACTTGGACATAAAGATGGAAACGGGGACCGGTAAGACCTATGTTTATACATCTGCGATGTATGAGCTTCATAAACGTTATGGCATTAATAAATTTATCGTTGTGGTGCCAACGCTCGCCATCAAGGCCGGTGCGAAGCAATTTATGGAAGATAGCTACACCCGTCGCCATTTTAGAGACCAGTGTGGTTATGGTACTGAGCTTGATCTGCTCGTACTCGAAGCAATTAAAAAGAAAAAAGGTAAAAATTTTTTTCCTAGTGTGGTAAGGGAGTTTGTGGCAGGTAGCAGCCAAAATACTAATAAGATTTATGTCTTGCTGACCAATATGTCATTACTGGTGGGTAATTCAAAGTTATTGACTGATACGTATGATTATGGAGTAGAAGGATTTTACAAGCCAATAGATGCTATAAAGGCTACCAAGCCCTTTGTGATTATCGATGAGCCACACCGGTTTACGCGCACTCAAAAGGCGTTTCAGTTCATCGAAAAAATCATCCAACCACAGGCAATAATTCGCTTAGGAGCCACTTTTCCAGAAATCGAATTAGGAAGAGGGAGAAATAAAGTCAAAAAAAGAGATTATATGAATCTTCTGTATGACTTAAATGCTTTTCAATCTTTTAACCAGAATCTGATTAAAGGGATAGCTAAGGAACATTTTGAACCGATTTCACAAAAACACGATAAGGTCAAAATTATTTCAATAGCTAACAAATCTTCAGCTAAATTCAATTTGGTGCACAAGGATAATCCTACGAAATCTTTCGAATTAGC
>DASVRX010000334.1:0-1901 GCA_036388375.1 Pedobacter sp. | reverse complement strand
ATGAGTAATAATTAGAGAAGCCCAACTGAAATTATTCTTCTACGATCTCGCTGTGTGGGTAACTTTCTTCCACGCGCTCCTCTTTGAAATACCTCTTTTGAAAGATTAGGATAGAAATAACACCGATTGAGATTGCAGCGTCAGCAACGTTAAATACCGGCCTGAAAAAGATAAAATCTTCTCCGCCCCATATCGGGAACCAGGTTGGAATTATCCCCTGAATAATCGGAAAGTAGAACATATCAACTACTTTCCCATGAAACAAGCCAGCGTAGCCATTGCCGGGTACAAGTTTGGCAGTTTCGAAAAAGTTGCTTTCAGTAAAAATCAATCCATAAAAAGTAGAATCAATAATATTTCCTAAAGCACCTGCAAAAATGAGGGCTACATTTAAAATCAGCCCCCGGTGATACTTATTTTTGATGAGGTAAATCACGCCATAACCAATCATGGTAACGGCAGCAATTCTAAATAAAGTTAAAGCAAGCTTTCCGGCTTCCCCTCCAAACTCCATCCCGAAAGCCATTCCATTGTTTTCGGTAAAATGGATCAATGCCCATTTTCCCAGCAATTGAAATTCCTGACCGAGTGTCATGTTAAGTTTAATCCAAAACTTTAGCACCTGATCAGCAAGCAGGATAACAACTATCGCAAGAAAAGGCTTGTAATAAGCTTTCATTAATTTTGCTTCATTTTAGCTTCCATGCTCAGCGTAGTATGCGGAACAGAACGCAAACGCTCTTTTTGTATTAATTTTCCGGTTTCACGGCAAATACCGTACGTTTTGTTTTCGATGCGAACCAAAGCAGCTTCAAGGTTTTCAATAAACTTTTTCTGACGAGCAGCAAGCTGATTAATTTGTTCTTTTTCTAATGTAGCTGAACCGTCTTCAAGCGTTTTGTAAGTACCGGCTGTATCATCAGTTCCGTTAAGATTTGGATTGCTTAACGATTGTGTCAATGAACCTAGTTCTTCTTTCGCTACCCTTAATTTTTCAAGAATAAGGTCTTTGAACTCCTGCAATTCTGCATCAGAATATCTTGTTTTTTCGTGATTTTCCATTTTAAGCTTTTGTGATTGAAATTAGTAATTGCTGCTCATCGATTTCTACCGTCTCTCCCCTTTTCAACTCGTTAACAAGTTCAAATGAGTCGGCCAAAATTTCAGCGCAAATATATGATAAATTATTTTTTACGGCTTCTGTAATATAAGGGTGGTCG
The DNA here is from genome assembly GCA_036388375.1 of Pedobacter sp. Taxonomy (GTDB): domain Bacteria; phylum Bacteroidota; class Bacteroidia; order Sphingobacteriales; family Sphingobacteriaceae; genus Paradesertivirga. The sequence goes on along the minus strand of DASVRX010000334.1, from coordinate 681 downwards.
CTTGTACGCACATTGATTTTATCGGTTACCTCGAAATTTAATTCTTTTCTTAAATTCTGAATTCTATTCACCAATTCCCTTGATATACCTTCCTGTTTTAACTCATTGGTTACTGTAACATCTAAAGCAACAGTAAGTTTGCCCATGTTAGTCACCTGCCATCCCGGAACATCCTCCGCAATAATCTCTACATCATTAATCGACACATCGAGCTGAAAGTCATCCTTAGAATATTGGATTGTTCCGGCACGTTCAAAGTCAGTTAACTGATCTGCGGATAAGCCTGTTATAAAGGCAGCTACATCTTTCATTTGCTTCCCGGCTTTAGCGCCCAGAGCTTTAAAGTTTGGCTTGATTTTTTTCTTAATTATACCGGATGTATCGTTGATATATTCTATCGTTTTGATGTTTGTTTCTGATAGAATAAGCTCCTTCACACGCTCAACCTTATCCTGGAAACTGCTATCTAACACAGGCAATAAAGTTTTGTTTAATGGCTGTCTTACATTTATTCCTACCTTCTTCCTTAACGATAAAATCATCGAAGAAATATTCTGAGCGATAGACATTCTTTCTTCCAATGCTGTATCAACTAAATCTATGTGATACATTGGAAAATCTGATAAATGAACCGACTCAACTTGCTCCTTTTGTGTGATGCTATCTAAATCAAGAAACAAC
>DASVRX010000333.1:0-7448 GCA_036388375.1 Pedobacter sp. | reverse complement strand
TAATAATATTTCCTCCTAAAAGATACCGGCTTTCTGGTTTCGTATAAGCATTTCCGGTAGCGTAAGTGAAAGATCCCGAAAAACTCCATCTTCTATTTCGAGCATAATTTGAAACAATGGAAAGATCGTGTCTTCTGTCGTATTTTGCAGGGAACTTTTCTCCATCATTTATCAGTTCAAAAGTCCGATTGCTCTTGGATAGCGTATAGCCAATCCAACCGGTGAATTTTCCGGTTTTCTTTTTTAAGAAAACTTCTGTTCCGTAAGCATCTCCGGACCCAAATGATAAGTTGTTTTCAATTTTTAAGTTATCGATCAAACTCATAATCCCACCAGAAAATTCGATTAGTCCATTCATCTTTTTATAATACATATCGATGTATGACTCATAATGGCGGCCAAAATCCCTAAAATAACCTAATGAAAATTGCTGCCCTTTTTCTGCCGGAATAGTATTTAAGGAAGGCATCCAGAAATCAGCTGGAAAGTTTACGGCAGTAACAGAAATTAAATGAATGGGTTGTACATTTCTTGAAAAGGAGAATTTGATAGATGAATTATCGGCAATTGATTGTTTAATTGTTAATGAGGGCTCCAGATAAAAAAACGACTTAACAGTCGATTTTTTATCAAAATTCATTTCACTTTTATCTTCATTTACTAAAGTATACGGGCCCTTATGCCGATAATTAGTTAATCGGAGGCCGGCGTAAATTCCAGTAATATCAGAAATCTTATATTCATCGCTTAGGAATATTGAACTCTCATCAGAGTAATAAGTGTTGGGGGTGCCAAAATCATAATCAACCCCAAATGATTTAATAGATGGAGAATTGGGCTTAAAATTATGATCAACGTATTGAATGCCACCTTTTAAATAGTGTTTATCAAGGTAAACATTTATGATGCTCTTGAAATTATAGTCTTTGATATTTGAAGCAATTCCGGCCACAAAATTATCCTGTTGCAATCCAAAATTAAATTTATAGCCGCTATAAGTGGCCGTATTGTTTACCACTACCGAATTACTGATGATCGTCTTTAAGGTTAGTGAATATGCCGAATTCTGCCAATCCATTCCATTGCTGATATCGGCGCGAGCATCAAAACCAAAATCATCACCACCCGTGTAAGCATTAAAATATAGAAAATTGCTTTTGCCTATGCGAGCGTTCGAACTAAAGTTGAGATCGTGGAAATCGTATTTTATATTATTGAAGGAACTCGAAGTCGATTGCATGCTGCTCAGCAAAGGCCAAACGGTATAATTCATAAAGGTTTTCCGTGCAGTTGCTGAGACAGACCAGTTTTTTGTAACCGGAGTTACGAGGCTTGCACTTGCCGCAAGGATACTTATATCTCCCTCCATCGAAACAGAGTCGGCTATTTTTCTACTGCTATTTACTTCAATGATCGCAGAAAGTCTGCCGCCAAACTCCGAAGGGATGCCCGATTTATAAAGATTGATATGATCTACAGCGCCGCTGTTGAAGACAGAGAAAAATCCAAGCAGGTGAGAGGGGTTGTAAATTACAGCGTCGTTAAATATCGTGAGATTTTGCCCGGACGTGGCCCCACGCACATAAAAACCGGAGTTTCCTTCTCCGCCTTTGCCCGTCCCCGGGAGGGTTTGAAGAGCTTTAATAGGATCGCGTTGACCTAGAAAAGCGGGCACCTTCTCCAGATCATCCTTAGTAATTGTCGACACATTAGGGGAGAGCTTATTAGCGTTGCTTTTTCTCGCCGAAACCTTAACTTCCGCCATAGCGGCAGATCTTAAATTAAGATTATAAGACATTTGCAAATTTCCTGCAAGGTCAATATTGGTGTTTAAGGTGTCGTAAGAAAGATGGGTGATGGTTATTTGATTTTTTCCGAGAGGTAGATTAAGAGAAAAATAGCCATTGTCTTTACTCTTGGTGCTTTGTCCTGAACTTGCTTTAACAATTGCGTTTGGAATCGGATCAGAAGTTCCGGAAATATGTATATAACCTTCGAACCGGACTTGTCGGCTTTGCGATGATGCTTTTGTGGCAGTAAGAACGAGGAGAATAAAGAATGAATGTCTTAGATGGTAAAGAGCCGCGCCTCTTCTATATAGGGCAGCAGATAAAAGCGAAAGTTCTAACAACCTCAATTTACATCCAAATTAAACTTCCGCCTAAATTCTTCAAGCTTAGGATTTTTAGAGAGCATGTGCTGGTATTTTTCGTGAGATGTGTAAAGCTTTTTCTTTTCGTTCTGCTCTGCCTGGCGAGTGATGATATCGATGCCAAAATTCTCGAGTTTTACTCTTAAAAAGTTTAGCAGGTCGATTTTTTCAATCATTAAAAGTTCTTCCTGTATTCGATTATCTATTACCAGCTCAATCTTATAATCATATAAAAGGGTAGGAGGATTACCCGTCATGATGGTAAACAAATTGATCTTACCTGCCTTTTTTACAGTAGCAGCATAATCATTCCAAAGTTTTAAAAATTCATCCGCATCAAAAGGCTTTCGGCTGTCGCCGGATACATATTTGGGTTCATCTTCTTCGGCCTTTGCCGAACTGCCGCTTAGGTCATTCAGATTCGGTATAATCGATGGAATAGACTTTAAGGGCTGAATAGAAATTTTAGGCTTTTCCTGTGGGATGGGCGGTGGTGGAATAGATTCTTCCAGCTCCTTTTCTGTAATTACTGCTGATGGTGTAGGTGGAGTCGAAGGTATTTGTACTTCTTTTGGTGCCACTGTTTGTGGTGGTAAAACCTGAGCAGGAGGGCCAGAATTTTCGGGTTTTACTTCAGATTCAGGTTTTTTTTTTAGTGCTTCTGCGGAAGCCGAAGTTGAAAGATTTAGTGCCGAGGGGATATGGCATATTTTTATCAGCGAAAGTTCTACCTGTAAACGCTGATTTTTACTGTTTTTATAATTAAGATCGCACTGATTAGCAATATTTAGCGCCGATAGTAAAAAAGAAGCGGAAGACAACTTCGATTGCTCCAGATACTTCTGACGAATGCCATCACTTACTTCGAGTAATTTTAAAGTTGAGTTGTCTTTACCTACCAGTAGATTTCTGAAATGCTCAGCCAGCCCATTAATGAAGTTGTTTCCATCAAAGCCATTTGCGAGAATTTCATCGAAAAGTAGCAAGCTGTTGGCAATGTCTTCTTTCAATAAACTATCGGTGATCTTAAAATAATAATCATAGTCAAGAATGTTGAGGTTATCGATTACTGCCTTATAACTTACGTTCCTGTTCGAAAAGCTAACAATCTGGTCGAACATAGAAAGCGCATCGCGTAAGCCGCCATCCGCCTTTTGAGCAATTAGGTGTAAGCCGTCATTATCATACTCAATAGCTTCTTTTTTAGCAATAGAAGACAGATGACTGGCCATATCTTCTACACGTATCCTGTTAAAGTCGAAGATCTGGCACCTCGAAAGAATTGTGGGTAGGATTTTGTGCTTCTCTGTAGTTGCTAAAATAAAGATTGCGTAGGAGGGAGGTTCTTCGAGCGTTTTTAAAAACGCGTTAAAAGCTGCCTGCGACAGCATGTGAACCTCATCAATTATATAAATTTTGTACTTGCCAGTTTGCGGTGGTATTCTAACTTGTTCAATTAAACTCCGGATATCGTCGACCGAGTTATTGGAAGCAGCATCCAGTTCGTGGATACTAAACGAGTTGCCGTTCAGAAACGATCGGCATGATTCACATTCGCCACACGCCTCTACCTGAGCAGATAAGTTTTGACAATTAATAGTTTTAGCAAGGATACGCGCACAGGTAGTTTTGCCTACACCACGCGGCCCGCAAAATAAAAATGCCTGGGCAAGCTGATTGTTTTTGATGGCATTTTTTAAGGTGTTCGTGATATGTTGCTGACCCACAACGCTTTCAAACGTTGCTGGTCTGTACTTTCTCGCCGACACTATGAAATTATCCATCGCCCCTAAAATAATAAGAAGAAGTCAGAATTATGCACGCGAATTACGATTATGTGAACCTGTATTTACAAGGAATAGATACTTTACAGGAATTTAAATTTTTTTTAAATTTTTGTAACCTATTCATAAAACCTGGGGTATAAGTGTACATAAGATTTGGTTAAGTTAAGTGGTTTTTATATAGGTTAGGTTTACAAAGCGCCCCAAAGGCGCTTTTGTATTTTACGACATTTTAGACCTAGAGGCTCCAAACCTTCCGTTGAGTAAATCCAAATTAATCTTTAATTCCCTCACGTTCGCAGCGTAAAACTCGTTGCGGTGAAATAAATTTATAATTTAGGAAAATATTTTACCGGATATTTATGCTGATTCTTAATATTATAACCCTTTGCAACTTATCCTTTTTGTTCTGCCTGCTTTTTTTCAGAAAGAATAATGCACTACCCAATAAAATTCTTGCCTTAATATTAATTAATCCAGGAATAAACTTCCTTAGTAATATAAATGTATTATCCGGAGGTTTATACAAATCTCCTTATATCTATTTTTTCGCGCAGGTCAATTGTTTTGCCTTTGCACCATTAGTGCTTCTCTACGTACATCTTTTGATTAATAAAAAGGTAAGCGTTAAACATCCTCTTTTCTTTTTAACGGGATTGGCTATGTCTTTAGCGGTTTACTTTGCTATTGAATTTGCTTTTATGCCAGAGAAGGCACAAGCGGCTTACCTGAATGGTATTTTACAGGAGCCCTATCCTTGGCAGATGAATATCATTAATGGATTATTTATCCTCATGCAACAGATTTATTTCACAGTTGCAGCGATTGATATCTATAATTATCGAAAAAAACTTGCTTATACTTTATCCAATTACGACAAAACGCGCGTTACTTATATCACAAAGTTCTTATCGTTAATATGGATACTTAATGTAGTCACAATTGCCTTGTATGTAACTCTGCCCACAATTCAAGTCGAGTACATTTATCTGCCCCTGGTTTTGACTGTAATCTATTTCTTTATCCTTTATTACAGCTTTCATTATCACTCAGTTTTTACTCATACATCGTACGCAAATTTTATTGAGGAAAATGTACTACCAAATTTTGAGGAAGACAAAAAAGACTTTTCACAGCAAATAATAGTAGATGCCGAACTGGCAATATTGGCGCAGCAAGTAGAAGACCATCTTATTACAGAGCAACCATTTACAAACCCAGATTTGAGTCTCGAAGCATTAGCTAAAGAACTAAACGTCCCGGTAGCCCGACTTTCCCTTGCAATTAACAAAGTGCTTAAGAAGACCTTCTATGAGTTGATAAATGAAAAGCGAGTCCAAAAATCTAAGATCTTATTGAAAGAATTATCGGAACAAAACACCATTGAATATATAGCTTATCAGTCGGGCTTTAACAGCCGGGCTTCCTTTTACCGGGCTTTTAAAAAGCATACTGATATTACACCTACCGAATACTTAAAAGCAGAATCTTAAAGATTCTTTTGGTTGAAATGTATCACAAAAAATTTGTCTCAACTCCTTTGATGCGACAGATTTTAGCTTGAGACATGGTTTATTTGATAATAAAACCTCAAACAATCATGAGCATTCAGACAAAATTACTAGCAGTTGCACTGCTAATCGGCGTGACAGCGGCAGAAGCACAAACCCTCACCGAGTTTAAACCAAAAGATTCGAAGTATGGCTTAAACAAAGCCAAGGACGCCAAAAGACTCTACATCTCCAACTTTTCAGTAAACTATCAGGTGTATAACGAGAAAGAGGACTTTAAACAAGGAGGCTCGATGTTGGGCGGGGGGCATAAAGGCGATTCAAAAGCGCAGCTATCAATTGGGTTAACCGGCCTTACCGAAAGTGACGTGCAACAGATTACCGATAAGTTATATCAGGACTTTCTTGCACAGATAAAAGCAAAAGGATTGCAGGTTATAACTGCCGACGAAGCTGGCAAGCTGGAGTCGTATGCTGATTTTACAAGGTTACAGGGCGGAACTGTAAGCCGGTCTCAGTTTCCCGGTGTGATGGCTACGGCCCCAACAGGTTTTGAATTTTTTGTAAAGAAAGTTGGCAAAGACGGAAAAGCCAAAAGCGGTGGCTTTTTAAATAATCCGGCGATGATGTATCCGAAAATGTCGAAAGACCTGGACAACGCAATTATTGCTAATGTAAATATGTTTGTCATGTTTGTAGAGAGTCAGGGTGCTTTTCGTGGCGCAGGCGCGAATATAAAAGTGAAAACAAATCTCCGCCTTGCAGGTCAGGAAGCAATTGAGATGACCAGCGATGCCAAATTTAAAATGAAAGGGCAAAATGATATTATCCCTATTACCAGCAGTGTAGGATTTTACCATGGTAAGATGGGCATGGGATCAACTACAAGTTATACAGGGACTTTGGGTAAGGGCTTAGGAATAGAAGGTGTTATTGAAGATACAAAGCTTCAAAGCTTCGCTAAAAACGATGCCGACGCGACGGGTACCAGGATGGGAGTTTATAAAGTATATATGCCCGACAATGTTAACAGCAAATCAACCAAAATCATCGAAGTTGACAGCAAGAAATATGTAGACGGAGTTTATAGCGCAACCAAAAAGTTTCTTGATCACCATACACAGGATTTTTTGAACGGATTGTAAAGATTCATGCAGATGGATCGATAGCATATCGTTATCAACTGCCTTTGAAGTGAAGAAACTAAATTTAAAGACAGGAGAGCTATCTCCTGTCTTTGTCTTATAATACGAATCTTATTTGCTTTAACTATTTGGTGGCTAAAGTTTTTCCTCTATCTTTGCAATCCCAAAATGGGCAAATTAAATAACATGCAACAGTACGAAACACTTATCGTTCTTACCCCGTTGTTATCAGAAGAAGCTACGAAAGAGGCAATTGCTAAATATCGTGGTATTCTTACAGATAACGGAGCCGAAATTATCTCTGAAGATAATTGGGGTTTGAAGAAATTAGCGTATCCGATCCAAAAGAAGACGACCGGATACTATCACCTATCTGAATTTAAGGCTCCGGGTGAATTAATCAATAAACTGGAGATTGAATACAGACGTGATGAGCGTATTCTGCGTTTCCTAACCGTTGCTCTGGATAAGCACGCAGTTGCTTACAGCGAGAAAAAACGTAGTGGTGCTTTCAACAAAAAGAAAGACGTTAAACAAACTGAGGAGGTAGCAGGATAATGGCAAGAGATCAGATTAAATACGTTACAGCCCCTAAAGTAGAGGATAACCGTAAAAAATATTGCCGTTTCAAGAAAAACGGGATCAAGTATATTGATTACAAGGACGCAAACTTCCTTTTAAAGTTTATCAACGATCAGGGTAAAGTTTTACCTCGTCGCCTTACCGGAACTTCATTGAAGTTTCAGCGTAAAGTAGCTCAGGCTGTTAAGCGGGCCCGTCATATAGGTATATTGCCATATGTAACAGATTCATTAAAATAGGGAGGTAAGCGAAATGGAAATTATTTTAAAACAAG
>DASVRX010000332.1:0-5727 GCA_036388375.1 Pedobacter sp. | reverse complement strand
TAATCGCACCTGCCTTTTCGCCAATATTCATAATTCCCAACCAAAATGCCATCGTTCCAATTAGAGGGAAGGCGATATCCATTACAGAAGATTTGGTTGAATCGAAAAGACCTTCTACTAATTGCGGGAAGATTTCTGTATCACCAAATACAATCAGTTTGAACAGTGCAACAACAAAGGCAATGAGAAAAAGGGCAATCCAAATATAATTTAATACCATTCGCTTATCAGCTGATTATACTGGCTCAATTTATCAATTTTTAAACTATTCCCGATTTAACAAGAAATAATATGCTAAGTTTTATCATAAAAAAACCGGCTTTCGCCGGTTGGAGTTATTTCTTTTTCGAGGTTTTCACCGCAGGTTTGACTTCCTCTTTTGCAGGCATCTGCTTTTGCCGCATATAATCTTCCATTCTTTGCTGGAACTTTGATTTCTTATCGGCTGTTGGCTTCTTCTTATTTTCCTGAATCTGAGAATGAATTTTTTCATCATTCACAAATTGTTTAATAAGGAATTGCTGCGCAAAAGTTAACATGTTTGCCAGGAAATAGTAATAGTTCAAACCTGAAGGATAACTATTCAATACTCCGAAAAATATAATTGGGGTGATGTATCCAATATATTTCATTTGTCCAGTAGCGCCAGAAATCTGATTATTATAATAGGTGTAAATCAATGTAGATATAGTCATCAATAAACACATCAAACTAATGTGGTTAATCCCGATGAGCGGTATTGTTGGGAAACTCACAATCGAGTCATAAGTCGATAAATCGCTCATCCACAAAAAGCTTTGGTGTCTTAATTCAAAAAGATTTGGGAAAAAGAAAAAGAAAGCCATGATGATGGGCATTTGCAACACCATTGGTATACAACCACCTAAAGGGTTTACGCCTGCTTTTTTATAAAGCTTCATGTATTCCTGCTGAAGCAGGGTAGGATTATCTTCGCCAACTTTCGCTTTAATCTCTTCCATTTCAGGCTTCAATACACGCATTTTGGCCATCGACAAATAAGACTTATAAGTAAGCGGCGATAAAACCACTTTTAACAAGATCGTTAAAGCAAGAATGATTAATCCGTAACTCCAACCAAAATTTTCTAAAAAGTTAAATACAGGAAGTACCACATATCGGTTTATCCATTTCAAAGGTCCCCATCCATAATTTATCTGGCGTTCAATATCATAGCCTTGTGCATTTAAGATGCTAAACTTATTAGGTCCAAAAAAGAACTCAAGAGGTATAGTTGCATTTTCTTGGGTGATTGCTGGTAATTCTAATGTTGTTGAGTAAGATTTAACAACGCCTGATTCAGTTGAATTTTTAACAGAAATTTTTGCTTTATCAACGCCGTTCTTCGCAATTAATACACTAGAGAAAAAATGCTGTTTAAAAGAAATCCAATGAATTTTCCCTTCTTCACCAAGATCTTTTTGTTCGTCTTTAGCTGAACCGATATTGCCAACAACATTATCGCCAGTATTAAAATAAACACCCGAGTAACGCTCATCGCGCTCGCTTTTAATATCCTTCTCTTTTTGCATTAAAGTCGCAGCCCAATTTAGATTCATGTGCTGTCCGGCTTGCAGAACTGATTGCAAACCGGTTGTCACGATGTTTAAATCAACTTTATAACTTTCGCCTTTCAGGGAATAAACATAATCGACAAACTGCGTTGGAGAATAGCTCAGACGCATAGTAACCGAACCTGAATCTGATTTTGCAACATTCAGGTTTGATGCAGAAGGCGTAAAATATAAATTGTTGGTGGTAACCGATGAACCTCCGGCGTTGAAACTTAAACCAAAGCTGCTTTGATCTTCTGTGAACAGAAGAACCGGCTTCTTATCGTACGTTTTGTGCTCCTTTAATTCTACTGATTCTATTCTTCCACCTTTCGAACCAATGATAACTTTTAAGTGTTCGTTTTCAAGGGTTACTTTTTGATCTGATCCGGTGTGTGCTGCGCCGAAAGGGCCCTTTAATACATTCGAATCAATAGCAGCTGTTTTTAATGGAGCTGATGCAGTTGGAGAGGATTTCCTTGGAACCGGTTTCCCGGTTTTTATTAGTGCCAGAGAATCCTGAACAAATTTTTCCCTCTTAATTTCCTGTTCAGACGGCTTCATGAAATACATCGAGCCGGCCAGGATGATTAAGATTAAAAACAGTCCTGTAAAAGTATTTTTGTCCATTATATGTGATGTCCTTTTCTAAAAATTATTTCTTTCTCGCCTGATTTAGCGAAGCGGCGACAAAGTTAACAAAAAGTGGATGCGGATTGGCAACCGTTGATTTTAATTCAGGGTGGAACTGTCCGGCCACAAAAAATGGATGGTTTTTCAATTCAATAATCTCTACAAGGTTGTTTTCAGGGTTAATACCCGATGCCAGCATCCCAGCTTTTTCGTAATCTTCCAGGTAGGTATTATTAAACTCGTACCGGTGACGGTGTCTCTCTGTAATACTTGATTTTCCGTAAATATGTGCCGCCTTTGTTCCTTTTTTAAGTTCGCAGGTGTAAGCTCCCAAGCGCATGGTGCCGCCTTTGTTTACCACTTTTTTCTGTTCTTCCATCATGGAAATTACCGGATGAGGAGTATTTTCATCCATCTCCATACTGTGTGCATCCTTTAGTCCTAAAACATTTCTTCCGTATTCGATAACCGCGCATTGCATTCCTAAACAAATACCGAAAAACGGGATGTTATTTTCACGCACATATTGGATAGCAGTAATCTTACCATCAATACCCCGGTTACCGAAACCAGGAGCAACCAACAATCCGTTTAAACCATCTAGTTTTTCTGCAACATTTTCGGATGTAATTCCTTCAGAATGAATTGAATGAACTTTTACCTTGCATTCGTTCCTTGCTCCGGCGTGAATGAAAGATTCCAAGATAGATTTATAAGCATCCTGAAGCTCCACGTATTTACCTACCAAACCAATATGCACTTCTGAAGTTGGATTTTTCAACCTACCTAAAAAATCTTTCCAGGTTTCCAGATCAGGTTCCAGTTTATGAGGAAGCTTCAATTTGGTTAAAACTGTTTTGTCCAACTGCTCTTTTAGCATTAATAAAGGCACATCATAAATGGTAGATGCATCAATAGACTCAACAACAGCATTAATATTTACGTTGCAAAACAGCGCAATTTTTCTTCTTATATCCTGAGAAAGATGATGTTCCGTACGACAAACCAGTATATCCGGCTGAATTCCGTACTCCAATAAAGTTTTAACTGAGTGCTGCGTTGGTTTAGTTTTTAGTTCACCCGCAGCGGCAAGGTACGGTATAAGCGTTAGGTGAATTACAAGTGAGTTGCTGTAACCAATTTCCCATCTAAACTGACGTACAGCCTCAATATAAGGCAGAGATTCAATATCGCCTACTGTACCGCCAAGCTCGGTAATTACAATATCGTGTTCGCCATTTTCGCCTAGTATCCGAATGTTTCTTTTAATCTCATCTGTAATGTGAGGCACCACCTGAACGGTTTTCCCAAGGTAAGCACCCTCACGTTCTTTATTAATTACGTTTTGGTAAATTCTCCCGGTAGTAATATTGTTAGACTGGGAAGTCGGCGCATTTAAAAAACGTTCGTAATGACCAAGATCCAGATCTGTTTCGGCACCATCTTCGGTTACAAAACATTCGCCATGCTCATAAGGGTTAAGTGTTCCGGGATCGATATTGATGTATGGATCGAATTTTTGGATGGTTACCCGGTAGCCGCGAGCTTGCAATAGTTTGGCTAATGATGCGGAAATAATCCCTTTTCCTAACGAAGAGGTAACGCCTCCCGTAACAAAAATATACTTAGTCATGAATGATGGAATTAATTTGAATACTCTCTAAAGAGGGAAAAACAATCTATTTGTACGGGATTCAAAGGTAGGAAAAATCCTTGCTCCCTTTATAAAATGTGGAGATTAAAATGTTTGTGGAAAAACCAAAATCGTCTCATGATTGTAAATCATTTTCATATAATTACAGATATTCCACTTGAATAGCAGGTTTCAGTAAATCTTTTACCTTTGCAAATCCTATTAAAAAAATTATAAGCTTCCGAATGGTATCATATAATCGTTTTACATTAGCAAATGGCCTTCGGGTTTTAGTGCATGAAGATTTTACCACGCCGATGGCTGTTGTAAATATTTTATATGATGTAGGAGCCCGAGACGAAAACCCGGAACAAACCGGATTTGCCCATCTATTCGAGCATTTAATGTTCGGCGGGTCAGTCAACATACCTTCTTATGATGAACCATTACAGCGTGTGGGCGGCGAAAACAACGCGTTTACCAGTAACGATATTACCAACTACTACATCACACTTCCGGCGGTAAATGTCGAAACTGCTTTCTGGCTGGAAAGCGACCGTATGCTTAGTCTCGCTTTTTCGGAAAAAAGCCTTGAAGTGCAAAAAAATGTGGTTTGCGAAGAGTTTAAACAGCGCTATTTAAATCAGCCTTACGGCGATGTGTGGTTAAAACTCCGTCCGTTGGTTTATAAAAAACACCCTTACCAATGGGCTACAATTGGTAAAGACCTCTCGCATATCGAAGACGCTAAGATGGAAGATGTAAAAGCTTTTTTTACAAAGCATTACGTCCCGTCGAATGCTATTTTGGTGGTAGGGGGAGCGGTAACAACCGCCGATGCAAAAGCGCTTGCCGAGAAATGGTTTGGCAATATCCCAGCTGCACCGAAACCTGTAAGAAATCTACCAAAAGAACCAGAGCAAACCGCCGAGCAACGGGAGGTAATCAAAGCCGACGTTCCGTTAAATGCAATTTATACGGTTTTCCACTCGCCCGGCCGTAACGAACAAGGTTATTATGAAACTGATTTGATCTCTGATATCTTATCGCGTGGAAACGCATCGAGACTTCATGTTAATTTGATCAAGCACAAAAAGCTTTTCAGCGAGATTAATGCTCATTCTACCGGCAGTATGGATCCCGGACTTTTCATTATCGAAGGAAAGCCGCTTAAAGGCATTACAATGGAAGATGCCGAAGCAGCGATTTGGGAGGAAATCGAGAAACTAAAAAACCAGTTAATCCCGGAAAATGAATTGATCAAGGTGAAAAATAAAATAGAATCTACCATGGTGTTTTCGGAAATGAACCTGCTCGACAAGGCAATGAACCTGGCTACGTTCGAACTGTTGGGTAACGCTTCGGATCTGAATAAGGAAACCGAACGCTATATGGCTGTTACCGCCGAAGATATCAGAAACAGAGCCAATAATATTTTCCGTAAAGAAAACTCAACCACCTTATATTATTTAGCAAATTAATGTTAGACAGAACTTTAGCGCCTGATTTCAGGCAGGTAGAACAGATACAACTATTAAAAGCCGATCCCCATGTTCTGGATAATAACATTAAATTATATGTAATTAATGGTGGCGAGCAGGAACTGATTCGCATAGAGTTAATATTCAAAAACGTTAACTGGAATCAGGCAAAACCGTTGCAGGCATACGCAGTAAATTGTATGCTGACCGAGGGCACCAAACACTTAAGTGCTCATGAAATTGCTGAGCGGATAGATTATTACGGTGCTTTTCTTCAGCTGGATTATAACTACGATTTCTCGTCGGTTACTTTATTTACACTCACAAAGCATCTTGAAGTTACCCTTGCGGTGATAAAAGAGATCATTACAGAATACGTTTTTTCCGAAACTGAACTTGCAACGTTCAA
>DASVRX010000331.1:0-6890 GCA_036388375.1 Pedobacter sp. | reverse complement strand
GAAGAGGTTTTAAAGACGAACCCAAAAGATGTTTGCGGTATAAAAATCTTTATGGGTTCATCTACCGGGAACATGCTCGTAGACAATGAAAAAACGCTTGAATCGATCTTCAGCTCCACTCCGATGCTTATTGCTACGCATTGTGAAGATGAGGGAACAATTAAACGAAACTTCGAGGTTTTCAAGGCGAAATATGGCGATGAGATCACTCCAGAAATGCACCCTTTAATCCGCAACAGCGAAGCATGTTACAAATCATCTTCTTTTGCTGTAGAGCTTGCGAAAACGCATAATTCGAGATTGCATGTACTGCACATATCCACCCAGGAGGAAACGCATTTATTTCAAAACGATATCCCACTAAAAGACAAACGCATTACTGCGGAGGCCTGCATTCACCACCTTTGGTTTTCTGATAAAAACTACGGTGAAAAAGGGAACTGGATCAAATGGAATCCGGCGATTAAAACAGAGGCCGATCGAAAAGCAATTTTTAAAGCTGTGCTTGATGGCCGAATTGACGTAATTGCAACCGACCACGCGCCACACACGATAGATGAAAAAAGCAAACCCTATTTACAGGCGCCTTCCGGCGGACCATTGGTGCAACATGCGTTATTAGCGATGCTTGAATTTTACCACAAAGGGCAAATCTCGCTTGAAAAAGTTGCAAAGAAGATGGCTCACAATCCTGCAATTTGTTTCAACATAGAGAAGCGTGGATTTATTCGTGAAGGCTACTGGGCAGATTTGGTTCTTGTTGATTTGAACAAGGCTTATGGTGTTTCTAAAGACAATATATTATCGAAATGCGGGTGGAGTCCTTTTGAAGGATTACGGTTCAAATCGAGCATCACGCATACAATTGTTTCGGGGAGTTTAGCGTATAGGGATGGGAAATTTAACGAAGCGACAAAGGGTAAGAGATTGCAGTTTGAGATGTAGGGGCAATTCATGAATTGCCCACGGCGACCAACATTAAGGGCAATTCATGAATTGCCCCAACGCCCCAACCTCACGAATGAATAATCTTAAATACCAGCTCTTTCAAAATCTCCCCATCGGTGGTATTCCCCGTAGAATCAACGCCTTTAGATTTTAAGTCGTATTCTCTCAGGTAACTGAAAATATTGAACACTTTAAAAGCATCATAATTCTTCGCGGCAAGATCATAATCTTTTACAAAATAGGGATTTACGCCAAGTTCACGAGCCAGGCTTTGCGGCGATCGGTCTGCCACATAGTGATATTTCAGAATTTTATTGAACCAGGTATTTAAAGCGCCAAACACAAGTTGAATCGGGTTGGCTTTCGGATTGGCTGCAAAGTAATCGATAATTTGATTTGCTTTAAAAGGATCGCGACGGGCTAACGCATCCTGTAGTTCGAAAACATTATATTCCTTGCTTATTCCAATATTATTTTGAACATCATCAACGCTTATTTCATTCCCTCTAGGAACGTTTAGCATCAGCTTTTCAAGCTCATTGGAGATCTTAGATAAATCGTTACCGAGATATTCCGCAATCATAGCCGACGCCCTGGCATGTATGCAGTACGACTTCTCTTTGACGAACTCGTCCACCCAAGCTGGGACTTTATTTTCGTAA
Organism: Pedobacter sp.; assembly: GCA_036388375.1. Classification (GTDB taxonomy): domain Bacteria; phylum Bacteroidota; class Bacteroidia; order Sphingobacteriales; family Sphingobacteriaceae; genus Paradesertivirga. The sequence goes on along the minus strand of DASVRX010000331.1, from coordinate 5,280 downwards.
ATGGTAGCAGATTCAAACACAACACCGTTCTTTTCAATGGCTTTATATGTCTTTTTCCGCTTATCGAACTTGGCGTACTTATAACAAAAAACCAGGATAGTACTTGGAACCGGATTTTCAAGATAATTCAACAAAGGATCGGCGGATTTTTTATCATCCCCTTCCTTCCCCCATTTCAATTCCTGCGCTTCTTTGACTAACACCAACTGGTACTCACTCATCATGGGAAAACGCTTGGCAGCATTTAACAAATTCATAACATCTGTATCGCGGCCGTATAAAACGGTCTGGTTGAACCCTTTTTCGGCATCTGTAAGCAAGTTTTTTTCAAAGATATCGCTAAAAAAGTCGATGTGATACGATTCTTCTCCGTGGAACAAATACACCGGTTTAAACTTCCGGTTTTTCAAATCGTTTTGTAAAGCTGCAGCCGTCATACCCGAGGCCAAATTAATAAAAAAGCGTAAGCCAATTTGAAATAAGCGCAATGCTTCACGAGATTTTTTCGACCTTAGTTGGGATGTTTGAACCTGTAGTATTGAACTTTCCATCCTATTCTTTTAGAATTAAAGAAGACAATGATGCTACTTATATTTTTGATGAAATACGCAAAAAATTTCTCGTTTTAACGCCCGAAGAATGGGTTCGGCAGCATGTAGTGCAATATATCATTCAGGAAAAAGGCTATCCAAAATCGCTAATTAAACTAGAAGGAAGCCTAAAACTTCATTCGCTTCAAAAGCGAACGGATATTATGGTGTATAACACAAATGGGGAAAAGATTCTCCTTGTAGAATGTAAGGCACCTTCGGTTAAAATAACGCAGAAAGCCTTCGATCAGATAGCGAGGTATAATATTATCCATCGGGTTCCGCTTTTATTTGTGAGTAATGGGCTCGAACATTTCACGTGCCAGATCAATCTTCAGGAACGTAATTACCAGTTCGTGGAAAATTTGCCACATTTTTTAAAATAAATGTAACCCTGCATAATTCAGATCGTAACAACCTGAAAATAAGGAGCTATGCAAGTACATATCTTAAAGCAGAATTCTATTTCAGCCTCTAAGCGAAATCTTTCTGCAACCAGTTTTATAATCGCCTTTTTTGTTATTGCCATAACGGCTACTGCCATGGCACTAATTCCCGGGACATGGAGTTTAATTACCGGCTCGGTTATTATCGCTGCCACGGTAAGACATCTGGCGATTGTAACAAATAGAAAACCGTTATTACTTGAGATTACAGACAAAAAAATCACTTACCTTTCGGAAGAAAACAACCAACTTATTACGATTAATTCAGGTGATATTTCAGGGATCGATCACAAGTTCTGTGAATTGAAGATTCACACCAAGAACGACGTAGTGCATCACATAAACCTTTTAAATACAGGGAGCGAACAAAATCGTTGGCAAATTAAGGAACACGTAAAAACGCTAACCGCTGGTATACGTCTTTAATTTACACTCACTTTTTTAATGTTAACCTCACGGAGTTTAAAACTACATCCATCCGTTGCAATATTCTATCGAAAGACTTCACTTCCTGAACTTTTTCAAAAGCCCTCATTTCTAAAACATCTATAGGTCGTTGATCGGTTGTCTCAAGCGTACCTTCAAGACAAGGATTGCTTTTCGGGATCTCCCCGTTGTTAAAACCCTTGATCAAACCAGGTTCGGTAGTGGTATAAAAGTTGTTAAAAGTGATCGGCATATTACCATTTTTATTAACCAACTCCCTAAGTGACATTCCTATTCCTATACTATCCTTTGTCATATAAGGCGCCATTGGATCGACAGCTTCTATGTATTTGATTGTTTTGAAAGGAGCGTCATTCTCTTTCCAATACACGTTTATATGCTTCGGGCTACGTTCCCAAAGGCTTGTATATTTACCCCTGATATTATTCTCATGTTCAGAAATTGCATCGCCAAACTTACTTTTAAGATCAGCGTGTGAATAGCTAAGTTTGACCTCGCCGATACCTTCACAATTGATCAAAATTTTCGGATCAAGTTGTGGCTTTGCTTTAGCTGTTTTCTCCGTTTGCGGCGTACAGCTAAAAATCAAAAAGCAGATCAAGGGCAGAAAGAAGGACTTTGTCATGGTATATTAAAGAAGGTTTAAACTTTGTTCGAGCATCACGATCTTTGCTTCAGCATCAGCTTTTTTGTTGCGCTCATTGGCAATTATTTCGGGTTTGGCGTTCTGCACAAAACGTTCGTTAGAAAGCTTTGCGTTTACTGATTTGAGAAATCCCGACAGGTAATCAATCTCTTTTGTGATTCTCTCGCGTTCAGCATCGGCGTCAATATTCCCGCTTAAAGGAACAAAAAATTCATCTCTGCCAACAATAAATGCAGCTGCGCCTTCGAGTTTTTCGCTTGCAAATGTAATCTCGCTTAAAACGGCAAGTTTGGTAATGATCCCCGAGTAATTGTTGTATTGAGTATCTGAATTCGCTTTAATGGCTACAGGAAGCGCTTCTTTCGGCGAAATTTGCTTGCTGTTACGAATGTTTCTTATTTCAGATATAATCTGCTTAACAGCACCAAAATCTTTCAGTAAGCGCTCATTTACATTACCTAAAGATGGATAAGCAGCAACCACACAGCAATCCAAATCTGTTCTCGAGCCAAACAACTCATCGTGCCATAATTCTTCTGTTAGGAAGGGCATAAAAGGATGTAATAGTGCTAAGATTCGCTCAAAGAAGTTTATGGTCGCCTCTAAAGTTTTCTTATCAATTGGTTGCTGATAAGCTGGCTTAACAGCTTCTAAATACCACGCACAGAAATCATCCCAAACCAATTTGTAAGTAGCCATTAAGGCTTCAGATAACCGATATTGCGCAAAGTGACTTTCGATCTCCAGCAAAGCTTCATTAAAACGACTTTCATACCATTCTACCGCAACGCTGTTGGTATAATCTAACTTCTCATCGATTTCCCAGCCTTTCACAAGCCTGAAAGCATTCCAAATTTTGTTCGCAAAATTTCTTCCCTGTTCGCAATACGATTCATCAAACATCAAATCGTTGCCCGCAGGAGAGCAAAGCAGCATTCCTACGCGAACACCATCAGCACCATAATTCTCAATTAATTCGATTGGATCGGGAGAATTGCCAAGCGATTTGGACATTTTTCTTCCCAATTTATCACGAACAATTCCGGTGAGGTAAACATTTTTGAAAGGAAGCTTCCCGCGAAACTCATGGCCGGCCATAATCATACGTGCCACCCAAAAGAATAAAATTTCAGGGGCCGTCACCAGATCGTTTGTGGGATAATAATAGTTCAAATCGGCATTTCCTTTAGCATCCGGATTACCGCAAACTGTTGGATCAAATACAGATATCGGCCACAGCCAGGAAGAAAACCAGGTATCGACTACATCTTCGTCTTGTTTCAGTTGGTCGGGTGTCAGGCTTGAGGTATCGGGTGTCAGGTCTGTAGCCAGCGCGAAAGCTTCTTGGCGAGTTTTTGCGACTACATATTGGCCTGTTGGAAGATACCAGGCGGGAATTTGCTGCCCCCACCATAACTGGCGGCTTATACACCAATCCTTTACATTCTCCATCCAGTGGCGATAGGTATTGATAATCTTGTCGGGTATCAGCTTTATCTCGCCATTTAAAACATATTCTAAAGCCGGCTTTGCCATTTCTTCCATTTTGCAAAACCATTGCATTGAAAGCTTAGGCTCAATTGCGGCATCAGTACGTTCTGAAAAGCCGACCTGTGATTTATAATCTTCTACCTTTTCTAATTGGCCGGCCTCTTCTAATAATTTTGCAATCTTCTTTCTGGCAATAAAACGATCCTCCCCTACTAGAATCCCGGCCTTTTCATTTAGCGTTCCATCATCGTTTAAGATATCAATAACTGGAAGGCTATGTCTTAAGCCAAGCTCGTAGTCATTTAAATCGTGAGCTGGGGTAACTTTTAAACAACCGGTACCAAATTCCATTTCGACATAATCATCCTCAATAATCGGGATGGCGCGGTTAACTAACGGAATATAAACCTGTTTCCCTTTTAGGTGCCGGTATCGCTCATCACCAGGATTGATACAAATTGCCGCATCGGCCATGATAGTTTCCGGACGGGTAGTGGCGATAACCAAAGCCTCTCCCCCGCCCTCTCCAGAGGCGAGAGTGGAAAACGTTGAGGTTGAGTCTGCCTGATAAGAAACGAAATATTTAATATAATAAAGCTTCTGATTTACTTCCTTACGGATAACTTCCTCGTCGGAAACGGCAGTCTTCCCTTTCGGATCCCAATTCACCATCCGCACTCCGCGATAAATAAGTCCTTTTTTATGGAGATGAACGAAGGTATCGAGCACCGCTTCAGATAAAGGTTTATCCATTGTAAACTTTGTTCGGTCCCAATCGCAGGATGCACCTAGTTTCTCAAGTTGTTTAAGGATGATACCGCCGTATTTATCTTTCCATTCCCATGCATATTTTAAAAACTCTTCGCGGCTAAGATCTTTTTTTTCAATTCCTTTCTCTTTCAATAATGCCACAACCTTCGCCTCCGTAGCGATAGAAGCATGATCTGTACCAGCCACCCAGCAAGCGTTTTTACCCATCATCCGGGCACGGCGAATCAAAACATCCTGTATGGTATTGTTCAGCATATGGCCCATATGCAACACGCCGGTAACATTTGGAGGCGGAATAACAATGGTGTACGGCTCCCGTTCATCGGGCACCGACCTGAAAAACTTCTTTTCGAGCCAGTATTGATACCACTTATCTTCCGTTTCTTTAGGATTATATTTTGTTGAGATACTCATATAAGGTTGCTTTGTGCAATGGGATGGCAAAAATAAGTTTTTACTTTTTGTATTCGGGCACATCGCCAAATTTTAAAGATATGTAAAGGCATTCATGCATAGCCACAACAATAATTATAAGCGACATCAGTTATTTACCTATATCGCTTATCAATGAAAACGCTTTTCAGTTTTAAAACAGCCGATTTAGTTTTGAGGGTTCTATTAGTAGACCGGATTGTGAAATGGTTTAATAAATAGTTTAAGCGTACTTAAGATTATAGCGGTATCCTACGTAAGGGCAATTCAAGAATTGCATCAAAAAATCATCTTAAAAAAATCGTAAATTCGCGCTGTGATAGCGATCAACAACCTTACTTTCGAGATTGGTGCAAGAGCATTGTACGACGAAGCAAACTGGCACATTAAACCAGGAGAAAAAATTGGCCTAATCGGGGCCAATGGTACCGGAAAAACAACTTTACTTAAAATTATA
>DASVRX010000330.1:0-4843 GCA_036388375.1 Pedobacter sp. | reverse complement strand
AAACTTTAAAAAAGCGTTACGAAAACCTTTTATCTCAATCTAAAAAGACGAATAGTCAGGACGCATTTCAAATTATGATGGATTCCTTTACGCAATCCGTAGATCCTCATACCAACTACTTTATACCGGTTAAAGCTCAGGAATTTAATGAAGAAATGGCACGGAGTTTTACAGGTATTGGTGCTACACTTCAGCTCGAAAATGAAGTTGTCAAAGTTGCTTCGATTGTTCCTGGTGGTCCTGCCTTCAAAGCCAAGACTTTAAATGCGGGTGACCGGATTATCGCGGTAGCGCAAGGTAATGACGAATTTGTTGATGTTATTGGATGGAGATTAGATAATACTGTTCAAAAGATCAAGGGCCCGAAAGGAACAACCGTTCGTTTAAAAATAATACCAGCCGGGCAAGAGCTGTCTTCCCAGCCGAAGGTTATCTCTATTCTTCGTGATAGAGTTATCTTAGAAGAACAATCTGCTAAAAAAACAATAAAGACTATTGTATCTAATGGAAAAAATTACAAGATCGGTGTAATTGACATCCCTGGATTCTATCTCGATTTTAAAGCATATCAATCCGGTGACCCGGATTATAAAAGTACTACTCGCGATGTGAGGAGAATTATAGATACTCTCAAACAGCAAAATGTGGATGGTATTGTGATTGATTTGCGAAGTAATGGCGGTGGTTCGTTGATTGAGGCTATAGAATTAACTGGCTTATTTATCAAAACTGGTCCGGTGGTGCAGGTTAAAGACTTACGCAAAACAGAAGTGAATGAAGACGAAGATCCAAATGTTATTTGGACTGGCCCGCTAGGGGTTATGATAGATCGCTTTAGCGCGTCCGCTTCCGAGATTTTTGCCGCTGCAATTCAGGATTATGGCCGTGGCGTTATCATGGGAACCCAAACCTATGGTAAGGGAACTGTGCAGTCAGCCATAGATATGTCGAGGTTTATCAGCACGGTAGATGAAGTGATCATGAAAGCTAGGTCGGGAAATTCGGCGAGCACCGGTACAGCGCCACGTGGCGGAGAACCATCTAACACAGGTGCTCCTAAGTATGGCCAGATCAATCTTACAATGGCTAAATTTTATCGTATCAACGGAAGTAGCACACAGCATAAAGGTGTAATTCCCGATATCCAGTTTCCGATGATATATCCCGCAGAAAAATACGGCGAAAGCTCTGAAACATCTGCGCTTCCGTTTGACATGATTAAGCCTGCGCCCTTCAGCCCTGTAGCAAACTTGACACCTGTTAAATCAATTTTAGCTAAGCAGCACGATCAACGCATGAAGGCTTCAACAGAATATAAATATTTATTAGAAGACATTCAGCAGTTTAAGAAGCGTGAAGCTGAGAATTCTGTTACCCTTAATGAAGCTCAGCTTAAGAAAGAAAGAGATGAGCAGGAAGCTATAACTCTGGTTCGAACAAATCAACGCCGCGCGTTGCAGGGCTTACCTCCTTTAAAGAAAGGCGAAGTAGCTCCAAAACAAGATAATGATTTTATTCAGGATGAGAGCTTGAAAGTTATGGCTGACTTTATTCAGTTAAAAGATACAGGAAAGTATAGCTTGAAATACTAGTATATTCGGCTAAGATATTAACCGTTTTAATTATAATATAAGGAACGAGCCCGACACAAATCGGGCTCGTTTTATTTTGGCTCTATGAGATAATAGTTGTGCTATTAATAAATGGTCATGGTATGCTTGACAAATTGTGGAGATTACACTTTGTAGTTTATATTTAATCATTACTTAAACCGCTTTGTGCTTCTTCCCATCTTTTCAACTCTGCAGGATCAAGCACGCGCTTAATAGCGGATTGTGTTTGAGGATTGATTTCAATATACTGTACCTCGCCCGGTTTTAAAGTGAAATTAATCGTAGCCTGTTTGTTCTTAGAAGTGAGTAGCTTTTGTGAAAAGCCAGGCTCGGACTTCGCTTTCAAAAACTCATACTGTGTATTTGTAAGATTTAAAGGCGTCCCCATTACCTGCCAGCTTTCCCAAACACTACCCTGAGCCAGGCCGATAGTCATCCGGATAGAATTATAAATGGTATCTTTTTCGAGGGGCACATCAATAGTACCATCCCAATTATTTAAAACTGGTTTTTCTACAAAGTTTTGATTCCACAATAAGATTTTGGTGAGACCCTGTTCTTTTGTAACAAGCACTCCCGTACCATCAGGGTAATTTTTCTTATTCACTACAGTTTGAATGTTGCCCGTCATCTTTCTCAAAAACCGAAAAGCATTGAAAGACGCTTTTGGAATACCGTGTATGGAAATTAATCCGTAAGTATTGGAAAATGGGGCATGTGGAATGCCACCTTCATCAAATATATCGCTAACCACCCAATAAGCAAAGCTTTTTGCTGACTTATCAAGTTCCAGGCAGTTTCTTACGATGAAAGAAGCAGCGTATAAATTATCAACATAAATATTATCACCCCAGGTTATTTGCTTTGCTGAAGCGGCAGTTTGAGTATTCCATTCAGTCCAATGGATTTCTAAATCCGGCCTTGCCGATTCTCTAACCCATTGTTCTACTTCCTTTACTGTGTAACTAAAAAAGTCGCCAATTTTATGAGGGCTTCCTTTTCTGTCAGGATATTGAACTTGTTCATCCTGCGGATATAAGTGCGTAGAAACAAAATCAAGTGGAACTTTATTTTTAGTGGTGTAGTTAATGATTTCTTTAATCCAGTTTCCTTTAGAGGATGCCGGCCCACCGATACGAAGTTTAGGGTCTACGCGCTTTACAGCTTTAGCGCTCGCGGTATATAGCTTAAAATATTCTTCCTGTGTACCGCCCCAAAAACCTGAAAGATTAGGCTCGTTCCATACTTCGAAATACCAGGACCGCACTTCGTCTATTCCATACCGCTCTACCATGTGCTGAGTAAATGAGTAGACCAGATATTCCCATTCGTCGTAAGACTTGGGAGGCGTTACATTCATTTTGTAGTTGAACATGTCTTGAGTTCCGGAAGCCATTACCTTAGGCATTGGATTTAGTTCTACGAACGGTTTTATTCCCAGCTTAAGTAATGCATCATAAACCTGATCTACTTGGTGCCATTGAAAAATAAGTTTCCCGGTCTTCTCATCGCGTTTAACAACATCCATTTCATCGTCAAAAATAGCATGAAAGCGGCAAAATCGGTATCCCATTATTTTTTGGGCGTAAGCAAGGTGCTCCAGAATATCCGCGCGAAGCAAATTATTTGCACGACCTACGGCGATAATATTTCGCCATGGCATATTCAGCTGTTCTTGCTTTGATGGAGCAACTATTTTTAGTGTACTAACCTGGGTATATCCGGCAGATACTGCGCAAAGAAGAAAAAGAAGAATAAGGTATTTTTTGATTTTCATGCTAATGATAATTGAGAACATTGGATTTGTAATGTGCAACTAAACTAAATAATATTTGAATGTTTCTCTCAATGAAAAGTCCTAAATCCGGTAATTAGTTGAATTTCGGCTTTAGCAATTAGTGTGATTAAACTTCTTGTTTTATAGAATGTCATATCAGTATCACACACTTAATATATTGATATGAAATCCTCAAACCTACTTGCCGCATTCATCTTACTTTTTCAGTTTTCTTTCAGCAACGGTCAGCCTATATTACGAGCTTCAACAAGCGAGTTCTATCTCGAAACGCCACCTGGTGCGAGATATACCGTAACCATTGGTCATGAAACCATCAGCAGCCGTAATGGTCGCTTTAGATTTTTTGATATACCCTCAGGAAGGCAGCCCGTCGAAATAGCCCTTAATAACCGACTCGTTTTAAAGTCGGATATATATGCCAAACCGGGTATCAGAAGCATTGCAGTACTGAACAGAAACTTTTTGAACACTATAAGAGATTTAGATCTAGATCAATATAATCTTGATAACTGGGACAGAATTGTGGAAGACAACTACCGCGGGTCGAGACCAGGTAACCGCCGCTCTTACCAGCGTGGTGGCTCTCTCCCTGTCATGTCTCCCGAAGCTTTCTCAAACTTCATGAGTTCCTTACGCAAAGCTCCTTTCTCAAAAGATAAACTAGGTCTTATTGATCTCACAGTTGGATACTCTTATTTTACAGTCCCTCAAATCAAACAGGTGATCAATATGATAAGCTTCAGTGACGAAAAATTTGAAGCTCTTGAAAAAATGAGTCCCTATATAGCAGACCCCGAAAACGTATATGAGCTTATAGAATCATTTCGGTTCTCGGATGATAAGGAAAAAGCAAGGTCGATCATTTTGGCTGGAAGATACAAAAGGGACAGGCATAATTAATGCCCTTTAAACAATCTTACAGATAATTACTTAGATTGGTAGAAAGCTATTATGGATCCGATAAAAAAAGGTGACATCAAACAAGAAGTGTTTGATTTATACGATGATTATGCGCACAACCGTGTAGACAGGCGGGAGTTTATACAGAAGTTATCTGTTTTCGCTGTGGGCGGATTAACAGTGACTTCGCTGATGAGTTTTTTGACCCCTGATTATCAGGAGGCAATTCAACTCAAAGCCGATGATCCCCGACTTACAACCGAATACATTACTTATAAATCCGATAAAGGTGGCGGAGCAATAAAGGCATTGTTATCAAGACCTGTAGCACCCAAGAAAAAACTTGGTGGTATTATCGTTGTTCACGAAAACCGTGGCTTGAATCCTCATATTGAAGATGTGGCGAGACGAGCGGCTTTAGCAGGGTTTATTTCTCTGGCTCCCGATGCGTTAAGTCCGCTGGGTGGTTACCCCGGAAATGATGACGACGGACGGGCGATGCAAAGCAAACGTAATAAAGATGAAATGTCTG
>DASVRX010000329.1:0-3526 GCA_036388375.1 Pedobacter sp. | reverse complement strand
CACCAAAGTAAGCGAGCTCAGCAGCTTCTTCGAAGGAAAGCTGTGCAATGGGTTTCGTTCCCTTTACAATTCTCGGATCATTGTTGTGCATTCCGTCAATATCCGTCCAGATCTGAACTTCTTCCGCTCTGATTGCAGCGCCAATTAACGATGCGGTATAATCACTTCCTCCCCTTCTTAGATTATCAATTTCTCCAAATGCATTTCTGCAGATGTATCCTTGGGTAATAAATAAAAGATTATCAGGATATGCATCCAACACATGCTGAAGATGTGAACCAATATATTCTACCAAAGGCTCGTTATCCTCATCAATTTTCATGAAATCTAATGCCGGAAGCAATACAGATTTTATACCAGTTTCCGAAAGGTAAAAATGATACAGCGCGGTAGATAGTAACTCGCCCTGAGCCAGGATAATTTTCTCTTCAACCGGAGTAAATAATTCTGATGCATACGAGCCGATTAACGTAAAATGGTAATCAATTAGATCCTTGCCATTTTTGGCTCCTTCGCTTGTCGAAAAAAGCTCCTTAACAAAAATGTTATATTTTTCGTGCAATGCATCTGTAAGCTCTTTTGCTTTTTTCTTATTCCCATCTAAAAAGGCCTGAGAGATTTCCACAAGAGCGTTTGTAGTTCCGGAAACGGCTGAAAGAACAACTAGTTGCTTTTGCTTTGGATTAATGATATCCAATAAGCTTTTCATTCGTTCCGGACTTCCTACTGATGTACCACCAAATTTTAAAATCTTCATTTATATCTGTTTGTATAAGAGAGCCTTGTAGTGATACAAGACGTTAGATTAAACTCATCTCCATAATTGACTGGCATTATGGAGGCGCAAAATTAGTTAAATGCCTGATATATGACGACTAAGAAAAAAAATCTTTAATAAATAAACTGCTGGAAAATTTTTGCGTATAAAAACCAAATACATTGATATTTGTATTTATAAAAAGCTAAACTGCCATGAATAAGCTAAAAGAAAACACCAAACGCGAAAACGACCTGATCAGTGTATTTGCAGAAGATGAATTAAATTTTTGGTCACTTAAATGGGGAGTTTCAAAAGAAACCATTAAAAGTGCTATAAAGGCTTCGGGATGCAATTCGGTTTCCAAAGTTTATACTTATTTGCTCAATACAAATAAGCTAAATCTTAGTTAATTTTTGAAATGGTTCTAATATATCCTGCAGGCCAAGCCTGCGGGATTTTTTCGTTTTAAGCGGTTTGTGAGACACAAACCATGGAAGGTGTCACGACTAAAGCAGCTTCCTATCTTCCTCCCTAATCTCCAGGTCGTTTATGCTGGCGAAGCGCTTTTCCATATAGCCATTGGCGTCAAACTCCCACATTTCGTTCCCGTAAGAGCGAAACCATTGTCCGGACGCATCTCGCCACTCATACTCAAACCGTACACCAATCTTGTTATCTGTAAAGGCCCAAAGCTCTTTTTTAAGCTTATAATCAATCTCCTTTTCCCATTTAAGTGTGAGGAATTTCTGGACTTCTTCCCTGCCTTTAAGAAACTCGTTGCGGTTTCGCCACTCCGTATCAACCGTATAAGCCAAACTTACTTTTTCCGGATCTTTAGTATTCCAGGCGTTTTCGGCGGCTTGCACTTTTTGCATAGCTGATTCGTGGTTGAATGGAGGTAAGGGGTGTCTGGGCTCATTCATGTTAAGGTGTGTTGAACTTAAGTGTTAGCGATGCATTTACAAGATCACAAATTACGCTAATGCTATGATAAATCTAAATCACTTTGGGCGTGCCCCTGCGGGTCGGGCTGTACGCTACAAGTCCTCGCCATTCGTGCCTCATGGCTGTGGGCTTTTCGCTTCTATCCCTCACGTTATCATCACACCACACTAATCGTTTTTCAATATATAATCTTCGCGAGCACGCAAAATGTAATTCATATTTTCGGAAGCCCATTTTGATAATTGCATGAGCTGACCTAATAAACTCTGGCCAAGATCGGTTAACTGATATTCTACCTTTGGCGGAATCTGCGCATAAACCTTTCTCGTTAATAATCCATCGCGCTCTAAATGCTTTAAGGTTACGGTAAGCATTCGCTGAGAAATGCCCTCGATGCCTTTTTTCAATTCGCCAAAACGGAGCTTTTCATTTCTACCAAGCATAATAATGGCATGCACAGACCACTTATCGCCGATACGGTCGATCACATCGGTAACCGGACAGTACCTTTTTGTTGAATGATTGTCAGATAATTGCTTACCTGAATTTTCTTTTATGCCCTCAAGCTCTTTATTCTCAATGGTTACTTTCATATAACTGAGTGATTATTTTGTGCCGTATTGTTCGGTACTAAGTTACTTAATAGTTTTGAGTTATCAAAAGTAACTATTTAAGATCATGGACATATTATCATTATTAAACTGGAGATACGCGACAAAACGCATGAACGGAAAAAAAATCCCGCAAGAGAAAGTAGATGTAATTCTCGAAAGCATCAGACTATCTGCATCATCAATCGGATTACAACCTTACCGGGTTTTGGTTATCGAAAATCAGGAGTTACTGGAGCAGATAAAACCGATCGCGTTTAGTCAGGCGCAAATAACCGAGGCGTCGCACCTGGTAGTTTTTGCAGCCTGGACAGACGTAACCCAAGAGCTGATTGAAGAACACCTGCAGCTGATTGTTTCAGAACGCAATGTAAGTATGGATTCTCTGTCAACTGTACGTGGCTATTTGGAGGGACTAAAAAACAATACTCCTGAACAGAACTTTAACTGGGCCGCGCGCCAGGCATACATCGCTTTAGGTACCGGCTTAATTGCGGCAGCTTCGCAGGAAGTTGATGCAACTCCTATGGAAGGCTTTAATGCAGCTGCTTTGGATGAATTGCTTGATCTTCCTGCCAAAGGGTTAAAAAGCGTAAGTCTTTTAACACTTGGCTACCGCGAGGCCAGCCAGGACTGGCTGCTTCCACTTCCAAAAGTAAGAACCCCTAAACAAGAATTTTTCATATCACTCTAACAAAATAAATCTGAAACAAATGAAACGATTACTAATTTCCGCTGCTGTTGTAGCGACATCTTTCAGCTTACAAGCTCAAACTAAATGGGTAATAGACCCAGTGCATTCTTCAGTAAATTTCAACATCGAGCATCTTGTGATTTCTGAAGTTGAAGGAAAATTCAAAACCTATAACGGAACCATTAGCGCTACCAAGCCGGATTTAACTGACGCTGTAATTGACTTTGCCGTTGATATCAAAAGTATTGATACAGACAACGACATGCGCGATAAGCACCTCATTTCTCCGGACTTTTTCGAAGCAGATAAATATCCGCAGATGACGTTCAAGAGCACATCCTTAAAGAAACTCTCAGGAAACAAATATCTTCTGAGTGGAAATTTAACCATACACGGCATAACCAAACCAGCAAAGTTCGATGTGACTTACGGTGGAACTGCGAAAGATTCTTATGGAAACACCAAGGCCGGCTTTAAGGCAAAAAGCGTTATTAACCGATATGATTATGGGTTGAA
>DASVRX010000328.1:0-8555 GCA_036388375.1 Pedobacter sp. | reverse complement strand
CTTCCAGTCTATGGCTGATTTCATTTTTAATTTCCTCAGCCATTAACTTCACGTCAACCAGATCTGACTTAGCAAACTGCTCGTTTTCGATTCTCGAAATCAGCAACAGGGAATTAACAATCTTTTTTAACCGGCTGAGTGTGCGCATCATTTCTGTAAAGCGCTGCTGCATTGAATCGCTTACTTCCTCATCCTCCATTAGGTTTTCAATTTTATTTTGGAGAATGCTGATTGGAGTCATTAACTCATGTGATGCGTTCGCAGTAAATTCTCTTTCCTTTTCAAAAGCGTCGTTAATCTGGTCCATCAGAAGAATTAACGAACTATCCAGATATCGAAAATCTGAAGTGGAAGTGCCGATCGGCTTTTGGTTCTTAGCAAATGGAAAGCGTTGATTAACCAGTTTATTCTTAATAATAACACCAAGAGGTCTAATGAGATAGTGGGTAAATACCAAATCAATGATTAATGTAATTACGATCAAGCTTTACAGAAGGTAAAGGGCCATAAGTTGCAATGGCCGACTGTATCGCGTCATCGTGGATGTCGCCTTAGCAACTTCCAGTAAGTAATTTTGGTTACCGGCTTTGAAGGTGTGACTTAAGATCCGATAGTTTAGTGTATCCCGCTCAATGATACGCTTTGCGGTCTCGACCGAATTTATTTTGATAAGACTATCAATTGGCTCCAATGCGATAAACTCTTCCCGAAGCAAGGTATAACTACCATAACTTTCCTGACCGTCGAGGTAAAAGTCAATTCCATTTTGCTCCACCACGCTCAGTACTTTCGACCTTTGCTGGCGGAGCAGATTGTCTGTATAAGCAGCTGTTATATAATCAACTACATAAGGCAATGTTAACACGAAGAACAGTACGATTACTAGCTTTGAAAGCGTTACGAAAAGTGTAAGCTTGGTAGAGAGTTTCAAGACTTCTTAATTTTATAGCCAACCCCTCTAACTGTTTCTAACCATTCGGTTGATCCATAAGCACCTAACTTTTTCCTGATGTTTTTAATGTGGACATCGATATAATTTGAATCGCAATCATCATCAACAAAGCTTCCCCAGATATGCTCACTCAATTGCAATCGGGTAAGCACCCTGTTTTTATGAAGCAGCATGTAGCTTAATAAGTCGAATTCTTTGCGTGTAAGCTCAATATCACAGCCGGGGCATGTTACCGTACGTTTCTGGATATCGACGTTAAAGTCGCCAAGTGGAATCAATTGGCTGTTAATGCCGGATTTACGCCTTGAAATGGCCTGCATACGCGACTGCAACTCAAGTAACGAAAAAGGTTTAGGCAAATAATCATCGGCACCCAAATCAAGACCTTTAATACGATCTTCAATATTTCCTCTGGCCGTTAATATAATGTAAGCAGCGTCAGGATTCGCCTTCTTTGCTTTCTCTAACAAAACCAGGCCATCCTGATCTGGAAGACCTAAATCCAAAAGAATAAAATCATAGAGATTACATTCTATTTTCTCCAGTCCCTGACGGGCATTATGCGCCAGATCGCAGATATAGAACGCTTTTTTAAGAAAGGCTTCTACTTCATAAGCCAGTGTCTTTTCATCTTCAACTAAGAGTACTTTCAATTTTAAAAAGTATAATTAAAACCTAAGTTAAAAAATGATTGGAGTTTTTGAGAATTGCCCGAAGACTTAGCTGGAACAATTCCCTGATAAGTTACCTCTAAAGTATAATTAGCGCGGTTGTAAGCCAATGGAAGGTTAAAACTGTAAGCCAATAATCCAAAGGGGGCGCTAATAACGGTAGTAGAACTTTGTTCATTTGGGCCAGGAAGTTGTCCGGTTATTATCCCCAGACCTCTTCCGTTTTTTTCAGCCTTATCGCCTTTTTTGGGAGGTTTTGGCGGTAGCTGAGGAAGCCCTATACCAGAATCATCGTCTTTCTGAATGGATTTAGTTTCAGGAAACCGTTGTGTTCCTCCAACAATCTCAATCGAAGGTTCAAGAGTTAAATAATCTTTAGAACTGAATGATAACCCAAGATCGATATACTTAGATAGATTAAAGGTTGAATAAAATGCACTTTCAGAACCCAAAGCGTAATCAGCGTCTAATCTGGTTGTGAGCCATTGCCAGTCGTAGTTTAATGAAGCTGACGCAACATCCTGGTTTACCGATTGAAACAATCTTGAACTATCAGGGTAAAAAGATCGGCCATAGCTTAAAGTTCCTGATAAGCTTTTGCTCAAATCGAAACTATAGCCGGCAGTTAGACCAGCTCCAGAAATACCTGACTCAGAATTTAACAATTTATAGGTTTGTGCCGTGAGATATAGCCCATTTCGTAAAAATAATTGGGCGTAACCAAATGTATAAGGCAATCTCTCTGCAGCTGTTTGTCCGTAATAGCTGATATTACTGCTGTACAAAGCACCCAATCTAAGGGAGGTTTTCGCTTTTTCGGTAGTATCTGAAGTGGTATTAGATTGAGCAGTGCTTTGCGCCGATAACAATGTTCCGTAAAAAACAATCAACGCAAATAATATATACGATTTCATGAAATAAAGTTAAAGGTTAATACGAAGACCTTTGCCTGGCTTCACCTTTACAGGCGGACGTTTAATTCTGACTTTATCAACAACCTCCGGACGTAATTTAGGCCGTGCTCTGGGCACTTCTTTTATATCTGGTCTTTTAGGCTCTATATCTACTTTAGGGTCTGGCTGAGGTTCTTTACCTTTTTCTGCCTCAGGTTCTTTCTTTGTATCGTTATCTTTCTTCTTCTTAGATCCTTTATCTTCCTGCTTCCTTGTTCTTAAAAGCGAATCTATGGAAGATGATTCATTTGAAATCAAATTGTTCGGGGTATTTAACTCGCCCATTTCTTTGCCATAAATCAGCGACGGTAAAATCACTAATATCACCCAAAGTAAAAAAGCTTGTAAATATTTTCCCTCTCTCATTTCTTGATAAAATTAAAGAAAGTTTGCCTCATGTAAGAGGCAAACGATCTATAAGTGTGTTTGTGTTTAGCGGTATTATAGTTTAAGCTTTGCCCCAGCTCCAACTTTCGTTTTAACTCCGCCGCGGCCAACTCCCACATTGACATCGGCTTTTGCTCCAGTTTCAACCTTTTTAGATTTAACATCAGCAATACGAGCTTCTTTTCTAACTTTTGCATCTACTGAAGCACCATCTTCGTTATCTGCTTTTAGATCAGCCTTATGATCTTTCAATGCTTCTTTTTCAGCTTTAGCTGCAGCTTTTAATTCCCTGGCTGCTTCTTTGTTTTCATCTTTAAGTTCTTTCGATTGACCATTTTTGCGATTAAACTCAGCCTGAGATTTTGAAGAAGCAACTGTGCTAACTGCTGTACCTTTATTTTCTCCCTCGATTTTAGATTTAGATACTGCACTAACTACTGCGCCATGATTGTCTTTAGTTTCCTCGCTAGCTTTTGCTGCAGCCTTATCTGCTTTGCGTTGTGCCTTTGCTTCATCAGATGCATTATTCCGATGAAACTGGGCTTGAGATTTTGAAGAGGCAGTAGCGTTAACTTCTTTACCATTAACGTCTGTAGCTGATTTTGTAGTAGAACTCACTTTAGTGCCATGACCATTCTTTGCATGATCGTTAGTTTGAGCATATGTTATTGACGTAATTAAGAGAGCGGTTGCGGCTAATATTAAACGTTTCATAACCGTGTGTTTTGAGTGTTTGTTGTTTAATTTCTTATACAAAGAACACCAGCGAACATGAAGTGAACATGAATTTTAAAAATTATTTCAAAAAAGTTTTAAAAAAGAATTAATAATCAAATTTCATCGGGTTCCCTTTCGGGGATGAACTCTCCAGTTAAAGTAGCCTCCGAACCTTCTTTGTCAATATCTATTAGTATTTCCATCGATGCTCTTTCATTAAAATCCAAATCAGCGCAAGCATTGAACTGGCCTACTGCATATATAACAAGCATTTTTGCCATATTCTGATTTAACAATTCTACCGAATCAGTCTTTATGCTCACATCAAACACCCGTCCGCGTGCTTTGAAATGATAACTCTGTAAGAGCGACTCGATTGATTTTAAATTTATCTGGAGCTCCTTATTGATACTGGCTTCGTCAATAGTATCTTGCTGAAGTAGTTCATTTGACAATTTAAATCGTATTTGTTCCTGCATATGTATTAGTTGGAAGATATTCTTAAAACGTAGCCTCTAAGCCTCGTTCTAAATGGTAGATGATAGATTCCGGATATTTAATTTTCAAACGTGATAAGACATTTAATGACCGTACACCTGTTTGACAAATTATTATTGTCTTCTTATCCTTATCAAAACTCGTTAAGAGCTCTTCGATTTCAGAAAATGGAACATTGATTCCTCCAATATTAAAAGCTTCAAATTCATTTTCTTCCCTCACGTCTATTAACACGATATCTTCCGCTTCTATCCAACTTTGGAGTGTTAAATAATTAATAGAATGTGCTCTTTCGCTTTTATCGGTTAATGACGGTATAGCCGATAAATTCTTGTTCTCAGGATTCAGTTTGATTCCAAAAGTATCATAAGAATTTAGTAACAAATTGATCATCAACACCTTTCCGCTTAATGGTTCACCTATTCCTGTAATTACCTTAATTGCTTCTGTAGCCTGCATTGTCCCGATTATGCCAGGCAAAACACCTAACACGCCGGCCTCATCACAAGCAGGTACGTCGTCAGCATTCGGAGGAGTTGGATAAAGACAACGATATGTAGGTCCACCGTTATAGTTAAAAGTACTCACTTGCCCCTCGAATTTAAACAATGCTCCGTAGATATACGGCTTGTTCGAAAAAACACATGCATCATTTAGCAAGTATCTTGTTTCAAAATTATCCGAACCATCAATAATCAGATCGTATCCGGTTATGCATTCAACTACATTTTGTGTTGTAATTCTTGGATGAGTGATAATCTCAACCAGCGGATTTCTATTCTGAAGATGTATTTTTGCAGCTTCCGTTTTTTGCAGGCCTATATCACTGGTATCATAAAGCACCTGTCGCTGTAAATTTGAGACGCTCACTATATCACCATCGGCTATGCCGATCAAACCTATACCCGCCGTAGCTAAATAAAGCAAGCAAGGGCAGCCTAATCCACCTGCTCCCACAACTAACACTTTTGACTGTTTTAGTTTAAACTGCGCGTCTTCACCAAAACCTTCTAATTTTAGATGACGGCTATAACGTAATTTCTCTTCAGCAGATAAAATCATAAAGTAATCGAACTCAAAACAAATTTGCCTTTTTTTTCGATCTTAATGAACCGTAACTTTATTAATGTTCTTTATCCTTAGTAAAAATATTTTCGTAAATCGAAACCCTGGTGCGATTTTTGTAGTATAAGTCCTCGATATCGATTGCTTTAATTAAGAAGGACCTAGATATTATTCACTTCACACAAATAATTAAGATTATGAAATCAATGATAATAGCACTTGCATTTGCAGCTGCTCTCGCCTCGTGTAACTCAAATGAAAAAATTAAAGCTGATGCTTTAAAACAAGTTAAGGATAGTTTGCGGTTAGACAGTTTCAATCGTGCAGAAGCTAAAGAAGTTGAAATTGCTAAAGAAAAAGAGCAGGCCCTTGCAGTACAAAGTGCTGCTTCAAAATCTTCTTCACGAAGAACATATGTTAAAGGTGAGTCTGAAACTTACACAAACGCTGCTCCAGCTAAAAAAGGATGGAGTAAAGCTGCAAAGGGAGCTGCAATTGGCGCTGGTGCCGGAGCAGTAACCGGAATCATCGTTGATAAAAAAGATGGTCGTGGTGCAGCAGTTGGTGCAGTTGTAGGCGGAACAACCGGTTATATTATCGGAAGATCAAAAGATAAAAAAGACGGAAGAGTTCAATAAGCTGAACTATTCCTAAAATGAAATGCTTACTTCAACAACGGAGTGAGCATTTTTTTTGAAGCTAATTCTCCATTAGTTGAACTATAAATCGTTATTACTAGAATTTACGTAGGTTGTGTTTATAGAATGATAATATGAAGCTCCAATTAGCATGAAAATTCTTCTGACCGGAGCCACAGGCTATATCGCATTGCGACTTCTACCCTTATTACTCGAAGGCGGGCATGAAGTATTTTGCTGCGTTAGAGATAAAAACCGTTTCGACAAATCAAAGTATCCCGACTTTAATATTACCTTGATTGAGGTCGACTTCTTAAACGCCGATACGCTTAAAACCATCCCTCAAGACATTGATGCTGCCTATTATTTGATGCATTCTATGTCATCAAATGAAGGCGATTTTTCTGAAAAAGAGCAATTGGTGGCCCGGAATTTTAAAGTGTCACTTGAACAAACCAACGTAAAACAGGTAATTTATTTAAGTGGAATTATTAACGACGAGGAATTATCTAAACACTTAAGTTCCCGCAAAAACGTAGAGGAAATACTAAGTTCACCTAATTATTCACTCACTACTTTACGGGCAGGCATAATTGTAGGCTCGGGTAGCGCAAGTTTTGAAATCATCAGAGATCTGGTAGAAAAACTTCCGGTAATGATAACACCAAAGTGGCTTAAAACCAAGTGTCAGCCGATATCCATACGCAATGTATTGGATTACTTATTCAGAGTACTTCTTGAGGAATCAACCTTTAATCAGAGTTATGACATTGCCGGGCCTGAAGTACTGAGCTATAAAGAGATGCTTCTAAGGTTTGCAAAAGTTAGAAAACTCAAAAGGCGAATAATAGTAGTTCCTGTAATGACTCCGAAACTTTCGTCGTACTGGCTTTATTTTGTTACCTCCATTTCCTACACCCTTGCCCGAAATTTAGTCGACAGTATGAAGGTAGAAGTTATTGGACGCCCTAATACACTGCACGAAAAGTTAAAAATCGACTTAATTTCTTACGAAGAATCAATCGACCTGGCTTGGAAAGATTGAACAAAACCAGGTTATTTCCAGCTGGCGCGATGCTATGAATAGCCAGGCTTACCAATCAGGTTTTTCGAATTTAATTGAAGTTCCATCCGATGGCTGTTTCCAGGATAAGAGAACTATAAATGTTGATGATCCTGAAAAGGTAATGAATAACATTTGGTCGATAGGTGGAAATACCGGCTGGTACTACGCCGACTGGCTATGGTCTATTCGTGGATTTCTTGATAAACTGGTTGGCGGAGTAGGTTTAAAAAGAGGCCGCACAAATTTGAATGAGATATTACCTGGCCATGTGATTGATTTTTGGCGGGTAATCCTCGCTGATAAGAACGAAAAGAGATTGCTGCTTTATGCAGAGATGAGGCTTCCTGGCGAAGCCTGGCTTGAATTTAAATTAGGCCGCGATAACATTCTTCAACAAACAGCAACTTTCAGACCCTTGGGAGTCTTAGGTCGGCTTTACTGGTATTCAGTACTTCCATTTCATTCGTTTATTTTTAATGGGATGATGAGAAAAATAGCCGGCAAGTAGCTTTTTCGGATTATAATTGCTTTTGTTTTAAAATTTTCAATTTTATTTTTCGAATAACATTAATTATGTACATTTGCCTCATCAAATAGAAATGCAACTAATCAACACATATTACTTCGGTTACTTTTACTATTACCAGTAAGAGCCGGGACTGATATGTTTTGAACCAAACGAAATTATATACAGAGTCCCTGCCCAAAAAGGCCGGGATTTTTTGTTTAAACAATGAGCAGGAAAAGAGTAGCAATTCAGGGCATTAAAGCATCGTTTCATGAAGAAGCTGCGCTTAAGTTTTTTGGGGGTGATATTGAGACCATTGAGTGCAACAGTTTCAAACAAACTTGCGAAGAATTAAAAAACAAGCGAGCCGATTTTGTGGTGATGGCTATTGAAAATTCTATTGCGGGAAGCTTGCTGCCTAACTATACGCTATTGCGCGATTATCACTTTTCTATTATTGGCGAAGTTTACCTCCACATTCAACTCAACCTGATGGCATTGCCAGGCGTCAAATTTGAAGATATTGTGCGCGTTGAATCGCACCCTATTGCCATCCGCCAATGCGACGATTTCTTTAATGAACATCCACATTTAAAGGTTGCCGAAAGTGTAGACACTGCTGCCTGCGCAAAACGTATACAAGAGGAACAGTTGAAAGATATAGCGGCTATTGCCAATAAGCTTGCCGCTGAAACTTACGGACTCGAAATTATGGAGCGCCGTATCGAAACAAATAAAAAGAACTACACACGTTTCCTGATATTAACAGATAACAAAGACACAGTAATTGAAGATGCGAACAAAGCTTCCATCTCTTTCCAGGTGGCTGATGAACCGGGCTCTTTGGTGAAGGTGCTAAACATTTTTGCTGAGCATAATATCAACATGAGCAAAGTACAAAGCATGCCGGTATTGGGTAAGCGCAACCAGTATAACTTCTACATCGATTTGGAATTTCCTTCTAAGGAAGATTACGATGAAGCAGTAAGAAAGATCCTGCGCTACACCGTAAACTTCGCAATTATGGGTGAGTACAGGAAGAATGACGGAGTGTAGTGGGCATAAGAAATAGACAAGAAATAAGAAGCAAGAAAATAAGA
>DASVRX010000327.1:0-18530 GCA_036388375.1 Pedobacter sp. | reverse complement strand
TCGAAACCGTTACCGTTCATCAATTTTTATTGGCTCCGGCAAATGTTACTCCAAGAAAAATAACACCACTACCACTCACCGAAGCGTCAATTGAGATGGTTAGAGCCAACATGGGGGTAATGTCGATGGCTAAATGGGCTTTGCAGCCATATTTAGCAAGTAATGAACTTAAAGCTATTAAAATAGGAAGATCGGGACTTAAAAGGAAACATTATATCGCTACTATTGAAGCCAAAAATCATCCGGCATATTTCAATCAATTTATTGAATTTTTAAAAACTGAAATAAACGCTCAATGGAGTACAACATAAGACTGTGCGAGGAGTCAGATCTTGCCCAATTGGTAGAGCTTTGCAGTAATCATGCCGCCTACGAAGAAGCACCCTATAGTGCTGTAAGAAAGGAAGAGCTTCTTTCAGCAGCCCTATTCGCTGACACTCCTAAGGTGTTCTGCCAAGTGGTTGAAAGCGGAGAAAATTTGGTGGGCTATTTTTCTTATACATTCGACTTTTCTACCTGGGATGCGGGCACTTTTTTGCATTTGGATTGCCTTTATCTCGAACCCGAGGTAAGGGGGAACAGGATAGGAGAAAGGATTATGCTTGTGTTGCGAGATATTGCAAGGAAAAAAAACTGCGTTAATATTCAATGGCAAACACCTGTTTTTAATGAACGAGCCATTAAATTTTATAACCGAATGGGTGCAACTAGCAAGGATAAAGTTCGGTTTACACTTTTACTGTAAAGGGTTAAATAACCTGGCGATCCTACAACTATTCCATCATATAAATCAGTTCTTTTTAAAGTTTATTGTACCCCATTTGTAGCCTAATAACAATCCTATCCTGGCGTCCGGAAATCCACCACGATCATCATTAGGGTAATCATAATCAATCTGCTTGATAAATCTCCCGTAACCTAGTCCGGCGAAAGCTTCAAGATTTACCTTTTTCGTATCGATATATTTAAAACCCAAATTGATCCCCGATGAAATTCCCTTTCCATAAAAGTTTCTCCCCGCTACTGTAAAAACCGCAGCACTATTAATTTCATTCTCCCGCACTACGCGCTTTTCAATATATCTTACATAAGGCCCAACATATAGATAATCCCAAAAAGTATATCTCATTTCAGCAATCACAGTTTTAAACTCATAATCAAATACCCAAATTGCACCCTGCGAGGCATAAACCTGATATCCGATTCTTGGTGTGGCATTATAAGTAAATGCTACAGATGGGCCGAGGGCCGCCAGATTCAAAATATTCGAACTAACCGCAAACTTCTTATCCTGAGAAGAAGCAGATAGTGCAAAAACGACGAGTAGGCTTACACAAAAACTTTTCACAGAACATTTATCAATTAAAAACCACATTCTACAAGCCTGGAATTATTTCTCTTTTTTGAGCTTTTCTAGACTTTCAACATCTGCAATATCTTGCTTTCTACCAGTGGCAACCTTATTTTTAATAAGTTCAGTCATTCCAATATAAACAATATCAAGATCCTCAACCTTTGTATTTAAGCTGTTTTCTAAAGCCTCATCAAATGTCACCCCTGAAATAGAATTCAAAATATCTATACGCAAAGGAGGATATCCTAATTGGGTAACGTAATTCTCTCTTAAAAAATCATCGGTAGTTAAATTCAAGGATCCAAAACCAAAATCATTAAGAACACGCATCATTTTATCAGCATTTTCGCTGCTTGGTTTTATCCATATATCCAGATCGCCTGTATGCCGGGGCTTACCATGAAAAGCTAAAGCATGTGCACCTACGATCATGTATTCACGCTGTGCTTATTCAGCAACTCAATAAATTCTTGAAAATCTCGTTCAAAAATCATATATGACGCTTTAGAACAACCTTTTCAATCTTAGCAGGAAACACCTTATCAATCCAGCTATAGTAATTATATCTCAGTCTTGTAACTTCTTTAATCCGTTCCGCAGGAGTTTTAGATAACCAGTACAACAAATCTTGTTCGTCCTGGTCTTCTTGCTTAACTTGGTTAATTACTTTTTCCATAATCGGACGACAAAACCTTTACTTTGTACTAAAACAAATTTAACCTAATAATGCCCAATAAAAAAATCCTTATAGCCGATAAGCTTCATCCCCTTTTCAAAGAAGAGGCCGAAAAGCTAGGTTATGGCGTTGATGATTTCCCGGATATCACCCGTGAGGAAACTCTGGAAATTATCTACCAATATAGCGGCATTGCCATACGCACTAAATTCAGAATTGATAAGGAAATAATCGATGCTGGTTTAAATTTAAAATTCATCGCCCGGGCTGGCGCAGGTATGGATAACGTAGATGTTGACTATGCAAATGGAAAAGGAATTCAATGTTTAAATGCTCCGGAAGGTAACCGTGCAGCAGTTGCTGAACACAGTATTGGCATGCTGCTTTCGCTGATGAATAATCTGCGAAAAGCTGATATCGAAATTCGTAACGGCATTTGGGACAGAGAAGGTAACCGGGGTTATGAATTGAAGGGAAAAACTATTGGCATCATCGGCTACGGATACATGGGTAGAAGCTTTGCTAAAAGGTTAAAAAGCTTTGAAGTGACTGTAATTGCTTACGATAAATATAAATCTGGCTTTAGCGATGAGTTTGCTCAGGAGGTTAGCATGGAGCAAATTGTAAAGTATTCGGATATATTAAGCCTCAACATTCCCCTGAAAAGGGAAACAATGCAATTGGTAAACGATGAGTATTTTTTTCACTTCAAAAAACCAATTTTCTTTTTGAATACGGCGAGAGGCGAGATTGTAAACACACAATCCGTTTTAAACGCCATTAAAAGCGGTAAGATTTTAGGCGCCGCGCTTGATGTACTTGAGCAAGAAAAGTTTCCTGCGCTTTCATCCCAACCATGGTTTAATGAACTGATAAATGAAGGGCGCGTATTACTTAGTCCGCACGTTGCCGGTTGGACTATAGAATCCTACCGGAAAATTTCGGAGGTGCTGGCAGAAAAACTAAAGTCAATTTCAATCTAATTCAACACTACGTTTGGGTTGTATCTTATAAAATCATCGTAAGCTTTACTTAGATCTTTTACAGAATTAACTTCAAAGTGATCGCCCCAGGGTGTCCATGAAATGTACTTCAATTCTTTATCAGCATTAGCTTCTGCCTTTTTTAAGGGGGTAATCTCTTCGTAAACGCCAAAGTTATCAAGAGTATAATATTTAATTTTCTTGGTGCGATGCTCGAGTATATGGGATTTTGTGAGCTTAAACCCCATTCCCTTAATCCAATTTTTTATTGAGAGCGCTTGATTAGGTGTCATGACTTAATTGGTGTTATGTTTTCATTTAGATGATTAACCGCTTCTTTAACACCCTCATTTACATTCGGTTCTGTTTAAGAAAAAATAGTTTTATCAGGAATTGTTGATAAGTAATGTTGATAAAGCACGCTAAAATCCCGAATGGAATAACGCAAAACCTTTTTAGGGGTAGAAAGCTTTTATTGGTATGGGCAAAACAATCATTATATCAAACCGCCTTCCCATTAAGATTAGCGAGAACAATGGCGAGTTTGAACTTAAGCAAAGTGAAGGTGGGCTTGCGACCGGCCTGGGTTCTATCTATAAACAGGGCGATAATGTGTGGATTGGCTGGCCGGGAATTGACAGCCTGTCGCCCGAGCAGGAACATACCGTAAAAGACAAACTGGCTGAAAAAAACCTGTTGCCTGTATTTCTGAGCCACGAAGAAATCAGCCTGTTTTACGAAGGCTTTTCGAACGAGGTGCTTTGGCCTGTTTTTCACTACCATCCCACTTACGCCATTTACGAGCAAACGTACTGGGAAAGCTACCAGGCTGTTAATGCGAAGTTTAAAAACATTATTTTAGAAATTGCCGAGCCCGATGACATCATCTGGGTACACGATTATCAGCTACTGTTGCTACCCGGATTGATACGGGCCGAACAACCCGAGATAACCATCGGTTTTTTTCAGCACATTCCGTTCCCAACTTCAGAACTGTTCAGGCTAATCCCCTGGAGAACTGAATTGATCGAAGGTATGTTGGGCGCCGACTTGTTAGGGTTCCATACGTTTGATGATGTAAGGCATTTTTTAAGTTCGGCTACCCGAATTTTGCCTGTACATTCCTTATCAAACGTTATAACATTTAAAGGCCGGTCGGTTGTTGTCGAGTCTTTCCCTATGGGTATCGACAACAAAAAATTCGAAGAAATGCCATCTCAAAAAGGCGTTATATACCAAGTTGCCGAGTTAAAACAAAGCTTTAACGGCAACACCATGGTACTTTCCATAGACCGGCTAGACTATAGCAAAGGCATCATTCAACGGTTACAGGCGTTTGATCTCTTACTTCAACTCAACCCGGAACATGTCGAAAAGATTATTCTTTACATGATCGTGGTACCGTCAAGAGATACTGTTCCTCATTACAAAGAATTGCGCGATGAGATAGACAAGATGGTTGGTAACATAAATTCTCGCTACCGCACCTTAAACTGGCTCCCTGTACATTATTATTATCGCTCAGTTGATGAAGAGTTGCTATCTGCACTTTACAGCATGGCCAACATTTGCCTGGTTACCCCCATGAGGGATGGTATGAATCTGGTGTGCAAGGAGTACATCGCCAGTCGCACCAATAATAATGGTGTGCTAATCTTAAGTGAGATGGCTGGCGCAGCAAAGGAATTGGTGGATGCCCTGATTGTTAATCCCAATAATATTGGTGAAATCTACCGGGCGATGATCCAGGCGATTAATATGGATGAAGCTGAGCAGCAATGCAGAATGAAACAGCTTCGGGAAATGGTATCAAAATTCAACATAAACCATTGGGTTAAAATTTATATGGAGAGATTAAAGGAGGTGAAGAAGCTCCAGGAATCGCTTAAGGCAAAACTACTTGTGGGCGAAAGCAAAAACATCCTAAAACAAGATTACAAAAACGCGGCTAAAAGGATCATTTTTCTTGACTATGACGGAACCCTGGTTGGCTTTCAACCAAATGTTAACATGGCTTCGCCTGATGAAGAACTGTACGATTTACTGCATCAGTTATGCGCAGATCCGGCAAATCATGTGGTGATTATCAGTGGCAGGCGGCATAAAAATCTTGAAGAATGGTTTGGAAACCTGCCTCTTGATATCATCGCAGAACATGGTGTGTGGAGTAAAATTCAGCAGGAAGATTGGGTGCTGCTTCCAGGCTTAGACAATTCCTGGAAACAGGAAATTTTATCTGTTTTGGAAACTTATGTAGACCGCACGCCTGGTTCTTTTATCGAAGAAAAAAGTTTTTCGTTGGTATTTCATTACCGCAAAGTAGAAGAAGGTTTAGGCGATTTACGAGCAAATGAGGTAATGAACGACCTGCGTGTTATGACGGCCGACAAAGGCCTGCAAATCCTTCCGGGGAGTAAAGTTGTAGAAGTAAAAAACATCGAAGTGAACAAAGGCAAAGCTGCAGCAAAATGGATTGAGAACAAAAACTATGATTTTGTTTTAGCTATCGGCGATGATCATACAGATGAAGATATCTTCAAAGCCTTGCCTCAAGATGCCTACACAATTAAGGTCTGCGGTCACATTTCTGCGGCCAGATTTTATTTGGACGATCATAAAGAAGTAAGGCGTTTTCTTAAAACACTTAGCCTTACTTCTTCCGAAGCCCGTTAAAGAAATACCGGCTTGTCCAGCTTTATTGCAATACGATAAGCCGCATTCATTAATCCCACATGGCTGTAAGCCTGTGGGAAATTACCCCACTGACTTCCGGTATTTTCATCAACATCTTCGCTGAAAAGCTTCAAATGATTGCAATACTGAATAATGTGTTCAAATTCACGAATCGCATCGTCTAAGCGACCGACGCAGGCCAATGCTTCAACATACCAGAATGCGCAAATCAAAAATGTAGTTTTTGGTTTCCCGAAATCATCTTCGTGCAGATAACGGTAAAACAACCCTTTCGGCGTTTTCAGCTCGGCTTCCAATGCTTTAAGATGATCCTTGGCCCGGTCCGACGCCGGATCAAGGTAATTCATCATAATCAGCTGCAGCGTACTTGCATCCAGATGCGTGCCGCCGGCAGCGTTTGTATAAACTTTGCGCACCGGGTCGTAACAGCTTTCGATATGTGCAGCTGCCTTGGCCTGCAACATAAGCGCCTTTTCTTCAAGTTCTTTGTTATCTATCGTACGAGCCATTTTTGCCGCCGCAGAACAACCCGCCCACTGGAAAAGATTGCTGTAACAATGCACATTGGCAATATTCCTAAATTCCCAGATTCCGGCATCCTTCTCATCAATCGTGCGTTCAATTTTTGTAAGTACCGTTTCAATCCAGCGAATAGAATCTTTCCGCTCCCTAAACACAAAGCGATGATCGATATATAGCGGCATAATCGAAATCATCACCTGCCCGTAAATATCATTTTGAATGTGTTCCGACGCCTGATTTCCAACTCTCACCGGCTTGTTTCCACGATATCCGTCCAAATGCTCCATCACCTTTTCTTCGAGCTCACTCTTCCCATCAATGGCATAAAGCGGCTGGTAGCGGTAACTTTCCGACACAGAAATTCCCGCAACGTAATTGAAATACCGCTCCATTTCCTCAAAATGGCCAATATGATTTAGCGCCGAAATTACATAATACGTGTCTCGCAGCCAGCAAAACCGATAGTCCCAGTTCCGTCCACTTCCATCATATTCAGGCAAACTGGTTGTACTGGCCGCAATAATCGCCCCTGTATCCTCGTACTGATGTATTTTTAAAGCCAGGGCCGATCTGATCACATATTCCTGGTAAAAACCAGCCATATTCGAGTGCTTAATCCAGGTGCGCCAATAGCTAACGGTTTCTCTGATAAAGGTTTCGGCAGTACTTGCCAAGGGCGCTTCCAACGGCTGCCCGTACGTCAAAACCAGATATTTTACTTCGTTTAACACAAAATAGATGTCATCCGATAAATAGCTTATGGGGATATTGGTGGTCAGGCGCATCATATCATCCCCGCCCTCAAATTCAATGTGATTGCTTCCTCTATGAGGTTTCAATTTGCGTGCCCCATAATCAGTAACCGGCTCGCAACGAACCCTTATTCTGGGGTTTCCTTCAATCGGTTCAATCTTCCTGATAAGCATTAAAGGCTTAAAAAAACGGTCGTACTTTTGAAACCTGGGCGCTACATCAACAACCCTGTATTTACCGTTTTCGCAAGTGATCTCGGTACATAACACATTGGTGTTTTCAAGGTAAAATTGGTTTGAAGTATATTCTGCAGCCGGTAAAATCGAAAATTCGCCACCCTTGTTAACGTCTAATAAAGATCCAAAAACGAAAGTGCTATCAAAGCGGGGCCAGCAGAGCCAAGAAATATTCGTGTTTTTATGAACATGTGCCAGGAACGCACAATTACCGATAATGCCGGTTTCGTACAAATGTTTTTCCATTGCATTTATTACAGAATAAAAGCCAACAAGTTTTAAAAGCAAGAAAAAAACTCGTCTGATAGCGGGAACATGATTCGAAAGAAGAGGAAATCAGGTTGCGGTTTTATAGGATCATGCAGTCCCGCTATCCGTTACAAGCTTCCCTCCGCTGTAGGCTACGGCTCGCTTTTCACTATTATCGGGTTTAGATGGAAAGGTTCAACCTTTGTGGAGAAATCTGGTAAGGCCAATAAAGACTTCCTAAAGATTTGAACTTTTGAGAAGTAAAATCACCTAAGCACCTTCACCGATTTTCTTCTCTCAAGCTCCGGATTGCTAACCATTCTTCATGGTCAGTTTGTAGACTGCTACCAAATGAGAAAACAACACCAATGGCACAACCACTGTAGGCAAAAGATTAAAGGGAAAATATAGGATTGCAACATTGGGTTGATCCAAGGAAAGCATTTGAAAGGGGAACGGAGTAGCCAATGCTGATGTGATGACAACGTTCAACAAAAGAAGCAGACATATTATATTCCAGCTAAGCAATAATTTGGTTTTGACGGAAGAGGAACGAAAACATAAGTAGGCAACTAAGGGCGCTGTTAAACCGGAAAATAAATCAAAATTAGTTCCCTCATAGGTCATTAATACGGAAACAGCGCCATGATGGAAGAGTAAGGCCAAAACTACTTCTACCGGAATTCTAATTGTATGAAAGTATGTTAGCGGCTTAAGATTCAAGCTCTCAATGAACATTCTGCCAGTCTTTGTGCTGAAGAGATACACCATCAAAATCACCGTCGGCGCAATACCAAAGAGTATCATTTTCGGAGGCATGCTCTGCACATCCAAACAGGTCCCGCTTAAAGCCAAAATAGACTGCAGAATCGCCCAGCAAATAAGTAACCCCAAAACTAATCGCGACCGCGAGACGAAATAGAACCATAAAATTGCGGCAATAACAGTCAGGCCAAAGAGTAATGAAACGTAGCCCGGAATATCGCTTAACATCATCAAGAAATGAAAATCATAGCTGGAATCAATCAGGCAGTTAAGCCCCGAATTGCTTCAGA
The DNA here is from genome assembly GCA_036388375.1 of Pedobacter sp. Classification (GTDB taxonomy): domain Bacteria; phylum Bacteroidota; class Bacteroidia; order Sphingobacteriales; family Sphingobacteriaceae; genus Paradesertivirga. The sequence goes on along the minus strand of DASVRX010000327.1, from coordinate 10,008 downwards.
TGATGGTCCAGATGCTTGTAAAACATATTGTTCCATTCATTCCTGTTCAGAACACCAAACGAATGCGATTCTTTTCCCTCGAAATGCGATTCACCTAATTGCTGAGTACGATTTATATATTCAACTAAACGGCTCTTCTCTTTTTCAAAATCCCTTAAATCAGTTATTATGAATTGAGGCGCAGTTTTATTGTTCTGCTTATACGCTACCTCATTTGTAACCACCTTTTTCACAAACGTCTTCAGAATAAACTTTAAAAACGCATTAGGCTTTTTGTGTTTTTCCGGCTCATACACCATCTCGTAAGTAACGTTGCAATGCGCAAGCATTTGGGCAACATTCATCTTCCCCCATTGAGGTTTAGACTGAGTATCTAGCTTATTAATACGACTTACAACTTCTTGTGCTACAGAGTTTTCAAATATATACTTTACCATATTGTTGGGATAACACCACAAAGGAAAGACTTATTTCGAGAAAGCATCTTGCCATATGACAAGATCACATCATTTCCTTACCAGTTCTTTTCTAATTCTGCTGAGAGACGTATCGGTTATGCCCAGGTAGGTTGCAATATATTTCAACGGCGCATACTTAAATACTTCAGGGTGCTCCTTTAGCAGCTGAAGATATCTCACATCAGCAGTTTCGGTAATCATCGACAAGCTTCTTTGCTTCAAAGAAGAATACCCGTTAACCAGCCGCTTTCTGCCAGCCTCTCTAAAGCCTTCCATCTGGTGAAACAGCGTTTGAAACTCTTCAAAGCTGATTTTCCAGCAAATGCAATCGGTTAACGCTTGTATATTCTCCTTTGTAGGTATTCGTAAAAAAAAGGACGACACTTCAAGAACCAAAGCTTTGCTTGAATAAAACGCAGTGGTAATATCGTTGCCCTTTATGTCCCTTACAAACGAACGCATAAAGCCGCTTTCGATAAAAAAATACTCGTTAGCGGTTTGCCCTTCTTCTAAAACATAGTCGTTCTTCTTAAAGGAAACTTGCTTAAAGCTGTCCACCACAGTTTTTAGGTTTTCGCTTGAGAGGCCGGTGTGCCTAAATATTTCGATTAGTAGAAGCCTGTCTGACATTTGATAGATCTCTGGTTCAGGATACTAAAGTAATAACAAATAGAATGCAATTTAGAAAATCACCTTATCAGTTTCATGGATTCCGCAGCCCCGCTATCCGTTACAAGCCTTCCTCAGCTGAGGCTGACGCACGCTTTTCACTATTATCGGGTTTAGAGATGTAAGGTTGGTACTGCTATTGCGGGTTGAACATCTGCATTAAGGTGATTGTTAGAAATTGATAGGGCCTTTAGTTAAATTTATATCAGATGGTTTAGTAGGAGTAAACATAATTATGGATTGATGTTTGGAGCTATGATTGAATAGATAATCAGCTAAAACTTCTGCGTCTTCTTCACGAAACTTATTTGAATTTCCTTCCCATTGCCACAAACGTTTTGAATCGAAATCAACTTTGCAGCTTCCTAAATAATACTTTTCAAAGTCTTGCCCGTAGTTTATTATATACTTATCTGATATAAATTGTTTATCTATGAAGTTTTGTTGAACCTTTGTCTCATATTCATTATCCTTCAACTGGTTATAAAAAAACAGCCTATCAAATTTTTCAGATTTGATATCGAGTTGTTTCTTGGAATGCAAAGAGAATGGGCTAATGAAAATATTGTATTCTATACTTTCAATAGTAATTGTAATTATAATTGAATTAAGCATTACTTTTTAATTTCTTTAATACCATTCAAAATCCGCCAGAAAACTTAATTAAGGAAAACCTTCTATTTTACTCTAGTAAAAGGGATATTTTGTATTTTTAATACGATTACCTATGGTTAAGGCTTTGCGTAGATGAAGAATAGCACCTCAATTATCAATACGGTTTAAAAGTTAGTTAAATGTAGATTTTTCCTAGAAATATGTCACCCGCAATTTTGCAAAATCCATGTTGTTTACAGTTCTATTCGTCGATGTCCTCGAATATTAACTTGTTTTCAGCTTTTTCAATCTCAATTTTTCTAAAAGTAGGAGCGTAGCCTTGCCCCTTGGGTTCAAACAGCTCTCTCACAAATTGAGTCTCAGTTTCATAGTTTTTTATTCTTTTAGGACCTGAGTAATAGTCGTAAGGGTTATCGGAATATCTCGCTGATTCCATTTCCTTAACAACGGTAAAGTTTGACGAGCTTTTGATTTTACCTATGATTGTTTTTTTATCCTTTTCAGATACCCGCAATGTAAATGTATGATAGTAGTCGCCAATTCCAGCCATGGATTTATTTTCGAGTATTTCAAAATTGTCGGTGAGTTTTAGGTCTTGTTCTGCAAGTAATTCCTCAGCGTCATTTTTTGAAAAAAGTTCGTCGTCGAAAACATTTAAAGCAACAGTAATGCAAAGAGATAAAGTTATGACAGTTGCTAATATTCGACCTGCCGTTGGATATCCTAACCTCTTAGGTATCCAATAAAACAAATAGATTATTCCTCCTGCAATTAAAACGAGGAGCACACAAATCAGAAAGTAAAGTATCATGAGTCGCTAAATCCTTGTAACTTACATATATTTTCATTTACCTCAAACAACACGGGCTTCAAAAAAAACACAGTCAGCCTTTAAAGCTGACTGTGTTACATTAGCTAAATTTATCTTCATCTACTTTATCTCTTCCTTCACCTCACCGCACTTCAACATTTCATCCCCGAAATACGGATTATTAATTTCAGATTCGCTAGCAAGCCAATAAGCGCCTTCGCCGTCTTTCGCCATAGGGCAGTATTGTTTGTAAACTTTCCCCGAAGCCAATCCGGCGGTTTTAATAGCAGATTCCACTTCAGCAGTTAGCTCATCAAAGCTGGCGCGCTGAACCTTAATATCTGAAGATGCTGCAACTGCCGAGGCAAATCCAGCAGCCTTTTTATTTCCGGCATCAGTCAGCGCCGCATTTAAAGCCGTTGCTCCAGTCTGCGCTTCCTTCACATCCGACTTTACCAACGCCGTTTTGAGGTGGATGTAATGCTGATAAACAGCTGTTATCTTTTCGTCCTTAAACTTTGGGCTTCCGGCCTCTGCTGATGCGGCTTCGCCTGTTGCAGCCTCATGATCCTTTGTCTCATGATCGGCTGTCTTAGTACCAGATGTACATGCTGTTGTGATGGCAAACATTGAAGCAAGGCCAATGATTGCGATTTTGTTGATCTTCATTTGATATTGTTTTTTGGTTAATTTATAACATTTGGCAGGTAGCAACTATTGCGCCCCGCCCTTTTTTAATACTGATTCACTATGTAACAAATAAGCTCCCGAACTTACTACTTCCTCTCCGTTGGCTATACCCGAAGTTACCACTATTTGGCTGGCATCTTCAGCGCCGGTAATTACCTTTCGTTCCGTAAAGCTATTATTCGCTTTAATCCATACCCGAGCACCATTTTCATCCCGAATAACAGCTTCAACAGGTAAACTCACCGCTTTCGCGATTGTACCCGTAGATAAGAGCACATTGGCCTGCATGCCTGCCTGAAACCTGCCGGAAGCATTATCGATAGCCGCCCGAATAGTTAAACGCTGGGAAGATGGATCGATAGCCGGACTAATAAAGTCTACCCTCGCATTTTGCACCAAGCCGCCAAATCCGTTTACCACAACTTTTAGTATAGATCCTAATTTAACCTGGTTAATCTCCGATGGATAGACATCAGCCTCTACCCATAACCTGCCAAAATTTTCGAGCCTGATAATGCCACTGCCTTCGCTAATGTATTGGCCTTCGGTTACCATAATTTCACTCGCTACCCCCGAAGTCTGAGCATAAATAGTAACGGTTGGTGATGTCTGGTTAGCGTTACCCAAAGATCTTATTTGTGCATCCGAGTATCCAAAAAGCTTCAGCTTATTACTCGCTGCTTCACGAAGCGATACATAAATCCTTTCTCCCGGAAAGGCGGATACCTGTCTTGCCTGAAATAAATAATCTTGCTGCAACACCTGCAACTGCTCGCTATAAATTTGATACAAAGGCTGCCCCTTTGAAACCTGCTGACCTGTTTCCTTCACATAAAGCCGTTCAATTCTTCCCGGTAAACGGCTGGACACCAACTCTGTACTTTGAGGGTTAGTTACCAGTCTGCCCGTTAAACTTTTAGACGTACTAAAACTTCCTTCGCCGACTTTAGTGGTTCGAATGTTCGCAAGCTGCATCTGACTTTCGCTTAGCATGAGCGATGTTTCTGTGCCGGTATTTTTTACAGGCATCAAATCCATTTTACAGATAGGACATGTGCCAGCCTTGTCGCTCACAATTTGAGGATGCATAGGGCAAGTGTATTGCTGGCCCTGATGATCATGGTTAGTCATCGGATGACTCGAGTCATCCGATGACTTAGATTTGCAGGCAACCATGAAAGTAAACAGCAACATCGGCAACACCCAAAATTTACCATTGTTAGTTAAGTTCAATACTCTCATACCTAATCAATTTTTAAACTATCCACTTTCACAAAACTTTCGCTATCTACCATAAACCATGCATTAACTGCAACCTCGGAGGTTTTCGATAAGCTATCACCGATATCCACCCATTCGCCGCGCTGCTCATTTACTTGAACATACGCTGGAACAAAGGTTCCGTCTTTTTTAACGAAACTTACATATCGCGATCCTAAATGTAGCACTGCCGTTCGGGGAAGCCAGGTTCCAAACTTATTGTCAACATCAGCCTTCACGGTGATAAGCTGTCCGATTTTCCAGGTTTTATCCTGGTTATTGATTTTTGCCCGCAATAGAGAAAAAGACGTTCCCTCGCTATAATAAGGCTGAATTAAGCTTATTTTACTAAACGATTTTTGATTTGCATTATCGATTGAAGTGACCTGAACAGCTGTTCCTTTTTTCAAGATCGACAATTGATCCGATCCGACAAAAAACTCCGCCCAAACCGAATTCGCGTTAATCAAACTGAACAATTTCTGCCCTGCATTAAGATACTGCCCCTCCCTGATTAGAAGCGGTGAATTACTCTCAACCTGCGGAACCTGCGGGGGTGAAAGCCCTGCTCCTTCAGACATACTATTCATCCCAGATTCACCCCCCTCCTGGCTAATCACCGTTCCATTTTGAGAAGCACCGGTGTTGGTTGTCCCCGAAGTTTTTTGCTCGGCTACATAACCGGAATACGGGCTATACATACTGAAAGTGTAATCAACTTTGCCTGTTCTGATAACCTGGTTTATCTGCTCATTCGATGCCCCGAGCAGTCGAAGTTTGGTCTTCGCTGCTTCCAGCAAAGTTTTATCGCCACTTGCTTTTAGGTAAAGTAATTCCTGCTGCGCATTGGCCAGGTCCGGACTGTAAATATCCATCAGTTTTTGGCCCTTGCTCACATACTGATAATTGTATTTTATATACAATCGCTCAACCCTTCCACCTACCCTACTCGAAACGGTGTTCCAATTATTGGTGTCGTAATTAATAACCCCTTGCACCTGCAAATTTGCGGTACGCACACCATCTGTGGGTTTAACCGTTCGAATGCCGGAAAGCACCAGTTGATTAGTGGGTTTGATCAGATTTTCCAGACTCGCATCAACCTTTGTATGCGATGTATTTCTGTTAACCGGCACCAGATCCATGTGACAAATCGGGCAAGCACCCGATTTATCGGCCACAACTTGCGGATGCATAGGGCAGGTGAATTTTGCGTTCGCGTGATTATGCTCTTCGCCCGTTTCCGATGTATTATTACAAGCGATGACCAGTAGCAAGACAATCAGAATGCCCGTGAGATGCAGCTTATCTTTCAATACTTTTCTCATATTCCGCAATCATTTTATAGTATCGCTGCATCGCCTCCAGGTAATTCATCTGGCTCATATTAAGCGCTTCCCAACTGTCGATCACCATTGTTAAATCCATCTTATTTTCCTGGTAAGAAAGCAGCGAAACATCAAGGCTCTTTTTCAAAACCGGAAGAATCTTCTTTTCATACCGCTCTAACTGCTGCTGCATAGAGTTTAATTCGATTTCCATTGATTTAGCCATACCTAGCATTTCGGTAAGCATGCCAGCCTTTTGCTGGTGCATGGCATCAATCTCAAAATTCATTGATTTAATTTCCGACTTATACATCTTCGAGGACCATGGTGCTATCGGAATCGACAGCATTCCCATCACCGTAAATTGGTTCGGCATCATGGCCGAATAATTCGCCATGTGATCAAAACGCAATCTAAAATCTGGTTTCGCTTCCTGCTGCATTTGCCTGATATTGGCTCGCATGGAGTGAATATTATGCTCCATGTGGCGAATATCGCTTCTGGTTTCGGCCAGGTAACTGGAATCAAGCAGAGCCAATGGTGTAAATGTCACTGCATGATCTGTATCAATCTTCAGTTCGGCTGTTGCCTCCCGATTCATCAAAGCGTTTAACGCGATTTTATTCGCTTTAATCTGATTCTCGGTCATCAGAAGCATGTTATCTGCTTCAGCTAAACGACCATCGGCTTTGAAAACCTCATTCAACCTGCCCTGATTGTAGGGGTAACGAATATCAGCCAGCTTCTTCATCGTTTGCATAATCCGGCGGTTTTCGTTTTGAAATTTTATCCGCTTTGAAGCGATAATCAAATCGAAATAAAGCAGGCGGGCACGGCTGCGTAGCTCATTAAACCGCTCAGATCTGCCCAATCTGTACGTGTCAGCTAAGGTGCCGAGGTATTCTCTTTTTGCTTTTGTCTTTGCCGGGTTAGGGATATCCTGCTCAGCCGAAATCATAAAAGCACCTCTGTCGCTATCTTCAACCATACTCTGGCCGGGATAAGGCGTCATAAACGTACCGGCGCCAATCATCGGAGCCATCCAGGAACCTGCACCTTCAACCCGCGCCTCCTGGCTTTTCGCCTGACTTTCAAAAGCTTGTAATGATGGGTTATTAGTTTGGATTTCTTTAAGAATCTGGTCTAAAGACATCGCTTCTTGTGCAGAGGAATTAAATATCATTAAACACATTAAAGTCAGTACCGCTGCAACCCTCCTAAAACCGAATAATTTCTTGGCAATCAAGGGCGCTTTGTCATCTCGACCAAAGGAGAGATTTTTTAGCAAACCACTTATACGCTTTATATTTCTCTTATAGTCGAAATGACAAACTTGATGCTTAGCATCGGGGAAACCGTTTAAAACTAACGTATTGTTTGGCGCTTTGTCATCTCGACCTAAGGAGAGATCTTTTAGCAAACTACCCTCCTCAAAACGGCGTAGATTTCTCCTATCGTCGAAACGACAAACTGGATGCTTAGTATTGGCTGCACAATTAATCCCTAATGAACTTGTACCTAATAAACTACCCCTAGTGAGCATCATGCACCTCCATTTTTCCAAATTTTTTCAACTCGTATTCTTTTGTCATTAGAAAGATCAGCGGCGTAACAATCAAAATATGGATCGAAGAAGTAAGCACTCCTCCAATCATTGGCAGTACAATAGGCTGCATCACATCGCTTCCAACTCCCTGCGACCAAAGCACCGGAATTAGTCCAAACAACGCCACACAAACCGTCATAATTTTTGGCCGCAAACGTTTAGCTGCACCAGCAATTACAAACTCCCTCAATTCTTCTCTACTGATTGTTTCTCTGGAATTCCCTCTTAAGGCAACTAATTGACGCATCGCATCATTCAAATAAATAACCATAACTACACCGGTTTCAACAGCGATACCAAAGAGCGCAATAAAACCTACCGCCACCGCCACCGAAAGATTTACGCCCCAAAAATACACCAGATAGGCGCCTCCGATCAGCGCGAAAGGGATTGTAATTAAGCTTAAAAAGGCTTCCCGTAAGGATTTAAAAGCCAGGTACAGCGAAAGAAAAATGATAGCTAAAACGATGGGGACGATATAGAACAATGTACGCTGTCCGCGGATTAAATTCTCATACTGCCCACTCCATTCGATATAAGCACCCTGCGGTAAACTAAGTTCTTTGTTCAGCTTTTCAATCGCCTCCTGAACGGTATTTCCCAAATCTCTTTCCCTAACATTGAACATTACTGCACCTCTTAAAACAGCGTTTTCTGAGGTAATCATTGGTGGGCCGTTTACAAACCGTATTTCGGTAACCGCAGATAAGGGGATGGTTCCTGCACCGGGCGAATTTAAAGGAATGCGTTTTAAACGTTCGATGCTGTTGCGATACTCCTGCCCAAGCCGAAGATTGATGCTGAAACGGCGCCGACCTTCAACGGTTGTTGCAAAAGGTGCACCGCCAATGGCTGTTTCTACCGTTGCATTTACATCGTTTACGGTTAATCCATAACGCTCCAGTTGTTCACGTTTAATATCAATTTCGAGATATTTTCCTCCGGTAACGGGCTCAACGTACACATCCTTAACACCATTTATATTTTGCAAAAGCGAATGCACATTCTTCGACACTTTATTAATCTGCTCTAAATCCTGACCATAAACTTTCACGCCCACATCGGTACGAATACCGGTCGAAAGCATGTTAATCCGGTTAATGATGGGCTGCGTCCAGCCATTTACCACACCAGGAATTTGAAGCTTGGCATCAAGCTCATTAATAAGTTCTTTCTTAGTTAAGCCTGCCCGCCACTGGCTTTTTGGCTTGAGTGTGATGATTGTTTCGATCATACTCACAGGCGAGTTATCTGTAGCTGTGCTGGCACGGCCCGCTTTTCCTAATACCTGATCAACCTCAGGTACAGATTTAATAATTTTGTCCTGAACCTGAAGAATGCGTTTAATCTCAGCGTTAGAAACATCCGGCAACGTCACCGGCATAAACAAAACGGACTGTTCGTCGAGCGGCGGCATAAACTCCCGCCCCATACTCATCAGCAAAGGGATGCTGATTAAAACGGCCAAAATATTTACTCCTATCGTAATCTTCCGGTGTTTTATGCAACGCCGAATCATCGGTTCGTACCAGCTTTCCAATTTCCGGTTAATCGGATTTTCATTTTCTGTACGAAAACGCCCTTTCATAAAAAAGGAAATCAATACCGGAGCCAGCGTTACTACTAGCAAAGCATCAATAATCAGGATGAATGTTTTGGTGTAAGCCAGTGGATGAAAGAGCTTTCCTTCCTGTCCGGTTAATAGAAACACCGGGAGAAACGAGGTAATGATAATGACCGTAGAATAGAAAACCCCTCGCGAAACCTGCTTCGACGATTGCTCGATAATTTGCATACGCTCTTCTTCAGGAAGCGCTACGTAGTCTTTCTTGTCTCGTTTAAAATACTGTAGAAACTGATTAAACATTTGTCCCTCCATTTTTTATCGAGGTTAACTCTGCCTGCCTTACAGCAAGGTGCCGGTAAGCATTTTCAGCCATGATAATTCCATTATCTACAATCACTCCGATTGCCAGGGCTATGCCGGTAAGCGACATGATATTTGAACTGATATCGAACGCGTTCAACAAAATAAAGCTTGCCGCAATTGATACAGGTATTTGAATCAGGATGCTGATGGCGCTGCGCCAGTGCAAAAGGAACAAAAGAACAATGATCGAAACTACAATCATCTCCTCGATCAGTGTAGTTTTAATAGACGAAATCGATTCCTCAATGAGTTTTCCCCGATCGTAAACAATATTAAACTTCACTCCGGCAGGCAAGCCTTTACTAACTTCTTCCATTTTGATTTTAAGGCGGTCAATAACTTCGTCGGCATTTTCGCCGTAACGAAGAACTGCGATACCGCCAACCGCTTCGCCTTGTCCGTTATAATCGAGAATTCCAAGGCGGCTTTCGCCGGACATTTCAACTGTTCCGATATCTCTTATCCTTACGGGGATGGAGTTTCTGGTTTGCACCGGCAGGTTTTCGATCTCTGAAATTGATTTCAGGTAACCGGTTGTTTTGATGATGTATCCGATATCGCTCATCTCAAACTTCCTTCCGCCAGCTTCATTATTGTTAGCGTTCACCGATCGCATTACGTCGGCAGCACTTATTTTGTAA
>DASVRX010000326.1:0-22836 GCA_036388375.1 Pedobacter sp. | reverse complement strand
TGCAATAAGCACGCATAAGCTTTATGAACAGCTCCAAAAAGATAATGATAACGAGGTTGATCAGGTGATGTACTTAAAGGCCCGTTTATTTGATATTCTGATAAACGATTGGGACAGGCACGAAGATCAATGGAGATGGGCGGAATTTAAAAAGCCCAAAGGTTCCCTGTATCGCCCAATTCCCCGCGACCGCGACCAGGCTTTCACCAAGTATGATGGTGTCTTACCCAGATTAATAACCAAGTTAGTTCCTGATCTTCAGTCTTTTGAGTATAAAATTAAAGATGTAGCGAAGCTTTCAATCGCTGCCCGTAACCTGGACAGAAACTTTTTGAATAAGTTAACCCGCCAGCAGTGGTTGCAAATTGCATTCGATGTACAAACAAAGCTAACCGACAAAGTAATTGAAGATGCAGCAAGAAAAATGCCTCCTGAAGTATTTAATATTTCCGGCAAGGAAATAATTGAAAAGCTAAAATCTCGCCGAAACAATCTCACCGAAGCAGCGGAAGAATATTATTCGGTATTAAGTAAAGAAGTAAGCTACACAGGTACAAATAAACACGAATATATATCCATCCAAAATCGTGACGATTTTACCACACTTTCGGTGTTTAAAATAAACAGTGAGAGAAAAGTAGACACCAAAGTTTTTGAACGCACTTTTTTAAGTGATGAAACTAAGGAATTAAATATCTATGCGCTTAAAGGAAGAGACAGTATCATTGTTAAAGGGGATGGATCCAAAATTAAAGTACGAGTGGTTGGTGGCGAAGATGAAGACTTCTTCGCTGATAATACCACAGAGAATGGAAGAAACGTCGTCGTTTATGACTCAAAGGACAATCAAGCAGCAATTAATCCTGGTAAGAGCACTTCGTTAGAAATTTCAAAATACCCTAGCGTCCATGCGTATAACAGAAACTCTTTTAAGTATGATAAGAGTTCTGCTATCCCGTCATTAGATTATAATGCAGATGACGGATTATTCATAGGTGCCGGCTATTCTATTAAACATTATGGCTTCAGAAAAGAGCCTTATAGTTATACGCATTTACTGAAAGGTAATTTTGCCCCAAGAACTAAAGCTCATGCTATCAGCTATACCGGAAACATCTATTCAATCTTTGGTACTAATAAAGACATCATTGTTAATGCGGCTTTTAATGGTCCCAAATATACTTTCAACTATTATGGCCAAGGGAATTCAAGTACCAATATCGGCGATGTTATTGATGATTACAGGGTAAGAACCAAGAACATTTCTTTGACTGCCTATTATCAAAGGCGTTTCACCCAGGCATTTAAAGTTGGAATAGGTCCGGGTTATGAAATCTATTGGATCGAAAAAACTGCTAATAACTTTTTAACAAGTAGCAGCTTCGTTGAAAATGAAAAGAAGGACCTGGATAATCCTTCGAGATTTACAACCCTTCGCTCCTACGCAAATATAGACTTCGTGAATGACCCCTTATTTCCGACGTCTGGAGTTAGGTGGTTTAATGATATAAGTTACTTTGCAGAGGTAAATAAAACTAAGTACAATTTCCTGCAGTTGCAGAGTGATTTATCATTTTATGCCACCCCAAATTTCAACTTCCCGGTTACAGCCGCCATTAAGTTAGGCGGAGCAACTAACTTTGGCGAGTATAAATTTTTTCAGTCGAACTTTCTTGGGAATAACACCAATTTGAGAGGCTTTAGGAATAACAGGTTTGCCGGGAGATCTTACGTCTATCAGAATTCAGAACTACGTTTCAAACTATCTACGTTTAGAAATTATCTTTTCACCGGCAACGTTGGCTTATTTGGATTTTTTGATTCAGGGCGTGTATTTAGCAACGTGCCAGAATCAAACAAATGGCACAGCGCTTATGGTCCCGGCACCTGGATTAATTTCTACAACAGACTTTTATTGTCTGTAGGGTATGGAATTTCAAAAGAGGGAAGATATTTTAATATAAATAGTGGATTTTCATTCTAAGAAAAGGCCGTAATTTCTGCGTTTTCTTAGAATGCTTAATGATGTTACAGATTAACTCCTTACGAAGCCGTACACCTGCCATCTAAACCTGATACCTGATGGCCGCGTAAAGCCCGCAATGAAGCCAGGCCCGGCGTGCGGAATGAGGACTTGGAGCAAACAGCAGGGCTTCCGAAACCATAGAAGCAGCTTGAACTTTTCCAAAAAGCCCACTCCTATTTGTCCTAGCAGCTTTAAAAAAAGGCTTTCTCAGTCTGCTATATTGGTAATCTTAACCATTGTACAAAAAGAAGGCTTTAGATTGTCTGGAAGCTTAATATCGATTCCTGAGCCAGATTTTTGCAATTTAACTTTTCGATTTACATCACTAAATGCAATAGCTTCGGAATTCTTCGAACTTGTTAAATCAGGAACATGTATGGTATTGCTTTTCGGCAAATTGAATATAAACACATATAAGTCGCTTCCCTTTTTTGTAAACCTTAAATCAAGCCCATTTGGATTCTTATAACCCCATGTTTTCCAGGTTTTGGAATCATAAATTCCTTCTCCGTTAATTTTCAGCCAGTTTCCCAGATCAGTAAGGCGGTCGAGTTGAATTTGGGGGATTGTTCCATCTTCTTTTGGACCCACATTGAGAAGCAAATTGCCGTTTTTACTAACAATATCAACAAATAAGCGAACTAAGTCTTTAGATGCAATAACCTGCTTGTTGTCCTCTAAGCGGTTAAAACCGAAAGAATACCCTAAACCTCTGCATGTTTCCCATTTTTTTTGCGAAATACTGTCAAGCACCTGGTACTCTGGAGTGGTATAATCAGAAAGTTCCTTATACTTTTCCCATCGATCGTTTATCACCGCATTAGGATTCATATTAAAAAGCTCCGAAAAAATGCCTAAAAAATCTCCATTCTTTGGGTAATTCACATCATTCCACAAAACATCAGGCTTATATCTATGAATAATCTCATGAACATGAGAATCAGCATAACCTGTGTAGGCTACAGATGTGGGCATACTTTGAAAAAGATCTGGCCATAAATTAGTAACCGGACTTTGATTAAAGGTCCAATCCAATCCACCAGAATAATAAACACCAAACTTCAAACCCTGATTGCGGGAAGCTTTTTCCAATTCGCCAATAAAATCCCGCTTACTTGTAATTTCATCTTTGTCGAAAAACGGGTTCGCCACTTTCGAGGGATACATCATAAACCCATCATGATGTTTTGATGTAATTACTATATACCTCGCTCCAATGTCTTTAAAAATTTTCACCCACTGTTCCGCTTTCCAATTTTTGGTTTTAAGTGCCAGAGTATCTCTAAAATTATAATAGTCGAAATTGGGACCGTATTTCGTTTTATGAAACTCGGCGGTGGGCGAACCGGATATTCGCAAAGAATTTAGATACCATTCTGCATAAGGGTTGCTTCGGTAAAAAAGCTTCCAATCGGTTACCTTTTCAACCGAGAAATCCGGCCTGGCCCAGCCCGGAACCGAATATAAACCCCAGTGGATAAATATTCCGAGCTTAGCGTCACCGAACCAATCTGGCGTTTTTCGCCCTTTCAGCGATTCTTCTGAGGGTAAGTAAACCTTTTGCCCCCAAGCAGCCAAAAACAAGAAATTAAATATGCACAAGATGACTAATTGCTTAAACCTGGTATTTTTTAGAATATACATAGAGCTAATTTAGAATGACATATTAAGTATATGATGCGATTGCCTGTTTCCCGCAAAATTGTTACTCGTCTTAATCGATACGCACTTCCCGGTAAGAATCGTTGACTACCATTCTAATAAATAAGCGCTTACTTATTAGCTTGTTGCTGCTGCTTAACGTATTCAGAAGGTGAAAGGCCTGTAATTTCGCGGAATACCTTATTAAAGGTCGATTTAGAATTGAAGCCCGCTTCACCGGCAATAGCTATTATACTGTAATGAGCAAACGCCGGGTCGACTAGTAGTCGCTTACTTTCTTCAACACGATAACGGTTAATGAAAGTATAAAAATTCAGCTTAAAGCCCTCGTTTAGCACTTGTGACAGGTGGTTGGGATTAACATTTAATTGCGATGCAAGACTTGTTAAGCTAAGTGCCGGATCAAGATAAGGCTCTGTTTGCTCCATAAACTTAGTCAGCTTTGCACCAATAGTTTCTATTGCAGCTTGGGTTAGGTTTGAATTACGGTATCGCTGTTCGGGCTCTTCCTCCCTGAAAATAGGTAGTACCGCTTCTGTTGAATGCTTGTCAAACACCAGTCCCTGACCAAGTGCTTTGTATGCAACCCAATAACTAAAAATCAAAAGCGTTAAGCCCAATAAACTCTCATTTACTGTAAAATTGTTAATGATTACCCAAACCGCGAATAATATTGCAGCGGCAGCCAGCAAATGCCGGAGCCAGGTAAGACGTTTGTCGTCTGGCGTAGAAAGTACCTCTTCTATAATGCGATTGTGCCTTGCAAGCATTCTATAACAAGCTACGCCGTACAGCAGTAGTTGCGCCACTACAAAGTTGTTAGCAAGCGTATAGTTCGAGATGGATTCAACGTCCATAATCAGGGCCCGTTTTGTTGCATCATCACTAACAAAAAAGTCCTTTAACAAAAAAGCATACACTATCCACCATAAAATATGCAGGCTATCAACTGCTCTAGGCTGCTGGTCGGGCCTGGTTTGTTGCCTTATATAGTAGTACAATAATGGCCCTAGAGATAATGTAAAGAAAGACTCGTACCCTAAACAGTGGGGGAATCTGTTATAAAACCCTGTTGCTATAAATAGATCGGTAAAAAAACTCGCTGCCAGAAAAATCAACAGTAATGCTAATAGCCAATTGGCATCCCGCTTACCATCATCACGCAATGCCAGCAAAACAGATGTCAATACCATATTGCAAATAGCTGCGCCAATAAAGCATAAATAAACAGTCAGCGTGACATTCATGATTGGTAAAACTATAACATTTCTCTAGTAACCCAAGTTCGATTATTGATTTTGATGTTGGGCGTTCGGGCGGGCTTTTCGTTGTAATCTTTTTGTCCTCCTGAGGCGGACAAAAAGGATTTTCACTCCAATCCCTAACGCAAATCCTCTCCAAATTCTAAATAATGCTTTTAAAAGTCCTTATCCACATTTTAAAATTGTAGTAAGATTTAAGACAAATCCCTCCGCGTGAATCACGCCAAGTCTATCAATACCCATTAGGACGTCCCGATAAGCTTAAAAAGACGATAAACTCAACGTTTAAACGCTTCTTTGCACTGTCTGATAAATTAACTCTAAAAAAAATTAACACCTGCGTAGGGGTATTTGCTCCGCTTATTGTCTTACTCAAAAATGATACTTTAATGGAACTTAAATCTTATACAAAAAAACTTACCGGCATACTTTTAAACTCGGCTTTAGTTGCCTTTTTAATTTTAACTGTTCCGCATTCGCTTAAAGCGCAACATTTACAAACAGTTAAGGGACAGCTTATCGACAAAGAGACCAAAAGCCCTGTTGCCTACGCAAACGTTACGGTGAAACAGTTGTCGGAGTATACCACTAAAACAAACGAGGCGGGATATTTCGTAATCGAAAAAGTGCCGGTTGGCCGGATTGATATTCGCTTTAGCAAAATAGGTTTTACTCCTGTCGACTTACCAAATGTTCAAGTCTCATCCGGGAAAGAAACCATTTTGAACATTGAGATGGAGGTTTCATTTACAAACCTTCAGGAAGTAGTTATCACAAGCACTAAAAAGCCTGCAAAAGAACGCCCATTGAACGATATGGCTTTAGTAAGCAGCCGCATGTTTTCGGTTGAGGAAACGCAGCGCTACGCTGGAAGTGTCGACGATCCTTCGAGAGCTGTAGCCGTTTATCCCGGCGTACAAACCGGTAGTGCGGAAAGTAATCAGATCATTATTAGAGGAAATTCTTCGAGAGGCTTGCTGTGGCGGGTTGCCGGAATGGAGACTTACAATCCGAATCATTACTCGCAGGAAGGTTCAAGTTTTGGAGGAATAAGTATGATCACAAGTTCGGTTCTGGCAAACTCCGACTTTTCTACCGGAGCCTTCGCCGCCGAATATGGAAATGCGCTTTCGGGCGTATTCGACATCCGGCTTCGGAAAGGAAATCCCGATAAAAGAGAGTATAACATTCAAGCCGGTACTTTGGGTGTGGAAGCCGGTGCCGAAGGTCCGTTTTCCTCAAAAAGCAAGGCTTCATA
Source organism: Pedobacter sp. (assembly GCA_036388375.1). GTDB lineage: Bacteria > Bacteroidota > Bacteroidia > Sphingobacteriales > Sphingobacteriaceae > Paradesertivirga. Next base: position 16,628 of record DASVRX010000326.1, on the reverse strand, counting down.
TTTATTTAAATATCGCTACTCTTCATTAGCTATTGCTCAAAAAGCGGGATTAATCGAATTTGCCCCGTTTTATCAGGATTTAATCTTCAACGTAAACGTTCCTGTGAAAACGGGTGTATTTTCCTTTTACGGAATAGGCGGCGACGGCAATAGCGACACCCCGGCCGAAAAAGATTCTACGCTTTGGAAAGTTGATAAGTACAAACGCTTTAGCGACACGTACAACAGTAAAGTTGGCATTAGCGGACTTACTTACACCCACAACCTTGCCAAAGGCTATATTTACTCAGGAGTATCGTACAATATCAGCCAAAACAAATACAAATCAGATTCCCTAACAAATAATTTCGTTAAAGAAATCAAAAACGAAGAGCAATTTACCAACTCTGCTGTACGGTTTAGCAGTACTTTAAATTATCGTCTCGGAACAAAAAGTACGCTTCGCCTCGGGGGCGATGTTTCATTTCTTCAATTTAAAAACTTTGCAATTTCGGTTAACGACACTATTCCGGGAAAGCGGGAACTGCTGATTGACAGTAAAGGAAACACTTCTTATATGCAGGCATTTGCACAATGGAAATATCGGCCCGCTGGCGCTGTATCATTTGTTACCGGTTTGCATTATTTGCGATACAACCTTAACGGAAACTATTCCATTGAGCCTCGCTTCAGCACTTCATTTAAAATCTCCGGAAACAAAAGTATCTCTGCAGGATACGGTTTACATAGTCGTTTAGAAGCGCCTTCAACTTATTTAGGACAGGTAGACGATGGATTTGGCAACATCACTCTCGGTAATAGAAACCTTGATTTGAGCAAGGCGCACCACTTAATACTTGCTTATGATTGGAACATTTCTTCTGCACTTCGCTTCAAAGCCGAAACTTATTATCAGTCGCTGTTTGATGTCCCGGTTGGTTTTAACGAAGAGGCAACTTCTTCAGCTATAAATGCTGCAGGCTTTTACTACGGCCGCGACCGTTTTTACAATAAAGGTAAAGGCAAAAACTACGGCTTAGAGTTTACGCTTGAGCGCTTCTTCAATAAAGGCTCGTATTACATGCTTACCGGTTCTGTCTTCCGGTCTTTATATACCGATATCTTAGGTCGCGAACGTTCCACCAGTTTTGATCGCAAATATCTTGTCACTTTCGTGGGAGGTAAAGAATGGGGAGTTGGTCGGAGCAAGCAGAACCTAATTCAATTAAATGTTAGAATGGTTGTGGGCGGGCCAGCCCGCTTCACCCCTGTCAATATTATAGAATCACGCCAGAAAGGCTATACGGTTTTAGATTACAGTAAAGCTTACTCTCTGGAGGATGATTTATATTTCAAGCCAGATTTAAAAATTGCGTTCAAAAGAAATCGTAAAGCGAGTAATTGGAGCACAGGTTTAGACATTGTTAACGTAACTGGAAAAACATATTTAACAGGTCAAAGCTATAACGAAGTGAAAGGTGAAGTGAGGAATTCTTATGATGCGTTAGGGATCTTCCCAAATGTGTTTTATAGGTGGGAGTTTTAAGGCAAGACAGCGGGTGCAAAATGTCTAACCGATTTAAACATAAAGAAGAGGTGCCTATTGTTAGCTGAACAGTGTAACGTTATTAACAAGAGATTGCATTTGTAATTTTAAGAGACGATTTTTAAGTGGTTTATTTCCATATTTGGTATATAGCCGTAAATCTTCCTTTTAAAATTAAGATGCATATCAAGCACCGCTTCTTTATCCTTTTGGGGATATTCACTCAACTAACATTAAGCATCTGCTACAGTTATGCCCAAAACAACATACGCAGGAGTTTGAAATTATGGGATAATAAACCGGCCAAAGACTGGATGACAGAGGCCTATCCTATCGGGAATGGCAGAATGGGCGGAATGATTTTCGGCGGCATAGCGCAGGAGCACATTCAATTTAACGAGATTAGTTTATGGACGGGCGATGAAGTAAATACCGGAGCCTATCAAGCCTTCGGCGATCTATACATTGATTTCACGAGCGAGAAAACGGATACGGCAAACGTTTCCGGCGATTATATAAGAGAACTTGATATCAGCAAATCGCTGCATCGCATCAATTACACTAAAAATAATATCAGCTATACGCGGGAGTACTTTTGCAGCCATCCAGACAAGGTTATGGCTTTACGATTCTCTGCAGATAAAAAAGCGGCCTATTCTGCCATTATAAGATTGAAGGATGCACATCCCGGAAAGGTGAGTTCAGATAGTAAGTCCTTAACCATTTCTGGTGTGCTTGAAAACGGCATGGCTTATCAGGCAAAGTTGCTTCTAAAAGCAGATGGGGGAACAAGTGTCGCCGAACCGGATGGTAAAGGAGGATATCAGCTAAGAATAACCAAAGCAAATGCGTTTACTCTGCTGCTGTCGGCAGCTACAGATTACAGTAACAAGCGTTCGCAAAAATGGAAAGGCGAAGCTCCAGGCGTTATAACAGCAAGGACACTTAAGCAGGCGTCCTCAAAATCCTACCAACAATTGCTAGGCAGACATCTATCAGACTATAACAAACTCTTTAAAAGGGTAAACATAGATTTGGGAAGAAGCACAGCGGCAATCCTGAAGTTGCCAACTTCCAGGCGGGTTATGAATTACAAGAAAAGGCATGATCCCGAACTTGAATCGTTGCTTTTCCAGTACGGCCGGTATTTGCTTATAAGCTCATCCCGAAAAGGGGGACTACCAGCCAATTTACAAGGGTTATGGAACAATAGTAATAATCCGCCATGGAGAAGTGATTACCATTCAAACATCAACGTCCAGATGAATTATTGGCTCGCCGAGCCTACCAATCTATCAGAGTGCCACTTTCCTTTTCTCGATTATATAAATAGCATGAGGGAAGTGAAAAAAGTTAATACACAAAAGGAATACCCGGGGGTGCGTGGCTGGACGGTGCGTACAGAAAACAACATTTTTGGCGGTGAAAGCTTTTTATGGAACACACCCGGAAGCGCCTGGTATGTTCAAGCCGTTTGGGAGCATTATGCTTTTACTAAGGATGAAAACTATTTGAGAAGCTTCGGATATCCAATCATTAAAGAAATTACGCAATTCTGGGACGATCATTTGAAACGCAGACCCGATGGAACATTAGTCGCCCCAATGGGTTGGTCGCCCGAGCACGGTCCAACTGAAGATGCAGTAACACATGATCATCAAATTATTTATGATCTCTTTACTAATTACATCGGCGCTGCTAATGCTCTTGGGATTGATAAAAGCTATCGAGATCATGTGGCAAAGCTTAAAGCAAATCTACTTGGACCAAAAATTGGCAAATGGGGCCAGCTGCAAGAATGGGAAACCGATAGAGATGATCCAAACGATAAGCATCGTCACGTCTCGCATCTGTTTGGATTGCATCCTGGAAAACAAATTAGCCCAATTACTACCCCAGAATTGGCAAAAGCAGCAAAAATCAGTTTAGAAGCGCGAGGCGATGAGTCCACCGGATGGTCTATGGCCTGGAAAATTAATTTTTGGGCGCGTTTACTAGATGGAGAGCACGCATATAAAATCCTAAAAAACTTTCTAACCCTGGTAAGCAATTCGCGCGTAGATTACAGTGAAGGTGGTGGGATTTATCCGAATCTTTTCTGCGCGCATCCACCTTTTCAGATAGATGGCAATTTTGGTTACACAGCCGGTATTACCGAAATGCTTGTACAAAGCCATACGCCAGAAATTCAGTTGTTACCTGCCTTGCCCGCAGCATGGCCTGATGGAAGCGTACAAGGTTTAAAAGCAAGGGGTAATTTTGAAATCACCAATCTGGAATGGAGAGATAGGAAAATAGTAAAGCTAGTTATCAAATCGATATCGGGGGGAGAATGCCAACTAAGAACTTTAAGTCCTTTGCAAACAAGTTTAAGGCTTATAAGAAATAGCAATTCTGGAACAGATTTTAAATACCGTTTTCAAACGGCTGCGGGTGAAAGTTATAGTTTTGTTGCGGAAGAATGAAGAGATAAACACGATTACAAAAGCAAAGTTCCAACCCAAACTTGATAGTACTTGTAAATAAAAATAGGGAACATAACATTCACAAACCATGAAAAACGACATAAAAGCATATAATGATTCCCAAGTCACTGAAGACAAAAATATTTGCAATATTTTGGCAGATGTGATAGATGAAAGCTTGCCTGAGGCTGAGAGTAAAATATGGCATGCACATCCGGTTTGGTTTTTGGAGGGAAATCCAATTGTTGGCTATAGCAAGCTGAAGAATTCTGTTAGGTTGTTGTTTTGGAGTGGTCAATCATTCGACGAAGATGTATTAAAAAATGAAGGCAGTTTCAAAGCTGCAGGAATCCGCTTCACATCAACATCGGAAATAAATTTGGGCGATTTGAAAAGATGCTTGAGAAAATCACAATCTATTCAATGGGATTATAAAAATATAGTTAAGCGAAAAGGAAAATTGGAACGATTAAAATAATTCTTAGAATTGCTGGCCCTCTTAACTCCATCACACCAGCAACCTCTCCTACAACCCACCTATTTCCCATAACAAACCTGATTGAAGTGGATACCGGCCTGGCGCCTAAGGCCTTGCAGGCGCATGAACGTAAAGCAGGACTACAAAAACATAGCAGCAGCCCAGTAATTTTCCCCGCCATTCCTATAAAGATTTATCGCCTCACCTAACCCGGTTTCAGCCAATCTATCGGCCAACTTTACTTCTTTACATAGAACGGAATATTGGCCGTTGCTACGTTATTATGCTGATCGGTAGCATAAACAAAGAGGCGGTAAGCGCCCTCCTCTTCAGGAGACTTTAAGGTAACGATTCCCTGATTATTGTTTTTAACAAAAGCTTTTTCAATTGCCTTTGGCGTTTCTTCAAAATCTCCGCCCTCGCTTAATTTGGTGGGCTCAGGCAATAGTTCATATCGGTAAGTTAGCTTGTCGGTATTTGGATCGGTAACGATGGCGAGTACCGCATAGCTTTTCCCAGGCTTCAGATAAATATTATCGTTCGCTTTCTTTTGGTCGATTTGAAAAGAGTAGATATGAGGAGCCTTATTGGCTGGCCATTTACCTGACCATAAAAACTGCATCACGTCCACTACTTCGGTCTCCTCGCCCTTGTTTGTAAAAAGCCCATACCAGGTTGGGGTTCTCTCTTGCTTTTGCCCCCAGTAAAATACGTACGACCCAAGGCAGTTTTTATCTCTTTCTACAGAATACTCATAGCGGCTTTTGTAAACCGCCGCTTTTTCGCTGCTGGTTTCTTCAACAGGGGTTTTCCATTCGGTTTGCAAACTCTCCCAATGGCCAGTTGGCCCCCATTCCGCAACCATATAGGCACCGGCCCAGCCAACCCGCCGCACCTCTTCTGGAAGGGTGGCTAAACGGCCGTATACATTAACCGAGAGAAAATCAATATCCGGACATTGTGCTTTGATAAATTCTACTTCTCTTTTTTCAATACCGGCCAGTACGGTAGTCGCCGGGTGATTAGGGTCGACTTCATGAATCATTTTGGCTACCTCATTTACCGCATCCCAAACCTTCGGATTTTTGTAGTGCAGATTCAACTCGTTCCCGATTCCCCACGTAAGCAAGGCCGGATGATCTTTGTACTTGAGAACCTCGGCTTTTACTCGTTCCAATTGCTTTTTTACAGCCTCGGGATCGTCATAATTAAAATGATGTCTTTCGAGGGCCATGCTTAAACCCATCATTACGGTGATGCCATTTTTTTGCGCAGAATCTAGTATTGTTCGCGCGTTTTTTGTACTCCAGGTACGGATTGAATTACCTCCGTATGCCGCAAGCCGGCTCAGGAATGTATGTCCACCTGCTCCTTTTACAAAGTAGGGTTTTCCATCTCTCATTAGCTGATAATTGGCACCTACCATCTTTATTTCAACCTTTACAACGCCAGGTGACTTTTGAGCATATATCGGGTGAATTTGTAAGAGGAGGCAAAGGCATGCGAAAATTGACGGTAATTTCTTCATGTTTAGATTTAATTTATCTTACTTTCCGATACAGAAAGTAAACAATGCTGATAATCAACCACTTTAAACACTATAGCAACAAATCAGCAACACAAAAATTCTATTGTAAAATAAAGAAAAACAGAAAGTAGAAAACTTTCCATTCATAAAGAAACCGCCCTTGTGAGGCGGTTCAAAAATACACCTATTTACTCATCTATGCAACCAACACTGAACCAATATAGGTGCTGTTTGATACCAGGCTACCATCAGCAGATTGAAAGCTTATAAAGGCTTGTAATTGGTCTCCAGTATAATTATCTGGAACAACCAACGCCTGAGTACCAGCCGAACGAGTAGCTCCGCTAAGCGTGAAAATCGCCTCTAGCTTTCCTTCGTTGAAAAGGAGAATTAAGCTCTTATCAGTTGCACTTGCTGAGCCGTTAAGCGTGTTATCAGCCCAAGTAACCGTAACCTCACCGGGTGCAGTAGAAGAAACTGCAGCATTAAGAGAGCCAGGCAAACTACCTCTGGAAATTAATGCACTTGCATAATCAACAGCGAAATCTGGAGAGATTCCTGTAACAGCGTTATTCAAGATGTAAGACATTGCGCTGTTAAACTCCGTCATCTTGTTTGCATAGGCTTTATAGCCTACTTTAAGAAAGTCTCTCATTGGTTGAAGAAACTGTAAAGCCGCAGTAAACTTAGTGCGCTGATCCACCTGCCCTTCGGTCCTCGGATTTGCTACACTTGCTGGCTTGATACGCATGTAATCAATTCCTTTCCAGGAACCTCCTATTACATTGCCGATTTTTCCGGAGAAACCGCCTAAAACTCCCTGTGAGATTTTTCCCATCTTTTTTATTATTAAGTTAATATTCAACCTCGGACTTGACACGGCTTTAGCATGGTCTTATCCTTGATACTTCTATACCAACTTTTGTGCAATCGCCATATTTAGAAATCAATTGCTTTTGCATTCATCCGTTTACTATGCCACCCCTGCCATAATGGATAATTTTTGAAAAGAGAAAAGAAAAACCGGGAAAAAGAAAAGAGAAAGCCTTTTTCCAGTTGGCGTGGATAAATCAAAAAAAAGGAAACGGAATAAATGATGGGTTGTGCGCTGGCTTGTGTTTATGCCGTAGTCTTTTTATTGATTTATGCGGTGGGCTGTGCAAGCCAACTAATTTTGCTGCTATCTTTTATTTTAACTATATTTTATCAATGGACAACTTTTTACTAACGCTTTCAGGTGCAATTAGGGCTACAAAAACAACAAGTAACAGTACCGTGTGTGATACTCCGGGTATCTATGCAGTGTTCGTACGTGATATAAATAAAGTGGGAACTATTCTTAAAGAAGCACTAACATCAAGAAATACGAATCTGCTATATATAGGCAAGGCCGATAGTCTTTACACAAGACTTATTTGCCAAGATTTAAGGCATGAGAGCCCCGCCTCGTTTTTCAGGGGGATTGGAGCAGTATTGGGTTATGTGCCAGAATATGAGAGTATGAAAAATTACAAGAGAAAAAACAACTATAAATTTTCTAAAGAAGACACAGTCGAAATTTGTCGGTGGATCGATGATAATTTGGTTTTTGATTATGTGCTGATTGACGATGGGAGTTCAATTCTAAAAAAAGAAAAAGACCTGATCCGGGAATACAAACCATTGATGAACCACACACATAATCCAGAAAAATGGAAGTTCCTCATAGAAGTTCGTGAGAAATGTAGACGTATCGCTGGAGGGGGCTAAATGCGAGCCGGTTAAGACGCGATAGTTTTTGAGCTCAGACTTGGGGGTCGGGAGAAAAACGGTAGCGGCTGCGAGTTGAGAGAGGGTGCTTTGGAGAGGCAGTTTTAAATTTATGCCAAAAAACTACACCAATAAATTTAAATCTGACCAAAGCTATGTTGCAGGTCGTGCGGCTGGCTGTGCGTGACAACACAAGCGAACGATGGTCGGACATTTTGTGTGCTCGGGTGAGCGCAGCCCGAACGATTGAGCGGCGAGCCCATAAAAACAAGCTGCGTCCTGATGAAACTTGCTGCGTCCTTGGTCCGTGAATTGGGGCAGCGAGTTGAGGAAGGAGAAAGCAGCTATGACGAATGAGTTGCTAAAGCAAAAGACATGACAAAATTTGGAAGGTGTGGGCTGGATTGAGAAAGGGAAACCTGTAAAACCCGCAGGGCGAAATAGCTCTTTTTCTTCAAAAGGGCTATGAGTTTTGGCGTGGCTTATGCAGCAACGAATGAGGAATGCCTTATAACCGGTGCGGTGGGAAAGAGCGTCGGGAGAAGCAATTGAAAGGCAATGTGTGTTGATTGAGGGTTGAAGATTGACTTTCTATTGCTTGTGCGTTGTTGGAAGCTGGTAGAGCTCAGCCTGTGTGGTGGCAACCTGCTGGAAACAAAGGGCTAAACTCGTATTTTAATTCATTCAATTTTCTATAATATGGCACGTAAAAAAACTCCAGTATACAGTTATAAGCCAAGGATGAATGAGGTGCTTTATTGTCTGGTACTTGAATCACAATGGCTTTCTCTCTTAAAAGATAGACCTTATGAGAAGCTACTCAGGCATATTCAATTTCTTGCGACCCTAAATGGCGAGGATTACGAAAAAAAGAAAAGCATAAAACAAATAATAGACGACGTTCAGGACAAACGGGTTTCTAAGTGGTTACCGCTAATCTATGATGATTTGGTCGAACTTAATTTTGATTATCCGGAATTGTTCAAGATTAACAAATCAGACACATTGTACAACCTCTACTTTAAAGATCATACCCATCAAACTCATTTCCACTTTAAACTCTGGTTAAACAAGACCCTTCAAGTATATGATGAGTTTAGATGGTTCTTTTTAAAAGGTAAGTTCTCAATGGATTTTTTCTGGGTCGAAACGATTAGTCATGAATTTAATAAAGGAGAGCTTGAAACTACCATTTGGTTAAAGAATGGGTTTCCAAATAGATACCAGCACTTTCTGTACAATCGTGCCGATTTTGAAGGAAGACTCAATAACTTTGACAAATATGAAAAAAGCGATTACGAGCTAGAGCGTGAATTAAGAAGCATTTACAAATAATCAGTTAATTGCCAATAATAGATCCTTAACAACTTTCATAAGCTGTAATAAATCTTTCTTTTCAATTTTTTCCGTGGTCCTGTGTGCAATTAGGTCAGGATGGAAATATTTATTCCTTTTATTGACTAAATGGAATGTCCTGTTAATATCGCCGGTGAAATAATATATAAGATTTAAAAACTTCTGATTATAGTTTATTCTGCGAGTTTTCGACCGCAACTCAATATTTAGCCTGGTAGAACGACCTTCATCAAAGACTTGTAAAAAATCTAAGGTCCTTCTAAACTGAAAAACAAAATCACCGTGTGGATCGCCATCGTTTTTATCTATAGGCTTGTCCTCATCAATGAACTCGCTGGCTGAAGCCTCCAAAATCAGGAAGGCGAATAAAAATGCTGATTCATACTTGGTGGAATTATTATTGGCATCTAGCACACCAAAAATATTTTCTAAATAACTAACTATTGCATCATAAAAATCCTTTGATATACTTCTTTTACCACCTGTGGATAAAGGCTTCAAATGGGCCTTTATCTCTTCAATGTCACTCCAGAGATTGATGAGATATTTATGCTCCAAAGCATCTTCAATTTGATTTTTTAAGGCTATGATATTTTCTTTTGCATAGTCCACATTAATACTTACATCAGGTGACTCCTTCAATACAAAACCATTGGCACCAGCTTTTTGAAGCTCAAGCAAATTCCATACTTTATTTGAGGCTGTAAATATTATCACCCGGATTCCAGGGTTATAAGCTTTAATCCTTTTTAAAACCTCGATACCAGAAAAGTCCCCTTCTGTATGAGGATAGGTAAAGTCCTGATCAGACAATCTCAAATCAAGGATTACGACATCAGGATTTTCTGTCTTTACCGCTTTTTCGCATTCAATTATTACTTCATCCTTTGAGAGTTCTTTGAAATGATTTTCAAGTGTAGTAAATCTATTTTTTAAGTCTGGAGACAATGAAACGAAAAAGTCAAGGACGGTACTCCAACCCTTTTCCCATTCATCATCGATATACAACAACTTTCCGCTACCCTTTATTAGAAACTTAGCGCTGTCAACGATTGAGGAAACAGGAAATTTGGCCTGCAGGTATTTATAATAAAGTAGGCTCTCTATATTTTTCTTTACAATAGCTAGTGAGGTTTCATTTTCTTGAATGCCTAACACTTGTGACCATCTTAAAATGCTCCACTCGTTAGAAATGGAGTGGTGTGTTTGGTAATTCGCAGGTGCTGCAACATCAACTCTTTTCACAAAGTGTTCAAAGAAATTGGAAGTATTAATGCCAGGCAATTTATCTTCATTCAATCGTTTATAAATGCGGTTGAAAAAATCAATTTCTGGCTTCGCTAAATAGCACCCATGAGTGGCTATTATATTAGAAAGCGCACTCAGCCGTAATAATTCAAATAAGGTTTCGTCAGCTACAAAGATAATCGGTATATACCTTTTATTTTCGAGTTTTGCGGTTAAGCGTATATGATAAGCGAGCCTTAGGCCAGTCAACTCTAAATAGTTAGCAGTTAAGGAAACCGGAATAAAAATGGCATCAAACTGCTTTTCAATCAGCGTAGGAATAACTTTGTCAGAAATAAAGAAATCAATATTAAACTCCGCATATTCGTTCGCTGCATACCCAACTTCAGGAAAGGAAAAATAGTCAATCCCTTCCAAGTGCGCGATGAATTTGCTTTCATTTTGATTAACGGGCTGTATATACAAGACTCTTTTCATCAAAATATTATTTTATTATTTATTTCGGACTGTACAACCGATTTTATCTCTGAAATCCTGTCAACAGGATTATCGATTATTTCCCCTTCTCGAAACCAGCTTAGATTTCTTTCTAAAAGACTCATTATGTAGCCGTTCTGAATCTGGTACTTACTTTGAATTTCGGAAACGTCACATCTATTTGCAGTTGTTTCCAAAATTCCGTCGAAAGATATCCTCTGTCTCAAAGAAAGCAACAGATTTAACTCCCAATCACTCCCAAAAGCTAAACTACCAAGGTTGATTTCAGAATTTTCCGTCAAGTTGCTTAAAAAAGCCACAAGCGAATTGCTATAGAAATCTTTAGAATTGATCGTCAGGAATGGAAAGCCCATAGATTCATCTAATGAAATAGATGAAATACCACCTGAAAAATACACCAAAGGTTTATGTAACACTTTGCAATGTTCAAAAATGCTCACCTTTACGTCTTTATTAAAAGCTGATCTGTGGACTATTATTCCGTCATAAGACTCCAGACATGAAAAGTCTTTAATCGAAAATGCTCGCTTTATCGCTTCAAATTCGTTCCCAGTTTTATTATCTAAAACTGCGTTGTATTTCTTAAAAAGATCATCGCCCAACTCTTTAATAAAGTTCTGTTGTCTGACCACCCGATCTTCTAATAATAGTAGTCGCATCATAAATAAAATTTAAGAATGTGGGTAAAACCATCACAGTAGTCAGTGGACAAAATTGCTTGAGTGCTTTCCTCCGAGGTCAAATAATTTACACGGTAATATTTGCCGTCAGCAAACTTTGATTCAATACTCCAGTCACACAAGTTTTTTAGTTCATTTAAGATGCTATTGAAGTCGCCTGATACAGGTGATGTTATTCTCGGATGTTTAACATCTCTGGAACAACTAGAACCTATATGAACAATTTTGATTTCTATATCATTATCTGTCGATACTACTGATATTTTAATATTCGGAAAATTTGGCCGACTTCTAATACTTTCAAATATCTTTTCTAGTGCACTTCTAAACCATTGTACATCAGTATAAAATGTTTGTCCTTTTGTATTTACTTGTTCTAACTTGAAGTCGTAGCCGAGAATATCCTTGCGAAGTTCTAGGAATAGGTTATAAAGATGATTATTTTCTTCCCTAATTTCTATTTGCCGCTTGAAAACCTCCGTTACATTGTAGAAATAATTAATTTTTATACCGTCGATAGTAACTACATCCTCTTCCGGAATCGGAAAATAAAATGGGGATTTTTCGGGGTTTTTAAAACACCAGTCCTGTAATTGCGGACTTCGCCAACCATACCTGACTCGCATCTTTGGGTTCGGGTGCCCCCACCCCTCAGCTCGAACATTCTCGGCAACTATGAATGCTTTAATTTTAGCCCATAAATTCGGGCTCAACGGATATATTTTATTTTTCATTTCGCCCCATGCATGTGGTAATTTTGTAATAAAATGTTCATATCCGTCAAATGCCCCCTGCTCCCAACTATGAGTAACATACTTCAAGACGCTATGCTGCGAAAATGAGCTAAGTAAGGATACTAACTCTTTGGGATGGTGCATAATTGGAATATTAGCACTCCTAAACAATTCTTGGCTATTCAAAGTACCCCTATCGTCGAAGGGTACTGGAATATTATTATCGGATGAAGCCGTAGGTTTCTTAATGGGTTTTTTATGGAGACTTCTAAATTTATCTATTAGAAACCGATATTCTGTGCTATCATCTCCTTTGACCATCCTTAAATAATCCAGCTTCCCTCCAATCACCATATCCATATCAGGTACTTTCAATGTCCGCCCCTTGCTTTTTATATAGTCCTTCAAAAAGAAATCGTATGCTTTATTATATCCATATGTTTCCCATAAATAAAGCCAAGCTCGTAATTGCTTCCTATACCGCCTTGGAGTATTTAAACTACTATTAACTATTAATCCAGTAACTTCTTGTTTGTATTCTGGACGTTGCAATCGTGTTTTTGATGTGTTTATAGCGAAGTTTTGATTTCCAATTACTCTTTCAACTTCTTTAATAAACTCACCCCCTGCTTGAAACACGTTGTGGCTGGATGAAAAAGTGATATCATCGGCATACCTTGAATAAACTAATCCAAAGCGTTTAGCCACTCCAGTCAATATAGTATCGAGTCTCCTACAAACAATATTGGATATTGTCGGGGATGTTGGTGCACCCTGGGGTAAGACATTTTTGAACACCTTCTCCAGCTGTCCCTCCGTTGATTCACGTTCAACTTCCATCTCTGTGCAGCAAATCGAAGCCAATAAGCCCGCCAGAGCTACATTTTTGTTGTTCTCGTTGAGGAAAAAGGGCTCTATTTGAAAGCATTTCCAAACCCTGGCCTGATCTATGCTCGGGAAAAAATCTTTCAAGTCAATGTTAAAAACATAATTTCGACCTATGTGATTACGAGCATTACTTACTATAGATTTTTCTGTTATAAATCCATTCGCCGCAGGATGAGGTGTAAATACACATTGCAAAATTAGATTTAGACATTTTTGAATCGATTTCAATCCTTTAGCCGGAGCGTAAATTACCCTCTCGTTTCCTGACTTTTTTTTGATAACGAATTTTGTATATCTACTTGGGTTTGCCTTGTCTGTGGCATTGTAATTCAGTTGCCTTAAGTCGAAAGGTCTTGCAGCATGGCCATATATAAACCTCTTCGAATAATTTAACAACACCAAAAGGTCTGCTTTACTCTTCATTTTGTGAAAAGCTTTTTGAATATGATCTATTTCTTCCTTTGGCAGTTTCATGATAAAAGTTCTTTGAAGCCTGCTGGTTATTCTTTGTATATGCTACTTTCTATAATTGTCATAAGATCTATAACTGAATAAAAAATAATTGAAAAGATTCTAAAACAGGTCTTAAGGGAATAACCAAGCAACCTTGCGTTATGATCTGATGACCATAACCACCAACCGATCTGAATTTCACAATGTGACCTTCCAGTTGGCAAAAATCAATATTGTCCAGCAGGCTTTCAAAGAACTGATGCAAAGTAAGCACTTTCCTGTGCAGTCTTGCTGCACAACAAAAAATTTTTATTATTTTTATTTATAATCGAACATGGCTACCAGTAAAAATCCTCTAATCAGATACAAAATTTTAGACAAGTGTTTCCGAAATACAGGAAGAAAGTATTTTATCGACGATCTTATTGAGGAATGCAATAAGACGCTCTTAGAGATTAGCCCCACTAGTAAAGGGATCAGCAGACGACAAATCTTAGAAGACATATCTTACATGGAGAGTGTCGAAGGGTGGTCTATTGAATTATTAAGAAACAGAGATGGTAAAAGGGTCTATTATAGATACTCCAACCCAGATTATTCCATTAATAATATGCCGTTGAACGAGGTAGAAATTCATCAGCTACAGTCTGCTATTCAAATTTTATCCACGTTCGATGGGATGCCTCAATTTGAATGGATGAACGAATTATTGCCGAAACTACATCAAGGGATATTAGAAAGTGATAAGAAGTTTTACATAAGCTTTGATTCTAACCAATACTTAAAGGGGATAGAAAACCTAGGCCTATTGTTTAACTCGATTTTGTACGAAAGACCATTAACTATTACTTACCAAGATTTCAAAAGTGACCAGCCTTACGCGATCTCGTTTCATCCATACTATTTAAAACAGTACAATAACAGATGGTTTCTATTTGGCTTAAATGTAGAAAATGGGAAGTCTGATTGGAACTTAGCATTAGACAGAATCGTCTGCATAAGGGAATCGAGCGAACAATACATAAAAAACACCCAAATCGATTGGGAAGAATATTTTGATGATATAGTCGGAGTTACACGATCAGACGGAGCAAATATTGAGGATGTTGAACTGGAGTTTTTCGGAGATACTTGTAATTATATATTAAGTAAACCATTACATGGGTCCCAAAAAGCCAAATGGATTTCAGAGAGCAGACTGGCCATTACGATATCAGTAATTGTTAATTTTGAGCTACAACGATTGATTCTTTCGTATGGCAAAAACGTTCGAGTGGTAGCCCCTAATACATTAAAAACATCTGTACGTGAAAGTTTAGCAAGTGCATTAGATCAGTATTAGTCTCTACAAAAACCACAATTTGTCCTTACCGAACTCCGGCAAATCGTGCCCCTCAAAATGAGGGAATATTTCAGCCACCATTTCGGGATATTTAATTGTAACGGGCAAGTGCTGTTGCTTAACAGATTTCCAATACATCCTACTGAACTGGTAAACCTGGTCTATTAAGTCTCTCGAAGTATTTCCGGTTAATAACTCCTCTTTGGTGCAGCTTATCTGGAGCTTCACGGGGAATGGATATCCATCACCTGACTTATGCTCAATTGTGTCGTACCTGGTATTATTGAAAAGCAGGTACCTGTTCTTTCCAATCTTCACAAAGGTGCCACTATAAGGCATCAGGTTATTCCAATCGGAATCCCAAGCGATGATATCGCTTGATTCGGTTTTGTTTATGCTTACTATGAACACCGGAATAGGCAGGCCAAGGTTGTGAAGCTTCTGCAGGATAGGCTTTATCTCCTCGTAACTCATTTCCTTGTAAAAATGAATTATAAGCCTTTCTGGATTGTTATTTACTGAAGCGAAGCGAACAACTGCGTCTTGTATTGCTCCTGCTAGCACATCGGTATCTGAGCTTAGAAAGCAGTCAAATTCATTGAACTGGCCGTTATTCTGAAAGCTAAAAGCACTTCCTATATATCTCACTCCGGAATCAACGTTTTTAAATGCTCCTACGCCAACAACTAATTCGTCCTTTATTGGTGTTTGGATACGCCACGGTATTCCATTTAATTTTGCTAGTATCGCTACTGCAATATTAGGCAAGCTATATTTGTAAGCCTCCCCTGCCGCCATCACTTTCTGGCTAACTATTACCTGCGAATGTATTTTCTTGTAAAGTAGGAGCTTTTTAACCTTATAATAGATCTCTCTTAATTGCTTGTTCTTTTCATGCCGCTCGTACGGGCTCAAATAGAGAGCAAAGTACTGAACATCAGGCTTAAAGTCTCTTTGAGACAGTTGTTCTTGAATTTCGGGAATCGGATCTGCTTTATCTTTGAATATTATGCTGAAATTAGAAACCGTAAAAAACTTAATACCTGTAACAGGTAGAAGGCCCCTAAAGTAACTCAGACCTTCTTTGAGGTAATCGTGTAGAGCCTTTGCTGCTGTTTTATCTTCTTCATGCAGAATAAAAAAGAAGTGAACGTTTACGAAACTTGTCTTTTTAAAAGGCCCTTTTTTCATACCCTGCCATGCATCCGTGTCGGTGTGCTGATTACCAAATAGAAGCTTGTTACTATCTTCCTTTACGGAACTGATAGACGCCGGAGGCACACTTAAAAAGCCTGATGACTTTATAGAAACAAGAGACTTGAAAATGGCATTATCAAGATGCTGAGCATGAAAATCGGATATCTTCTCTTTGAATTTTTTGTATTTATTCTCTTTGGAAGGGCCATCGATCTCCCAATTAAAGTCGTGAATGATATCTAAATTCGCGATAGGGAATGCTTTCGCAAGATCGACATTATCTTGTTCTGTTAACTTCTGATAATTATACAGTTCATTATCTTGAAGAAACAAGCCAAAGTGTTCGGGAGGTACTATATCTATTTCTGCAATACTCTTTTTTAAAACACGGCTCTGTCCATCATAAGCTAAAAGCAACTCAGCAGATTGACTGACATATTGGTATTGAACTCGTAATGTAAACCTATCAAAGCAAGTCCAATCAGGT
>DASVRX010000325.1:0-8570 GCA_036388375.1 Pedobacter sp. | reverse complement strand
AAAAACTTCTTTTTAGTTTGTTTTTCTAACCTGGTTAAAAAAGTAAGTTTTGCAGATCCACGAGTATCAGTACCAGTTAGACTTAACGAGAAGAGATATAAAGAAGATTCACAAAGCTTCATCAAAGTAAAAAAAAGGCTTTCTGATTTAGAAAACGTTAATGTTTATGAGAAATTTTCGACTATATGTGTTGAAAATATTCATAGAATGTCTCTCTTAAATAAACATTTCACAGATACGACAGAGGCAGTTAATGCTACTGTAATTGCAACGGATGCGAGAAACTTAACAGACGGGATTGTCAGTTTAATAAAACATCCGGATGAAAGCATCCAATTGATAGTTACTTCTCCTCCTTATGCAGGGGCCCAGAAATACATAAGATCTTCAAGCCTTAGCTTAGGTTGGTTAGGCATCGCAAGTACAGATGAACTTAGAGCATTAGATAAGCTAAATATAGGTCGAGAAAATTATTCAAAGGGCGAATGCCAAATAAAATTAACGGGTATCAAATCTTGTGATATTTTAATTGATAAAATCTCAAATATCAATCCCTTACGGGCGCAGATAGTCTCAAATTATGTCATTGAAATGCAAAGTGCTATCCGAGAATCGATTCGTGTTCTCAAAAAAGACGGGTATTTTGTGATGATTGTCGGTAATAATAAAGTTTGTGGATTTGAATTTAGCACTCAACAATATTTGACTGAATATATTGAAAAGCAAGGATTAGAGTTAGTTTTTAAACTTATCGACGATATTAAATCGTACGGGTTAATGACTAAGAGAAATAAAACCGCAGATATTATTTCAAGGGAGTGGGTCCTTGTATTTAGAAAGTAATCTCCATGAAACCGTATGAATCTCTACCTACATATGATAAGCTATTAAATAAGATATATGCTTATTATGAAACGATATGGAAGGATAAATGGAAAGAAGAAATAGACCAACATTGGCTCGGTAATTTTAAAAATGGAGCCCAAGACAGCCAAAAAGAACGACTTAATATGCTCTTTTTGCTTTCAAAATTCATGTATTTTGGGAACATTGAATTAAGGCAGTTATTATTGTCCTTATATCGAGATTTATATAAATACCCAATAGTCGCGTCAATTAGAAAAGCGAACAATGACACCAGGGACATAGTCTTGATTGAAGCGGAATTCAAAAAGGAGCTGACCCAAACTCGGTTCTTAGGAGTAGGAAACCCATCTGAAAGTGGCGTGCATCTTCTATATTATTTCCGACAAGAATGTGACTTGTCGACAACAAGCTTTATGAACACGAGTGACATTTTTTCCACTACCATAGCTCAAGAACAAGATGGTAAAGGGAATGTGAAGTCATTCCTAAAAACTGCATTAAAGAACGATGGTATCAGGAGGTATGTTTTCATAGATGATTTTTGTGGCAGTGGTCAACAGGTTGTAGTTTATCTTAAGGAACTAACAAAGAATATTAAGTTTGCTGACCCTAGTATACAAATTCATTATTTAATGCTCTTCGGTACAGAAGCTGGAATTGACGAAGTAAGGAAAATTGGCACTTTTGATACTGTTGAAGCAATTTTCACCATAGACGAATCCTTTAAAGCATTTTCAGACGTGTCTAGGTATTTCGCGATTAGCGTTGACGCCGATATAACTAAGGCGTTTTCAAAAAAAACTGCTTTAAAGTATGGTGCAAATTTGGCAAGTGAACCACTTGGTCACAATGATTGTCAATTACTGTTTGGATTGTTTCATAATACGCCCGATAATACCCTACCAATATTTTGGAGTGAGCTTTATAATTGGAGCGCAATTTTCAAGAGGTACCTAAAATTTTAAAGCATGATAAACGAACTTGATAATCCTTTCAGCGTTACCAAAGCTACAGAATTTTCGGATGTCGAGATAAACGACTATTGGGTTAACTTTAATACTCGTGACAATATCTCTATTGAAGCAATACTAAATCCAAGTGAGTTCTTACCAAAGTATGTAATTGGTAGTAAGGGCTGTGGAAAAACACATATCTTAAGATACTTTTCCTTTCAACTTCAAAGAATAAGAGCTGAAAATATTCAGGAGCTATTAGAAAAGGAGAAATATATTGGGATTTATTCCGTCTTGCACGGAATAAACTCGAGTCGTTTTAAAGGAAAAGGTATTGATGACACACAATGGCACTCTATCTTTGAGTACTATTTCGAGCTATATATTTGCGACCTCTTAATAGCAACCATTAAAGAAATTGTCCTTCTTTTGGGCACCTCGAAAGCGTTTGAAAAGAAGTTAACTATAAAAATTCTGGATATCCTTGCAAGTTCCGAAGGCCTTGAGGAATGTACAAGTTTGGATAACCTATCCTTATTTTTAAATGATCTAAGGAGAAGAATTGATTTTCAAATACTTAATGCAGCTTTCACTAGAAAACTTGATTATGAAGAAGTGCGTATTTTATTTTCGCCTGGTGATTTGATTTTTGGTATTCCGAAAGTAGTTAGCGAAATACACAAAGCATTTGATGGCGTTAAGTTCATATATATTTTCGACGAATACGAAAAGCTGTTTGAATGGCAGAAAAAGTTTGTAAATACTTTAGTTTGGGATAAAAAAAATCCGGTTACTTTCTGGATCGGTGCCCGAAAACACGGCTTTACAACTCGTGAAACTAAGTCTGGTCAAGAAATGAAATCTGGATCAGAATTTCAGGACGTAAATCTTGACAAACTAATAAGAGATAACGAGAACTTATATAAGGATTTCGCCGAGAAGCTTTTTACTGATCGATTAGTAAGATACTATAAAAACCGGAAATTAAATATCTCACCCCAAGAGGTAAATACTAAGTTTAAGGAGAAGTTCGAGAAGTACGACGAACTAAAAATCCTTAACGAGATAAAGGAGAAGAATAAGAAACGTGAATACGAGCACCTAAAAGAATTCAGACGGAAACTTACGTCGGCTATCAAAGCTAATTATGCGTTGGAATTAAAGGACCCATCTGAAGTAAATGCAGTTATTGAATCATTAAAAGAAAATACTAATAACAATCCGTTAGAACAAAAATACAAGTTATTCTTATTTTATAAGTTATGGAATAAGGCAAAAAAAGGTGATACTATAAAAAAATTCATTGCCGAAATAAACAAGGAATATTCCAAACATATATCAAAACAGGAAAGCGTCTTTGATGATATTCAAGACAAAAGAAAAAAGGACTTTATAGCGCAATTGGCAAAAGAAAATGATGTAAAAAACACGGAGTATTCAGGTATTGATAAGTTTATAGAATTATCACAAGGTAATGCGCGACATCTAATACTAATCTTGAAAAAAGCAATTGAAATTGCTAGGATACGTGGAGAGAAACCGCTAGAAGATGGGGGGAAAATAAGCTTAGACTCTCAATACTTAGCTGTTTATGATACCGCAAAATGGTTTTATGAAGATATTGAGGTAACGGGTGAACTTGGAAAACAAATGTATAGCTCCTTGAAAAATTTAACAGATTATTTTATTCAAGAAAGATTTTGCGACAAACCAGTAGACACTACAATATCTTGTTTTTATGTCAAAGCGGAAGATTTATCTGTAAAAGCCTATGCTTGCTTAGATTTAATGAAGATGCATTCTATCCTAATTGAAGATAGTGATGGGAGATATGACAAAAATGGTGGAAGAAAAGAAAGACTTTTTCAGTTAAACAAAATTTTAGCACCCTTGTGGAATCTACCTACTGTGGTGAGAGGAACTCTATCTTTGAATTCTGAAGTAGCAGAAGCAATTTTCAACTATGAATTAAATGAAAGCTTTAGATCCCTTTATAACCAGAGAAAGAATCAATTAAATGCACCTGATTTTATGAAGAGCAAAACGTTGGGGTATCAAGAACCTTTATTTTAATTTATGGATTATACGATATTTTATAAAACCAGCTATCAAAATGGCGATATAGATTGTTCCGGTGGTTATGATCTGTTTTTTTCTGGCTATGATAACTGTGAAAGAACGAAAATAATTTTTGATAAAGTTCAATCAAAAAAGAAATACTGGATAAATTTCCCACATTACAACAATGGGAAATTGACTATAGATAATGTGTATACCTGTGAATCATTCAAGGAAGATGAATGCTTTATTGAATTATTCAAAGAAATTAAAGTATCTGAATCCTTAAAAGTCTGCATAGACATAACTGGATTTATAAGACCTCACCTGATATTTTTCATTATTTCTCTTCATAGATTAGGTTTAAAAAAAGTTGATTTCTTTTATTCAGAGCCGCAGCACTACAAAAATGCCGAGGACACCACCTTCTCAGGTTTCATTGATGAAGTAAAAATAATTGAGGGTTGCAGCTCGGCGGTAACTCATACTAATACAGATCATGATTTATTAATTATAGCAGCTGGCTATGATGACAAACTGATTGCAAAAGTTTCTCAAGAAAAGTCAAAAATTAAGAAAAAATATTACATAATTGGATTTCCTTCATTACAACCCGATATGTATCAAGAAAGCGTGCTTAAGCTTTATCAAGCTAAAGAATCCATTGGCCTTCGAATCGATAAATTTGCACCTGCATTTGACCCCTTTGTAACCGCGGAAACTATTCACCAAATAATAAGTGAAAACCCTGACCACTCTAATATATACTTGAGTCCGCTGTCGACCAAGCCGCAAGCTCTTGGAATAGCATTTTATTATTTATGGAATTTTAAAACCCAACCTTTAAATATTATATATCCCTATAGCAATATCTACTTGGCGAAAACTGCCAATGGGATAAAAAAAACTTGGAAGTATACTTTTGAATTACCTTAATTGCATCCCTATCTCTGGCTTAAGTATTCTGTAGGGTGACTTAAATCTTTATAATCAAAACCAGGACTCCGTCCTGCTAACCACCTACAATTACAGTCTCCGATAACAAGCCTACCTTCCATCCCTAAACCCGACAAAAATAGATACCGGCCTCTGCGCCTAATGCCTTGAAGGCGTATGAATGCTTGACGGGACAACAGTATCCATAAAAACGCATTCCACATTTTCAAAATATCCCGCTAAGATTTTCCTTTCATCTCCCCCAACATCCTCCAACTCATAAATACCAGCAACACCAAAGCTGCAGCGATACTTATCCAAATAAGTAGCGTATTATTCTCCTTCTTCGTCTCTGGCTTAGCCTTGTACAACTCATTACTGATGATGGTGAGATGCTTAATTTCAGATACCTGCTTTACTGCACTATCGGTAAAGAACTTGAGGTCATAATCCGGTTCGCGGGCTTGCTTATCGCCAAAGAGTAGTTGATAAGATTTACCCGCTTCAAGATAGGCGACGAGAAATTGATTCAATTGCCATGCTTGCAGACTGTCGATTTGCAGTGGCGGATTATCACCATTGGCTATCTGTATCTGCAGATGCTGCGACCTGAATGTAACTACTAAGTCCTGACGCTGTCCAGAACTGATGCTCAACTCAGTAAGCAGCGATTTTTGTTTGCCTTTAATGCTGTAGACCTGCACACTCCGCTGGAAATATCGTGGCTGGGTAACACGGAAGCTGACCTTATTTACCTGGTAAGACTGAGCAAAGCGGAGGTCCAGGTAAGTGCTATTGTCGCTGTTGTCTTTCCGGCTAATCCGAGGGGAAGGCAAAGGCTGGAAGCTTTGACCGCTTACGGCGCTGGCATAAATGCCTGCTTGCAAGATCTGCAAAGGAGCCTTCCTTTTATTATGAATAGTAAGTTTGAAATAGCGGTAATTGCTGGCAGGAAAGCTGAGCGATTGAAAATAGCTGTTTCCATCGCTGCCAGACGAGGGCTGAAGTAGGATATCTTCTTTCATCGCAAACCAGCGCTTTTTGTCGTCGCTGCCTAGTAAGTCGGCGGTACGCGATACGGCCGAGTTCTTAAGTCTCAACCAAAGGGAGCGGATTAATTCCGTCTTGCTATTTTCGATCACCAAGCTTGAAATGGAATCGCCTTGTGAATCGTTTTCAAGTATCGGGAAGCTAATGAATGACTCGCTAACCGATGGTAAACTTTCGCGATTTACATACGGCACGAAGCGCTTATTCCGATCCATAATGCGGATGTCGGCGAGGTTGTCCTGGCATTTGGCTATTACCTCGGGGGAGAGTACGAGCTGGTAAAAACCTGCTTGTTTAATTTCCTGCAGGTTGGCCTTGTACCTGAAGCTTTGCTGTGCGTATGACGCTATCGAAAAAGCCAGTATTGCACACAGTGCTAAACCATTTTTAAGAACTCTGCTCTTCATCTGCAATGATAATCTTTTTAACTTTTTGATACATAAACGACACGATAAGCAGTAAGACACCCAGGCAGAAGAAGGCCACGATCTTACCCGCCGCCGGAATGTTGCGGATATCGAACAGGAAAAGCTTGAGCAAGGTAGCGCTAAATAAGCTGAGTGAAACAATACGTAAAGTACGGTCTTTGTGCCGCATGCCCAGCCACATCATGGCGAAGGAACACAGTCCCCAAAGTACGGGCAGTGCTGTTTTGATATACACATCCTGAATCCCGGGAAGAGGATTGGTTTTGGAATAGAAGATCATATTGGCGGCCAGACAGAAGTCGCAGCTAAGGAAAAAAACGATGCTTAAGCAGAGTATCCATGTCATGTTTGCCAGTCCCTGACCTTCCAGGTGTTGGCGGCAGATCCGGATTGCCTGGTAATATAGCAATGCAATTAGCGCCATGGAGAGCCAGTGGGCGGCAAAATGCCAACCATAGTCGGGAGATGTAAGCAATATTTGCTGCTGAAGATCGAAGAAAGAGGAGAAGCAAGCAAAATAGCTGACAATGCTCACTGCGATTAGGCCCAGCCGGATTTGCCAGTTGAACCGCAGAGATTCGATCTTGTTGCTCAGCAGGTTTAACAGGAGCACAAAAGCGGGCAGGTACAGCATGAGATATAGTACATTGAGATGCACCAAATTATAGCGTGTCGAAAACTGATGGTTTATCTCCAGCGCCCCGGCCATAAAAAATAACACAATTGCAACGATCTGCAGATGTATTGCCGGAATCTTGAATTCGAATCGGTCTTCTTCGGTATCGTCTTTTTTAACCTGCCATGCGAGCAGAAGAGTTGCAGCTGCCGAATAGAGGGTGGTGATAAAGCCTTTGTTGGCCAGTATGGTGATAACACCCGCGTTAGAATAGATAACCCAATCCATAAAGAGGCTGATGAGCATGGCTGCCCAGATGATCTGGGCGGTAAGACGGCTCAACTTAATGCCTGATTTGAGGTACAGCCAGTACAGCAGCACCGCTTCTGAAGCCCAAAACAACGTAATGTTATTGCCTTTAAGCTGAATAGGCGCCGTGAGCGAGACGAACGTTAACGTGATACCGATTAAGAGGTACAAGATATTAGCGTCGACCTTTTTATTACGGAACAGCACATACGAAAGGCCCAGGTTAAGGAAGCCGAGTGCGGCACTAAACAGACCACGGTATTGTCCGTACTGCATTTCGCTTAAGAGATACAGTCCGACAGAAAAGTACAGGGCTGTATTGATAAGGAGTATGCTGAAGTCGGATGCGATGAACGCTTTGTTTTCGCGAACGTTATAAGCGATGTTAATGGCCAGATACAGCAAATAAAAGATTGAGCTGTAGATTAGTCCGAGGTGATAAGTAGGCCCGGTAAGCTGTGCCAGAACTACTCCGAATACCAGCACCGTTAATGCGAAGGAAATGATATTGAGTAGGCGCCATGATTTATAGTAGGCGATTATGAGCAAGCCGGTGTTCAGTACCACCAGGTACAAGAGCAAGCCATTATAATTAGCACTTCCAGTACTCACCATAAAGGGACTCGAAAAGCCGCCTATCAGGGCGATAATCGCCAGTTCTTGTTTATCATACAGCAGCGATAGCATGACGGCAAATGCAGTGATAACGATAAGAATGATAAAGGCCGTGATCTGGTTAAATAGATGGAACTGGTGGAAAGCAAGGGTAATGGTGAAATAGAATACTGCTAGTCCGCCGCCCACAAGTACCGAACTGAAGGCTTTATAATTATTCCGCATGCGGTGGGCAAAACCTATGAGGATACCGCCACAAAGCATCCCGATTGCGACCCGCCCAACCGGACCGACCCAATTGGAATCAATAGCGTATTTCACGAAGTATGCGATGGACAACACCAGAATAGCGATACCAATCTTATTGACCAGATTCTCTCCGATGAATTTCTCAAGATCCGGGTAGCGCTCAAAGAAAGAGAGCTCAGGCTCGGGTTCTGGCAGAGGTATGGGTTTGCGTTCAGGGTAAGACGGCCGCGTTGCATTGCTGATTACAGGCGGAAGAACGGACTTTGGAGTTTCGGATACCGGCGGAGTGGGAACTGGTGGTTTAGGGGCTGCTGCTACTTGAGGCGCCGGCTCTGCGGGCTTTTCTACCTGGGCGGGCTTAGAAACTTCAGCGGCCTGCTTTTGCATCTTGGCATCCCAATCTCTCTTTTGTTCTGCTGTTTTTAGTGCTTCCCGAAGCTTAATTACTTCATTCTGCAAAAAGTCGAGCCTGGATTCGAAAGAACTTCG
>DASVRX010000324.1:0-6821 GCA_036388375.1 Pedobacter sp. | reverse complement strand
AGGTGAATTTTGCTTTCGCCGATAATTTCCCATTGACCTTTTTGGTTGCGTTTGATGATCGCATCCCTTTCATCATCAGTTGGTGTTAACTCTCCACCTTCAAATTCATCTGATAGATGAGTTACAAAACTGAATTCATTTTCGCTGATAATACCTACAGTAACATCGGTTTTAACTCCGCTCATTGCAAATTGCGTGATAAACTTTTCCATTACTTAAAAAGGATTTATTGAATTTATGGTTTTCAGAAAGTGAAGACATAAGTGCTTATATAGATTTATATATAAACTGCTTAAACTAAAAATCCCCAATCGAAAAACGATTAGGGATTTAAACTATTCTATTTGTTGACTAAGCCTGTTGCTTTAATCTGATGATATTTAATGCTGCACCAGCTTTGAACCATTCGATTTGTTGCTCGTTATAAGTATGATTTACAGGGAAAGAATCTTTGCTTCCATCGGCATGATGCAGCGTTACAGTAAGTTGCTTACCTGGCGTAAAGCTGGTTAAACCTTCTACATCAATCACATCATCTTCCAGCACCTTATCATAATCTGCAGGATTGGCGAAAGTTACTCCAAGCATTCCTTGTTTCTTCAAATTGGTTTCGTGGATACGAGCGAAAGATTTTACTAATATTACTCTTACACCTAGATGACGCGGCTCCATCGCAGCGTGCTCGCGGGATGATCCTTCTCCATAGTTTTCATCACCGACCACAACAGTTCCAATGCCAGCTGCTTTGTATGCCCTTTGCGTTGCAGGGACCGGACCATATTCCCCGGTAAGTTGATTCTTTACAGAATCTGCTTTGTCGTTGAAATAGTTGATCGCACCGATCAGCATGTTGTTGGAGATATTATCAATATGGCCACGGAATTTCAACCATGGACCAGCCATCGAAATATGATCTGTTGTACATTTGCCTCTGGCTTTAATTAAAAGACGCAGGCCATGTAAGTCGGTTCCTTCCCAAACCGGGAATGGCTCAAGTAATTGTAAACGGCTCGACTGAACATCGACTATCACCTGAACATGGCTTCCATCCTCTGCAGGAGCCAGGTAGCCCGCATCTTCAACTGCATAACCTTTAATAGGCATTTCTAAACCTTGCGGCTCATCTAACCTAACCTGCTCGCCGGCTTCGTTTGTTAGCGTATCGGTCATTGGGTTAAAAGTCAGATCGCCGGCAATAGCCAAAGCTGTTACAATTTCGGGAGAAGCTACGAAAGAGTGCGTATTAGGATTTCCGTCATTACGTTTCGCAAAATTTCTGTTGAAAGAAGTAATAATAGAGTTTTTACGGGTTGGATCATCAGTATGACGAGCCCATTGTCCGATACACGGGCCGCAAGCATTTGCCAATACAACGCCGCCAATTTTATCGAAAGTATCTAAATAACCATCGCGTTCTACGGTGTAACGAACCAGCTCAGAGCCCGGAGTTACAGTATATTCAGCTTTAGCTTTAAGGTTTTTATCTACAGCCTGTTGTGCCAGAGATGCTGCACGAGTAATATCTTCGTAAGAAGAGTTGGTACAAGATCCGATCAAGCCAACCTCAAGTTTCGCAG
This sequence comes from Pedobacter sp., assembly GCA_036388375.1. Lineage (GTDB taxonomy): Bacteria > Bacteroidota > Bacteroidia > Sphingobacteriales > Sphingobacteriaceae > Paradesertivirga. The sequence continues at coordinate 5,244 of DASVRX010000324.1, read as the reverse complement.
GCCAGTCGTGTGTTCTAACTGCTTCAGCAAACTTAGAAAGCGGCCATGCTAAATCCGGGGTAAACGGACCGTTGATATGTGGTTCAAGTTCCGAAAGGTTAATTTCAATTACCTGATCAAAATATTGTTCAGGGTTGGCGTAAACTTCGTCATCACCTGTTAAATGTTGCTTTACTTGGTTAGCAAGATCTGCAATGTCGCCTCTCTCAGTTCCGCGTAAGTAAACTTCTGCCTTTTCGTCGTATCCAAAAACGGAAGTAGTAGCTCCGATTTCTGCGCCCATGTTACAGATTGTTGCTTTTCCGGTTGCAGATAGAGAACGTGCTCCTTCGCCGAAGTACTCAACGATTGCACCGGTTCCACCTTTTACGGTAAGGATACCTGCCACTTTAAGAATAATATCTTTAGCTGCGGTCCAGCCGGATAGCTTGCCGGTTAATTTAACACCAATCAGTTTTGGGAATTTTAATTCCCATGCAAAACCAGCCATAACGTCGCAGGCATCTGCACCACCAACACCGATAGCAATCATTCCCAAACCACCTGCATTAGGCGTGTGCGAATCTGTACCGATCATCATCCCGCCGGGAAATGCATAGTTCTCCAAAACTACCTGGTGAATAATACCTGCACCTGGTTTCCAGAAACCGATACCGTATTTATTAGAAACGGAAGCAAGGAAATCGTAAACTTCTTTGTTTGTAGTATTTGCAGTTTGTAAATCTTCTGTGGCGCCAACCTTTGCTTGAATTAAGTGATCGCAATGCACTGTAGATGGTACTGCAACTTGCGGACGGCCAGCTTGCATAAACTGCAAAAGCGCCATTTGCGCTGTCGCGTCCTGCATCGCTACGCGATCTGGTGCAAAGTCAACATATGATGCACCGCGAGCATACGCTTGCTGTGCATTGCCTTCCCATAAATGGGAATAAAGAATTTTTTCAGTTAAAGTTAAAGGTTTGCCGACAGCTGTTCTTGCAGCCTCGATACGGCCTCCAAGATTGCTGTAAACCTTTTGAATCATGTCTAAATCAAATGCCATTATACTGATTTTTGTGGGTTTACGCTAAGAAAATAAATTCAAATAAACATCTGAATTCGATGGCAAAACTACAAAAAAAGCTTGATACAGATTGCGTTGAGAAATGTCAATTTTTATTTATAAAAATTCTAAACTATTAGCTAATACTAAGAGTTGCTGCAGCTATTGGATAGCTATCTTGTTATATTAAGAGTAAAACTTAAAGTTTTTCCATTTTCCAGCCTTTGTTGTGCCATATTTTTAAAGCAAGTGGAAGAACATATTCAAGCCGGTCGAATGCTTTCAAGCTATCATGAAAAACAACAATAGAACCCGGGCAAGTTTTACTCAGCACTTTTCGAAGGCACTTTTCCGGCTTAAGCGTAGCGTCAAAGTCGCCGCTTAGAACATCCCACATAATAATCTGAACATCGGGCTGCTCAACTTTGAGCTTTTTTATCTGTGATTTTTTGATCTTTCCGTAAGGAGGTCTGAATAAATTAGAGGATACATATTGGCTGCAATGTTTGATATTTTCCAGATAAGTAACGTCATCGGTATTCCAGCCTTTTAAATGGTTAAAAGTGTGATTGCCCACTGAGTGGCCGCCATCCAAAACCTGCTGGTAGATGTCTGGATGTTTTTGAACGTTATCGCCGATGCAGAAAAAGGTAGCCTTCGCATTGTATTGAGCAAGGTAGTTTAGAGCAAAAGGAGTTACTTTGGGAATGGGGCCATCATCGAACGTTAGATAAATGGCGTCTTTTGAAGGTCTCTTCCAAACCAAATCGGGATATAGCAGGGGTAAGAAAAAAGGAGTTTTGACGGTGTACATTGAAAAAGAAATAGAAGCGATTCAGCGCTACTGCGCAAATTATCGATAAATTGATTTGAATAAGTTTAAAACTAATGTATTATTAATAATTCTTAAACTTGCTCCGCTGTAAATTGATTTTTACTTAAATGTGTGCATGAACCAAGCTACGAAAATTGCAGTCATAGGTGGAGGAAGTTGGGCCACCGCTAATATTAAAATGCTTTCTGATAACCTTACCGAAAAGGAGATTTTTTGGTGGATGAGGAATGAAGCCAGCATCGATCATTTAAAAGCTTATCAGCGCAATCCAAATTATTTAAGCTCAGTTGAAATCCGTGTTCCTGCTCAAAATATAAGCAGCAATATAAGCAACGTAATAAAAGAAGCTGATATGATTTTGCTGAATATCCCTTCAGCATTCTTAAAACAAGCACTTCAGGATATAACACCGGAATTATTAAAGGGGAAGAAGATCATTTCGGCCATTAAGGGTATTGTTCCCGAAGATAATATGATCATTGCTGATTTTATGCATCATGTCTATCAAATCCCCTTAAAAGATATTGTGGTAATTAGCGGCCCTTGCCACGCCGAAGAAGTGGCTCTCGAAAAACTTTCATTTCTTACTATCGCTTCCCTCGATTTAGAACTCGCCACCACTTTTGCCAACATGATTAACACGCGTTATATCAAAACCAATATATCTGATGATATCTGGGGAACCGAATATGCCGCTGTATTAAAAAATATTTACGCTGTTGCGAGTGGAATTTGTCATGGTGTGGGTTATGGCGATAATTTTCAGGCGGTACTAATTTCAAACGCTATTAGTGAAATTAAACGTTTTGTTGATGCGGTGCATCCGATAGACCGGGATATAAAAGAATCTGCCTACTTGGGCGATTTGCTGGTAACGGCTTATTCTCAGTTTAGTCGTAACCGGATGTTTGGAAATATGATTGGCAAAGGTTACACCGTAAAATCTGCGCAATTTGAAATGAATATGATAGCAGAAGGCTATTATGCTGCAAATTCTCTTCATCAGATAAACAAAACTTATAAAGTATCGATGCCTATCTGCCGAGCTGTATACGCTATTTTGTACGAAAAACATTCGCCCCACATCGAGATGAAGTTATTGTCGGAACAACTTTCCTGATCTTTCGCAAACCTGTAGCGCTTTCTCTTGTTGTAAATACAAACACTATCAATATGAGACCATTATGAATATGCATTTAAAATAAATTCTATATTCATAATAGCCTCATAACCAATAAAAAAACAATTATACCACTATGAAAAATACAACATTATGGAGCATCGTTGCCGGAGCAGCTGCGGCAGGTGCGATTTTATATTATAAGAGAAACGAAGTTTCAAGATTGAGCGGTAATGCTTTAGATTCTGCGAAAAATCTTGGAGACAGACTGGTTCAGTACGGATCGGACATTAAAGACAGAATTTTGAGCAAGAAAGGCCCTAATGGCGAGCTCGTTTATCTGGACATGTACGACAGACAATTTTATGAAAATGAAATAGGTGAGCGTGTTTATTTAGATGCGAATTAGTATGAAACAAGCAATTAGAATCTTAACATTTTCGTTGTGCGTAAGCGTTTTTAGTCCTGCGTTTTCGCAAGAGAAAGAAACAACAGGTCAACAAGTTAAGCAAGCCGGAAAAGCCACTGGAAAAGCTGTAAAAAGTGCAGGAAAGAAAGTGGGGGAGGTTGGTGCGAAAAGTGCAGCCAAGGTAAAAGATAAAACAGTTAAAACCGCGAAAGGCCCTAACGGCGAAACGGTTTACATTGACGAACACGAACGTAAGTATTACATCAATAAACAAGCTAAACGCGTTTATTTAAAGTAACAAAAAACCCTCGCCAATTTGACGAGGGTTTTTTGTTTTATGTTCTTCTTCTGCGTTCTCCGCCTTCTCTGGTACGACTGCCGCCAGATCCTGCTCCTCCGCTGCGTTCTTCACGTCGTTTTCCTGAAAAATCACGAAAGCCGCCGCCACCACTACGTTCGCGGCTTCCGCCACCACCGTCTCTGCGTCCGCCGCCGCCGTAACCACCGCCACCACTTCGTTCTCTTCCACCACCGCCATCACGTTCGCCGGCTAATTCAATCCGGACAGCACGTCCGTTGAATTCAGCACCTTTAAAATTTTGTTGGATAGCATCGGAAAGGCTGTTTTCAATTTCGAAGAAAGTAAAAACTCCTTTTAAGTCAATTTTGCCGATTGATTTTCCACTTACTTTACCGTTGTTACATATAAAGCCAAGCATGTCACCACGGGTAAAATCATCCACCGAACCAAGGTTAATAAAGAAACGAGTATAATCGCTGTTCCCTGAACGGCCTGTGCGCTCAGATCTTTCGCCGCGCTCGCCACGTTCTCCGCGCTCACCACGATCATCTGCCGGAGCATTCAAATCCGGAGCGTTTTTATAATATTCAAGGAAACGGTTAAACTCAAGCGAAGCAAAGCGAGTAATCACTTCTTCTTTCGTTAGGTCCTTAAACTCGTCCATAATTCTTGGAATATACTGCTCAATTTGCTCAGTATTTACCTCTACATTATGAACTTTATGAACTAAGGCAAAAAGTTGTTTTTCACAAACATCAAATCCACCAGGGATTTCAACTTTTGTAAATTTCTTACCTATAATTCGCTCAATCTGTCTGATTTTACCAACCTCTTTCGAGTTGATAATAGAAATGGAAACACCCGATTTACCTGCACGGGCTGTACGTCCGCTACGGTGAGTATAGTTTTCAATTTCATCAGGTAATGAGTAATTGATAACGTGCGTTACGTCATTAACATCAATTCCTCTTGCCGCAACATCAGTTGCAATTAGCAATTGCAAACTGCGTTCGCGGTAGCGTTTCATCACTTTATCACGCTGCTGCTGAGAAAGGTCGCCATGCAGTGCATCTGCATTGTATCCGTCTTTTATCAACGATTCAGCAATATCCTGAGTTTCAATTTTTGTACGGCAAAAAACGATACCAAAAATTTCAGGATTAAAATCTACAATACGTTTGAACGCAGCATATTTATCACGGGCACGTACCACATAATATTCGTGATCGATATTTACGTTACCCGTATTTTTTGTACCCATGGTAAGCTCGAAAGGATTGTCCATATACTTTTTGGCAATTCTTCTAACTTCTGTAGGCATGGTTGCAGAAAACAACCATGTTTTTTTATCTTCCGGAGTGGTTGATAAAATCTGGTCAATATCTTCCTGAAAGCCCATATTGAGCATTTCATCAGCTTCGTCTAATACCACATAGCGCACTTCAGAAAAATCAATCGCTTTGCGGTTGATAATATCTAACATACGGCCGGGCGTTGCTACAACAATCTGCACACCACGTCTGATTTGACGCAATTG
>DASVRX010000323.1:0-5380 GCA_036388375.1 Pedobacter sp. | reverse complement strand
TAAAAAGAAGTTTTTTAAATGTTGGTCTTGTACTTCGTTGATTGATTGTAGAATGTGTGATAGTGACGATTTATTGTTTGGATTAAACCAGTAATCAATATTTACCACGCTAGGAACTGGTACAATTCCATCACAATCTTTTATTTTTAATATTAATTCTAGTGTCTTTTTCAACCTAGCATCACTACACCGAACGGTTTTTACTTCTGCGATTAGTCTTGCTAGTGGGTTTGCATCTGCTCCAAGTGCATTTCTTCCGGCCAATAAGGCTTCAAGAAGAACAGTGCCTGTTCCGCAGAAAGGGTCTAATACCGTATCACCAGGTTTAGAGAAAATAGTATTATTTAAAAAGAAATATGGTATATGTACTAATAATTTCGCGGGGTAAGTGTGTATCAAATGGGTAAATCTTTCTGTTCTCAACTCCGGCAACAATGCTCTAAAACTAACTTCAATAGGGGTTTGAGTTAGTTCATACTCAGTTATGAACCCTTTAATTATGGTATCTATCTTTTTACTTTGTTGACGGATTGCAGAACTAGAACTGGTTATCATACTGCAATTGGAGCCTTAATTGAAGGATGAGGGTCATATCCTTCTAATCGAAAGTCCTCATATTTAAAAGAAAAGATATTTTTTACTTCCGGGTTTAATGTCATTTTGGGATAAGGTTTAATCTCACGACTTAGTTGTAAATCAACCTGTTCTAAGTGATTAAGGTAAATATGTGTGTCTCCCAGAGTATGGACAAAATCCCCCACTTCCAAATTACACACCTGAGCAAACATCATCGTAAGTAGAGCATATGAAGCGATATTGAAAGGTACTCCTAAAAACATGTCGGCACTGCGTTGATACATTTGGCAGGATAGCTTTCCTTCAGCAACGTAAAACTGAAAGATTAAATGACATGGGGGCAGTGCCATCTTGTTCACATCAGCTGGGTTCCAAGCTGTGACTAAAATACGTCTTGAATCAGGGTTATTCTTGATTGTATTTATAGCTTGAACTATCTGATCTATTTGCCCTCCATCCGGTGTTGGCCAATTGCGCCATTGATACCCATATACCGGCCCTAACTCACCATTTTCATCCGCCCACTCATCCCAAATGGTTACACCATTTTCTTTTAGATACTTAATGTTCGAAGCTCCCTGAAGGAACCACAACAATTCATATATAATTGACTTTAAATGAAGCTTTTTAGTAGTTATCAGAGGAAATCCGTCTTGAAGATTGAAACGCATTTGGTATCCAAATATACTTATAGTACCTGTTCCTGTTCGATCCGTTTTTTGAACACCATTTTCTTTTACATACTTTAATAATGTCTCGTATTGATTCATAGTCTTAGCACTAGTTACAAACATAAAATTATTTATCCAAACAGTTAACAATTCACTCACATAAGAACTGAGGAACAAAGGTATAATTATTGCTAATATTTTTAGTAAAAAATTAATAGCATTTGGGTCTTTGCGCTAAGATTAGATATAGTCAAGGTCCCCTAGCCGGCGAGATAGTGCCCCTACTTGGCGCAAGTATACAGCTATGACCGCAGGCAGGGTACTTGTGCCTCAGACTGCTTTCCCTAAAAAATCTTTTCTATATTGCCTGACGGTTTTCCTGTGGCCCAAATGTGATTTACGAGCGTTACACTTAACTCTTAGAGGTGTCCTTGAACCCGGCTCTGCTGGAAGGAATAGAATTATAATGATTTATTTAGATAGCATTCGATACATCATCAACGGTATCAGAGAAAGTAACAAAATATTTTTTCTGAGTTTTTTGACTGCGATCCTACTGCAAATGCCCGCTTGGGGGCAAACTATGACAGTGGACTCTTTAAAAGAAATTAATAATACTATCGAAGCTTACGCTAAGAATTATGAACCTTCTAAAAAAGCTATTGGGGGCAATCTCTTTTTGGGTACTGGAATTTTAAAGGGGAGTATCTCAAGGTATTTCCGTAACCCATACTATATTGGATTGAATATCGACATCCATCGCAAAAAATTTGTATTTCAGATTGATGACTATATTGGATTTAGCTCCATAAAGGAGGATTTGAACTTTACTTCTGACGTTCAATGGACAGGGGGAAAGCCAGCCTATTCGTTCATGGGTGGCCTTAATCTTGGATATACTGCTTATGATGACCGGAATTTTAAGGTAGCTCCTTTGGCAGGAATGGGTTTTACGATCTTGTCGTCCAAGCTATTAGCCTCTTCTGAGCGATCGAATTATGAGCCGGTTCTCGCACAGTATAAAATAGGGGCTTATATTGATTTCAAATCACTAGTGTTGCTTCAGCAGCGTACCCGAATAAACGATGAAGATGAATATTATGCCAGCTTAAGACTCAGCGGGGGTGTTACGAACACCATAGGCCCCTCGAAGTACAGCAATTTTTATTCTGGTTCAATGTTTTACGTCACTTTAGGTATGGGTGGGCTATCCCGGACGTTTAAAAAGAAATAATGGTTCCCGGTTACGCATAGTGTTGTCAGCAATGAGTTGGTAAAACTCCCTAATTTAAGTTTTCCGTAGGGCGACTAAATCGTTATCATAAATAATTGATCTCAACATAAACAGTACTCCGTCCAGCTTACCCTACTTCATTTTTGTTGGTATTGTCCCTAACAAGCTGATAATGTATTAAACCCCCGCATAATTGGTATATTTAACCTCTAGACCTTATTTATACCCCATGAATTGTGCCTATCCGCTGCTAATGTTTTTCATGCTAATAGCAAGCGTTGTAAAACCCCAGAGTAAGCCGATCACTACCTTATACACCGACCTTAAGGATATTGTTGAGGTACCACCAGAATATATTGGAGGTATGGAAACCTTTACCAGATTCATTGAAGATGAGTTTCATCCTCCGGATACCTTTTCATCATCGGAAAAGGAAGATAAGTTACTGGCTTCTTTCGTGATTGAAAAAGATGGATCGCTTACCAATATTGTTATTGTAAAAGATCTGGGATATGGTACCGGTGACGAGCTGATGCGGGTGCTAAAGCTTTCAAAAAAGTGGAAGCCAGGTATGCAGGACGGAAGGCCAGTAAAGGGTTGCCTTTACTCTTCCGGTACAACTGCCTCTTCCAAAAATTTCAATTTCAATGTTCGAACCAATACCTATTGAATTTTCGTTAATTGAAACTGCTGCATTTTCTAAAAATTTAAAATTGTCTGCCATTACTTTAAAAAAACAGCGATACATCTTTTTAGAAAAGTTTAGTAAATGTATGCAGGAGGATTATCAGTTAGAATCGGAGAGACGCACTATTAGCGACCGCTATTCTATAATCCAGCAAGTAAGTGAAGGAATTGTTGCTGATTCTTTAAGGAATGTTACTGGTAGGGTATGTTTTTAAGTGCTGTTAGACACCTTGGGGCACCCTTGCGTACTCAGTTTGCAAAATGAACTGCACGTACCATCTGTAGCTTATCTCATAAAAGATGCCATTGAAACCAAAACAAAATGGGTGGTAGTGCCTGGTAAAGGACGCAAAAATGAGCCTGTATCGATTATCCTGGTTTTCTATTTCTCAGAAGATAGGATGTACTATAGGCACATGGCATTCTCTAAAAATTTACCTGTTCTGGTTGAACTGGAGGAGAGCCAGCGAGGAAAGTTTACCAAGTACTAAGTAGCTCCCTAGCTGTTCCGAGAATGTTTTTAGCTTGTTCTCAGCAGGAGGAGGGGATCAACTGTATCCATGGCTAAATGCACAATAGAGTTAAAGGCAGTATGGAAATCAGTTGCAGGTTTCCTCGAATGATATCTCCTGTCTTAAGATCTAGGTTACGTTCGGACATCTTTGAAATTTTCTTATGCCATCAAAATGCCTCATTAATCATCTGCACCAATTTCGGCCATAAACCAGACACGGGTTCGCTTCGCCAAAGTAGTATTAAAAAAATGGGTATCCACCTTTGCGCGGAGCCTCCGCATTTTTTGAATCTCCACTTTGCCCTCTGTCCGTTTTACAGCCGTGAAGAGCGCCATAATTAATTTAAATCTATGATTATGGAAAAGCTATCAAGTCAAATCGCACTATTCCAGGTTGCTGAAATCACCGTAAGTTATCAGCCTAAGTTCAAAGCTTCAGAAAGGCCAACTGTATCAAGTTCAAAAGACGTTTACAACTTCTTCTTTCATAACTGGGACAACACCCGCATTGAAATGATTGAACAGTTTAAGATCATGCTGTTAAACCGTGCCAATAAAATCCTGGGAATCTTCACCGTTTCCACCGGAGGTGTGGCCGGTACTGTTGCAGATCCTAAAGTAATATTTGCTACAGCTTTGAAAGGAAATGCCAGTTCAATTATCCTGGCTCACAATCATCCATCAGGAAATCTGAAGCCTAGTGAAGCAGACAGGCAACTAACTAATAAGCTGACTCAGGCAGGAAAATTATTGGATATATCGGTGCTAGATCATTTGATAATAACAGCAGAAGAATATTTCTCATTTGCTGATGAGGGGCTTATATAGTCCCTCATTACCCAATAGATTCTGTTATAGCTCTTTAAAATCTGTTACAGATTTTTAGTTTGTTGCCTAGCTTATCACAGAATAGCCCCCGTCGACCACAATTTCAGAGCCTTTTAGATAGGACGCATTACCCTCTAAAGAAAAAATAAAGAAAAATTTGAGAAACCAAATAGTTGCGCATATATTTGCAACCAAATAATTGCACAATGAACACGAGGCGAGATATTTTTCAGGCAATAGCCGACCCAACAAGACGGGCGATTATAACGCTTATTGCTATTCAAGCAATGACACCAAACGCAATCGCTGAACACTTTGACACAACACGTCAGGCCGTATCAAAACACTTACGGATTCTGACAGAGTGCGAATTGATCACACAAAAGCAAGAAGGCCGAGAAATCTACTACCAACTTGAAGTAAACAAAATGAAAGAAATTGACAAATGGCTGAACCAATTCAGGAAGATTTGGGAAGCCCGTTTCAATCAACTTGACGAAGTACTATCAACTATTAAAAACAAGAAAAAATGAAAAGCATTTTAGATTTTGACTTTACAGTCAACAAAGAGAAAAACACGGTAAACGTAAAACGTGAATTTAATGCAGACCTCGAACTAGCTTGGGAAGCGTGGACAAATCCCGAAATTCTTGACCAATGGTGGGCTCCCAAACCGTATAAAAACAAAACAAAGTCAATGGATTTTCGTGAGGGCGGAATGTGGCTTTATTCAATGACTAGTCCCAAAGACGAAACACATTGGTGCAAAGCTGAATATGGAAAAATCGAACATCAAAAAAGTTATTCATATACTGACAATTTTTGTGATGAAAACGCGAATGTGGGCGAAAAATTCCCGAATTCAATTTG
>DASVRX010000322.1:0-6054 GCA_036388375.1 Pedobacter sp. | reverse complement strand
CTAGCGAATATACGTTACCAATAGCGTATATCTTCATTTAACGATAGGGATAATGATCGTTTTTTGAGACTAACGACTTTACTTACTCCTATGCTTTTTCATCCAATTAAGTGCGGCGGTTACCTTCACGTCATTTTTTGGTTCTTGAAAGTTATCGCCTTCAACCATATTAATGTCCGGAGAAATCTTATCGCGGTATACCTTCCCTGTCCTGTCAGCAATAAAAGCACTTGCAACAGTCAATAACTGCCCATTTACGTAATGGACGCTTGTAGAAGTTGTAAAGCCTCCTGTTTCTTCACCAATAAATAATGTATTAACTTTCCCCCTTAATGCTATCGCTAGGTCTTCTCCGGCGCTTTTAGTTATCCGGCTTGTAAGAACGACAATTTTTAGGCTCCTTGAAAAGGCGCATCCATTAGTAACAACCGCTACCTGTTGCGTATCAAGATAGAATGAGGAATTTTTAATTATCCATTTGGTTATCGGCCTACCTTCAATATCAACAAAAGACCCAATCGTTCCATTTCCAACAATTTGATTCAATCCTAATAACATAGGAAACATGCTTCCACCTGAGTTTAACCTCAAGTCGATGATAATCCCCTTTAGATTTTTTGGATTTAATTTACATAACGAATCTTGAATTTCTTGTGAAAGAATACTCGAGTTCTCGCCAAAGTCATTATTACTTGGAATTAGAATGTAACCATATTGCTTATCAAGAATCTGCGTCTTAATTTTTGGAATCCCGTTTTTTAATTGGTTTTGTAAAACGTTTCTAACTGCATAAGTTGGTTTATCATTCATCGCAATTCGCTTTCCATATAAATTCAAAAATCCATGCCTATCATTTATTGATCGGTAAATAAACTTTATAGAAGGAATCAGATCATCATAAGATTGCGCAGTATCAATCCCCTTGAAAACTTTAGTTTTTAGACTTGGCCAATCAAAGGATGACTTATACACTGAATTCTGTTGTATGGTTGAAAAGACATCCCCTAGAAACTGTTTAAGAGTGTCGTTCTTTACACCGGTAGTTTGAGCTTTTGTAGTTAAGAAAGTAAGCGTCAGAAAGAAAACAAATATAATTTTCTGCATGTATCCAATTAAGATTGCTGCTGCTTAACGAAATTACGTAACTATCACTTAATTATTTAAATAATGATTAGCGATCGTTTTTTGAGACTAACGACATTAAGAGTTATTTCCAATGGCATTCTGCATCTGTTAAAATAGGTTGAAATATCGATCTAAGAGCACATACACCAGGTTTTACTTTTCGCTCAATAATAGAATTTCGTAAATTTATATCTTCAACCATCATTTACCTGTTAAAGCTAACTATATGAAATTCCTTCGAGTCCTTCTTTTCTTTCTTAGTATCCTGTTTGGTAATTCAAGCTTTTGCCAAGCGCAAGAACATGAAAACTTTTCAGTTTCTGGTAGCATCGTCGGTGCAAACGGGAAGCAAATCTATTTATTTAACGGTCGTGACAGTTTAGCCACTTCTAGATCTACGTTTATAAAAGACGGGAAATTTGAATTTAAAGGAAGATTTAACGGTGACCCTGAACTCTATATACTTCAAATGGCTGATAAAGCCCAGTACCTTGAATTTTTATTGAGTAATTCGGCCATCAAGGTAGAAGCAAAAGCTGATGGTCTTAAGGGAGCACGCATTACAGGCTGTGTAGATGATTCTCTTCGTAGAGTATTCAATGGATTATTATTTGGAAAAAATAATCGAGACTTGGAAATAGTTTCGGACCGTCTATCTGCCGCCGACCTTACAACAGATTCTACAGTAATTCTTAAAGAGCGTAAACGGGCTCTCGAGCAGGAGCAAAATAGGATCGTTTCGTCGTTTATACAATCACACCCAAAATCATATGCATCTGTACTCGCTTTGGCCATGTTTATTGAATACTTTCCTGTAAAAGAATCAGAGGCTAATTTAGCTCTTATAAGAGCACAGGGAAAAACTTACAAAAAACTCGGGGAAATTGAAGCCAGACTGAACTTAATTAAAGAACTGGAGGTAGGCAAAGTGGCAAAATACTTTTCGCAGCTTGACACTGCCGGCCGTGAAGTCAACTTATCTTCTTTTACAGGCAAATATGTTCTTTTGGACTTTTGGGCAAGCTGGTGCGGTCCATGCCTCAAGGAAAACGCCTATTTGGCCAAGGTTTTTCAACAGTTCAAACATCAAAATTTTACAATTATTAGCGTTTCTCTTGATAAGAAGAGAGACCAATGGCTTAGGGCTATTAAAAGCGGCAATCTTTCATGGACTCAACTAAGTGACCTAAATGGATGGGACAATTCGGTAGCCAAGTTATATGATGTCAACATTATTCCCGCTAACTTTTTAATTGATCCAAAAGGCAAAATAGTTGCAAAAAACCTAAAGGGCGTTGATATAGAAGAAAGATTGCGGCTGTTGTATAAGGGGAGCGATTAGGGTAAGTTGTTAGAAACTGTTGCTTAGTCTCGTTGGGGTCTTACCAACAAGCTTAGGCGTTTACATCGTTGCTGTTAGGCGAGAAATCGTCATATTTCTATCTGACTAAAGATCGTTTTTTGAGATTAACGTTTCAGTTTAGCGAAGTGCTGGTTACGAGACACTTACTTTCAATTTGTCAGCTATAGTAGTAATAGTCCCATTTGTCTAAATAAGCACTTTAGCCAGCATTATGCTTAAACAATGTTGGCAGCTGGCTTTGTCTTATTTAGCCTTCATATCTCGTCGTCAACATCGTCTGTCGCAATCAGACTGGCTAGTCCTTTAATATTTGCAAGGGGTGCTCGCAGGTTATGTGATACGATGTAAGTGAATTCCTCTAAATCAGTATTTTTGACTAAGAGAGCATCAATCATCTTGATTCGTTCTTGTTCCTCTTTCTTTCTCTCCGTGATTTCCTGTAAAGCTCCATAAACCCGTATTATCTTGTTATCTTTTAATTCCGCTCTCCCATTAGATCGCACCCAGATGTGTTTTCCCTTTGCAGTAATAACTGGTAAATCAATTTCCCATTCGGTACCAGCGCTCACACAGTTTTGAAAAACCTCTGTAATAATCGGCCTTGCTTCCGGCGCATAGAAATCTATTGCCGATTGCACATCTGGAGTTTTGCCCAGCTCTACTTCATGTATATCAAATAGTTCATCCGTCCATTTTAAACTCATAGCTTCTGGCTCAATCTCCCATCCACCTATTTTTGCCATTTTTCCTGTTTCCTGCAAGAGTTCTTCATTCCTTTTTAAATTTTCAAGGGCTAATGATAGTTCGGAAGTCCGTTCAATTACCTTTTCTTCGAGCTGTTTGTTTAATTGTAAAATCTCATCCTGCTGTTTTTTTCTCTCCGTTATATCATGGAAAACAGCCAATGCCCCGGTTACATCCTTATCTCCTGTTTTAATGGGCCTTCCGGAAATGCTTATGAATAGACCCTCTGGTAGCTTTTGATTCTGGAGAAAAAGTTCCATTTGCTCTGTTTCATTACCCTGTAAGGCTTGGCTTAATGGGGTTTTAGACGACTCTATGGGGGATAGACTAATAGGGTCTAACAATCCGCATGCAGCTGGCCAGTTATCCCGGCTAACATTGGTAGAACTTAAATCCAACATCTTCTCTGCTGCCGGATTGAATAAAACAAATTCACCTTCCTTGTTAACTACGGCCACACCGTCGCCAATTGTGTTAAGAATAGCTTCCAGAAAAGCATTGTTTTCCCTGACTTCCTGCTCAGCCGCCGCCTTCAAACGTGCGCTATCCCTGTTGCTTAGAAAAACAACAGTGAGTAATCCGATTATAATAGTTAGGAGAAAGAGAAGAGAATAATTAAAAGAGTCTAGACTTTCTGAATGAGCCAATTGGAGGCTTAGTAAGTTCTTTTTTTCTGCGACCTGAATTCGGGATACGTTATTTCTCACCTCCGCCATCAATCTCTCTCCACGACTTACCCTAAGCGCCCTCTCATCCTCGGATAACGTGTTTAATTTTCTGGCTTCAATAAATCGCCTTGAAAATACGATTCGTTGTTCTACTAAGTGGGTCAATGTATCAATTTTAAGGTGTTGATCCCCTTTTTTTGTAAGATTTTTAAGAGAATTAATATCTTTTAAAATACTGACTCTCGATGCTGTAAGTGGCTTGAGGAAAGTTGGGTCGCTGGTAAGAATATAACCGCGGGTATTTAAGACAATATGTTCTACAGAATAGAGTACGTGCTCAGACAAGTAAAGAATTTCCTGTGCGGCTTCTATCGCCTTCTCAGTTTTCCGTACGGATTTATTCTTCAGGTGGGTGTTAATAGAAAGGGCAATGATTGCAAGGAGGGCGATTATAAAAATTAAACTTTTCTTCTGTTCGAATGGTAGGGTCATGGTATGCTGTCAAAGGTGAAAAAGTCTACTTCATCTGTTCCAATGTCACAACCCAAAATAGGTATTTATAATAAGATAACTATCAATGTATCAAACATCTATAGGGTGCAGGAAGCAACCCGTAAATTGATACGTTGCACCAGCTTTTCCATATCAAAAGGCTTCGATATGAAGTCGTCAGCGCCAGTTTGTTGCATAGTATTGCGATAATCCGCATGGGCAGACATCACGATTATTGGCATCTCCTTCATCTGGGCCTTTATACTTTCACATAACAGCCTACCATCTTGTTTAGGTAGCCTTACATCCATAAGGATCAGGTCCGGGCGGCAGTTGCCAATAACTTCCATCAGGTTTTCACCATCGGCAGAGGTAAAGATTTCAAATCCCGCATCTTTTAAGATAAACTGAACGATGAATAGAATATCGGTATCGTCCTCTACAACAAGTATTCGTTTCGGCATCGTAACAAATCAAGTGCCTGAAAAATAGTAACAAACATCTAATGTTGCAACACCTAAAGGAAAGAACAGGTATATATCCTCGAATAACACATAATACTATCCTAACATTAATTTTATTTATTAAGAAATTATCTATCTAAATTAACTTGAACGTAATATTAACAAAAGTGGCAGGTTAGGCTTACATTATATGCGGAATGCCCACACTGTTGACCATGAATATGTTTATTTAAGTAAACAAGCTGCACTCTCGCTAAAAGCCATCAGATAAGCAGTATTCCGATGCTGCTTAAAACAGGTATAAATACATAGATTATTTTGGTAACGTAAACCAAAAGGTAGTTCCATGAGCCAGTTCGCTTTCAACGCCAATAGTACCGTTATGGCTTTTTATGATTTCTGCACTGGCATGGACGTTGTTAAATTCAGTAATGCCTTTTGAAGGAACTACAGAAAATCCAGCTGAAGCGGTTGCCCGATTGAGGAATACTATGTCAGTTAGGTCAAAAATTAAAAATTAGAGAGAACTATTCAATCTGTGATTAGACAAATAAACAGAGGGCCGCAATAAGGACTTTTTCAATAGGAAGGAAGAGTGATATAAAAAGTGGTTTCTGCGCCCTCCTGGCTGTCAAACCAAATTTGCCTCGATGGTCATTCAACTATCTTTTTACAGTTATATAATCCCATCCCAAACGACTCTTCACCTTCAGTGCCCTTTCTTTTCCCTGCGGTAGAAAATTTAAATAGGTCTAATGCTATCTCACTAGGAATTCCCTATCCGTTTTATTATCGAGCACTTATTGAAAGTAAATAATTTCAGGAATTCGTTTTTGGCTACTACAAAACGGTCGTTTTATTGAACAGCTACACTTATGATCATCACCTGAACTTCCAATCCTCTCGACACCTTATACTAACCTTAACTACTGAATTAAAAATTCGGCTGAGACGAGAAATTTGTCGCCCTTATCCAGCAACAGTAGTGTTTTTGATATCCGGTATTTACCTTTTTTATACTCATGCAGCACGGATTTTAGATGAACATCTAATTGAAGCGGCGAACGGCGATCTAACCCGTAAGTCATATCGTTAAAACCTACATTTTTGAAGGTGATTTTTTCCCACACATTCCTATTTAAATACTCAATGAAGTAGTGGTCTCCGGCAGTTAAATGGTATGACGATTTGTTGGTTA
>DASVRX010000321.1:0-5780 GCA_036388375.1 Pedobacter sp. | reverse complement strand
CCAAAATTTCTCCGGCATATTCATCTGCTTCCAACTCTATTTTGGGGTCGCTTCCTAAGGATGTTAGGTTGTGAGCTTTAACATAATGTCCTATTTCGTGGGCGATAATAGCATATAAAGCCCATCGGCTTTTCGTTTCCTCATATAAAGCTTCTAACCAACGACCGTTATATGCGATGTAATTTACAGTTCCTGCTGGACAAATCTGGACATTAATATCATCAACTACGGGAACTGTGTATATATTACTAATTAGTCCTGTGTGGGGTGAAACCTTGTCAAAAATTTCTTGAGTTTCCTCGTCATTCGGGGCGGCATTTATTTCAACTATTAGCCTTTTATCTGGCGCTAGATTATAACTATCATTGCCAACATAACAGGTAATAGTATTACCTGCTGTTTTAACGGGTTTTATTTGAAATTGCCCATACGCGGTAACACATGTTCCAATAATTACTCCAAAACCGTTAAGAAGAGACAATAGCAGTATATTAAGAGGTTTTTTCCACATTTCAGCTTCTCCATGAACAAGACTTATAAATTTCCTACATACAAAAGAGCTAAACAATGCTCTAGAAATATTCACTCTAATAGTTAACTAATGCCTAGAAATTATTTGGTTACACTGCAACCTGATTCGTCTCCTTTTTCGCAGGCTTTACGAAAATCCGCATTAGCATCATTAATGTCTTTTAAGCCATACTTTTTAGTAAGTCCCCGTGCATAATAGTAATATCCCTTGGGTTCAATATTTATAGCACTGGTGTAATCTTCAATAGCTCCGCGATAATCCTTAATTTCACTTTTAGCTCCTCCGCGAGCATAGTAAGCGGCATCATCTTTTGGGTTAAGATTTATAGCACTGGTGTAATCTTCAATAGCTCCTCGGTAATCTTTTAAGCCATATTTTTTATCGAGTCCTCGAGCATAATAGTAATATGCTTTATTAGGGTCGAGAGTAATTGCCGCCGTAAAATTAGCAATCGCTTTGTCATAATCTTTTTGCTCAGACCAATCAAGCCCCTTTGAATAATACGCGTTGGCATTAGATTGTTTTTCTATTTTAACTGTATTATTTGAAGCTGTATTAGTTGTATTAGTTGTAGTTTTGGCACTTTCCCATCCTCTTTTCGCGGCGGCAATTCTCTTATTGACTGTCGGATATTTTCCTCCGGCTATCCCCCGCAAATGTGCAGAGCGAAATACCGATAAAGTATTTTCCAGACTTGCTCCCATCATTGCCAAAATTCTTCCGGCATATTCATCGGCTTGCTCTTCTAATTCCGGTTTGTAAGCCACTTTCTCATGACCTAATGCAAAATGACCTATTTCATGAGCAAGAACAGCATATATTACCCATTCGTTGTTGGTTTCGTTATATAGCCCTTGCAGCCACTCAGTCTTAAAAGCAACGTAATTTTTTCCGCCGTCCGAGGGACAGGCTTCGGCATTATCCGTGTTTTCTACAGCTACTACCTCTATCGGTATAACTAAATTAGTGTGTGCGGAGATTTTATCAAGGATTGCCTGCAATTCCCCTTCGTCCGTGGGCATAAATTGCCGTCTCTTCTTTGGAAGAAGAGTATAAGGTGCGGCACCTCCAACGTAACAGGTTATTGTGCTCCCAAGATTTTGCGGTTCTGCAATGCGGAGTTGTGCTTGGGCAATTTCAGGACATCCCAAAACTACTACCAAGCTTATTATAAACAACAAAACATTTGTGTATTGGGACTTGTTACACATGCTCTGTCACCTCCTCCAAGCTTTTACATTCGATAGATTTACACCTATATTTTCTAGATGTGAACTCCCCAATTCAAGTTGCTTTTAGGACAGATAAAACCTATTAGGGGTATATTTTTTTAATAAAGGATTTATCTGTCTCGGATAACTTTGTGTTCCAGTCAACAGAAAAGTCGTCCATTGTCCATGCCTCTTCTATATGATAGTGCATGATGGATTTAGGATCGTAAGCTGAACGATTAACTTGGTTTTCGTTATATTTTTTGAAGATGCTTTCTCGGACGGCATTGGCACTCCAGCCGAAATTGTCTTTGTAGTATTTGATAACTACCGATTCATTCCATTTTATCGTTGCTCCGGGCGATTTATGTTCATGAACAAGCCCGAGCGCGTGACCAAATTCGTGCAGAATAACTCTGCTGAACTCTTCATTAGTAGTGTCCTCATCAAACCAACCGAAATTCATGGTTGCTTGTTTTAGATGCTTTTCGGCAGATGTTCCAATGTATGACCATGAGCCGCCTTTCTTGAAAGATATGCGAATGTCCGAACTCCCTGTTTCCACAAATTCAAATTTGATATTGGCATATTTCGACCACTCAACAGCAAACTCACGAACTTTTTGTTTCTGCTCCTCGGAACCGTCTAAGAACTCAACTCGTAATTTGGGTTTTTTCCAGAAAAGACTTTCTCGCCCGGTAGCCCCGAGCGAAGAGTCGCCCAATTCCGTGCAAATTTTGGGATTACCTTTTGCAAAAACAACTTGATTTGATACAAGCAAGACAAACATCAAGCTTGCGATTAAAAGCCAGAATCTAAGAAAAGATTTTGTAATCATATTTGAAAACTTAACTCTCATTATTATCTTCTCCTTGTGGTTTTTCCGCCCTTTATTTTGGACTATAGTTGCAATGAATTGACTACTGTTCGCCTCAATTTTCAAAAAATCCTATTGAAAAGCCTTTGTAGTAATAGTTGAATGAATTTGAGTATTAAATCTTGCATCCTAGCGATTCTTTTTATGAACTTTTTTATATGTCTCTTTTTTATTAGACAATTTATTTGAACTATCTAATTTTATCTCCTCAAAAACGTCCGTTTTACGGACTCAGGTTTGGCTGTCAATGGATACCATATCCGGTGTCGGAGGCAATTTCTAAATTATTATTTTGAAAATTTCCTTTTCGAAGCGATTTTCTCAACGCTCATTAAGCCGAATCCGTAGCTTTGTCCCATAATCAGTATATATTTATAAATATTTGAGCTTTTCTCTCAGCCTTATTAATCGGGTCGGTTTTGCTCGACTGTCCTTTTAAAATGTGAACCTCGATTGGCGATTCGCTGTTGCAGCTTTTTAAAAAGCGATCTATAAACTCCTCTTTCACAAACAAGGCGCGCAAGTCAGGCAGATCGTCGTTCGTATAATTTTCGGGTATCGAAATGGGTGATTCTTCCTTGACGAATTCAAAAGCGTTGAGACGTTCCGGTTAGAGCGACGGATAGACGTTAACGGTATTATAATGGTAAGGAGCAGGTAATAATTTTTCCGTCCACGGCGAAGTTTGTCCGTCCGCGTAACCCTTGATCAGTATTTCAATCTTAGGGGCTTTAATTCCCGCCGCTTTTCTCAAAGCCGCCGCCATTTCAACCAACATTACCTTCGGCGGGGTCATTTCGCCGCCGATATTAAGCACGCCCCATAGAGCCAAAGAAACCTGAGCTTTAATCTGCGAGTCTTGCAGCGCTTTGAGAATCGTGTCCTTCTCAGTAAGAGTCTTGTCGATGGCATCGCAAATATCCGCAGCGTCCTTAACTTTTAACGGATCGCCGTTAATCCTCATATCATATTTTTTTGCCTCGAATATGCGAACCTCTCTTACATATTTATCTTGGATAGAAACGACGTATTGAGCTTTAGGTTTAACATCTTCCTGTTTGCCTTCTTTGGTAACCAAAGCTAAACTGGGATTCAACTTCGCGATTTCCAGATATGTAAATTTTTGATTTAACTCATTTCTGATCTGCTCTATATCTTCATTGGAAGTATAAGAAAGGCTTTTTATTTCCGTTTGATTTTTGTTCTTGAAGAAAAAGTAACCGCTAAAACCAAGCAATGCAATTAATAAAAAACCGAAAATGTACGCCTTCATCGGAATTTTATCCGGTTTATTATTTCTTTTACGATTAAAATCCAGCCTCTTTCGTCTATTTGTCGGCATAAGTATCTCCCTTCACTAGCAGTAGAAAACGACTTGAAAAGCAGTTACGTTCCAAAATAACATAATTGCTGCCTTAGACTAATTTATTCAAGTTCCGAAAACGTGGTCAATTCTTTTTCGTTCAAAATCGGCGCGCGTCCGGCTACGCAAGCTTCTCGCCAACATTCTCTGCAAACAAGCTTCAGCTTGTCGTCGATAAGTCCCAAGAAGGCTCGTTTTTGTTCATCTGTTTTTGAATTTCCAATTTTTTAATATAAACCGCTCAAAACTCTTGTTAAGCTCAAAGGCTAAAGATCTCTAAACTCCCAACTGGTTTATTAGCAAATAAGCAACTGAAAAGCCTCTCAAATTTTATAGTCTGAAAAACGGTCGTTTGACGGACTCTTTTTCCGAAATCCTAAAAACTCTCAAATATACCTTAATCCAGTCTGTTTTTACGTCCGTTAATCAAAGTCTGTTTTCGATTTGCATTAGTTGGAGAAAATAGACAAAATCAGGGAATACTTTGGGTTAGGGAGAAAAATAAAACGTGCTCATCGGCTACTGCCGGGTTTCGACCTCGGATCAAAATTTATCTCTGCAAAAAGACGAGCTCAAACAGTTCGGCTGCTCAAAAATTTATGAAGACGTTGCCTCGGGTGCCAAAAGCGAACGGGTCGGTCTGGAAGCCGCCATTGAATTTGCCCGTGAAGGCGATACGCTCGTTATCTGGAAGCTCGACCGTCTGGGGCGAAGTCTTCGGGACTTGATCGAGATCGTCAACCGTTTGGAACAGAGCGGCGTTTCGTTCGTCTGCATCACTCAAAACATCGACACTCGCACGCCGGGCGGGAAATTATTTTTTCACATATTCGGCGCACTCGCCGAATATGAACGAGAATTAATCCGTGAGCGTACGAAAGCCGGACTTACCGCCGCACGTGCACGCGGCAGAAAAGGCGGACGCAAACCGGCGATGAACGAAGAGCAGATCGAGCAAGCGCGGGCGATGATGGATAATCCGAAGCTGAAGATAAAATCAATTATCAAAACATTAGGTATATCCAAAGCAACCCTTTATAAATACGTTCCGATGGGCAAGTCTGCAAGCGAAAAGAATTAACGAGTACCTGCGCGGAAGTTTTGAGGTCAGTAAAAATATCCGTATTAAGACAAAGCGGTTTTAGGATAATGTACTCACCTTGAAAAACATTTCAAAGAAGTAGACAATGCCGTACATTGCAGTATAGAGATGAATCAATTAGCGGTATTATTTGAAACCGCTTGCTGAATAACGGTTGCAAAAATAATGTTATTTATATTGATAATCAGGATTCTCAAATTATGTGTTCAACTCGTGATTGCCTGATTTTTTTTCAGACGCTGATTACTTTTTTCTTAAATCCACATAGATTATGAAATTCTACCTTTCTAAATATAAAAGCAATAAACCTCCTGCGAGTGCAAAGTTTCCGTGTATTACCTTTTATCGCGATACTTGGAACGATTTTAGCTATTACACACAGTTTTTTGTGAAACTATGGATAGAACCAAGTGAGCCTATTGAATTAGAAACAATAAAAATTCTTCAACTTGAAGAAGATAAGATTTTACTTAAAACTAATTTACCTGAAGAGTTTGATAGATTGGATACAGAATTTTGTTCATTAGGACAAGGAAAAAAATATTATGATGAACTAATTAACCATTGGTGCTAGTGAAATCATAAACTGAATTCAGCTAACGAAAAATGCGAAACACCGTTTTTGTCAAAGTTCAAACCGTTCCACCGTTGCAGCAGATTGAACAAAGCGACCGTGTAAGCGAGACGCATTTCAA
>DASVRX010000320.1:0-5802 GCA_036388375.1 Pedobacter sp. | reverse complement strand
TCACAAATATCTTTATCCTGTTAGTGCGGTTGTAGCACTGGGGGGCGTTTTATTTGGGTTCGACCTGGTAATTATATCTGGAACTGTACCCTTCTTTACCAAGTATTTCGATCTGAATGAATTTTCTACTGGCTGGGCTGTAGGGTGTATTAATCTCGGCGCAGCCGCCGGCGCAGTAGCAGCAGGAAAGCTGAGTGATGTGCTGGGCAGAAAAAGATTACTCATTTTATGCGCCTTTCTTTTTGCGGTTACCGGGATTGCAACCGGGTGGGCAGATACATTTACCCTCTTCATAATCGCCCGCTTATTAAGTGGAGTGGCGGTGGGTGTAGCGGCATTGGTTTGTCCGATGTATATCGCAGAAATTGCTCCGTCTGCTATTCGCGGAAGATTAGTAACCTTGTATCAATTAGCTATTGTAACTGGTCTTTTGCTTGCATATTTGTCAAATTATGCTTTGTTGAATACGGGAGTAAATAATTGGCGATGGATGTTTTCTTCCCAGGCCATTCCTTCGCTTTTGTTCTTCTTCGGTCTTTTTATGGTCCCTGAAAGTCCGAGATGGTTAATTAAAAAGAAGAAAACCGACGAATCATTTGCAGTTTTGCAAAAAATCGGAGGTAAAACCTATGCGCAAGAAGAAACCGACGACATTGAATTTAGCCTGAAGAATGAAACGAAGGAGCATATTAGAGACCTTTTTAAACCGGATGTAAAACACATTATCTTCATCGGAATAATGGTGGCAGTGTTCTCCCAGGCAGACGGCCAAAACTCTCTCTTTTCTTATGCACCGCAAATATTTGCGGATGCCGGTATGGCTGAGGATACAGCATTCTTACAATCGGTTATCCTTGGAGCAATCAATTTTGTATTCACATTCATCGCAATATTCTCTATTGATAAAATAGGCAGAAAAAAACTTTTAACCTATGGTTCAATTCTTTTGTGCATTGATGCACTAGTTTTGGCTTATTGTTTTTGGGCTGGTGCAGCGTCCTATTGGATCTTGATATTTGTTTTGGCATTTATTGCTATCTATGGAGCAACGTTGGGGCCGGTTACCTGGGTCATCTTATCTGAAATTTTTCCAAATCGGATTAGGGGAAATGCCATGGCACTTGCCACGCTATCTTTATGGATAGCTAATTTTTTCACTACCGCATCATTTCCAATACTCAAAGAAAATTTTGGTTTACCTATAACCTTCGCCATACACGCCGGCATCTGCTTTATATACTTTCTATACGTTCGCACAAGAATTCCGGAAACTAAGGGTAAGTCGTTAGAAGAGATTGAAAAATTATTAGTTAAGCCCTAGTCACATTTGCAATAAAAAAAGAGCTTCTCGTGTGCAGGAAGCTCTTTTTAACTAACCAATAAACCTAAATTATGAAAGGGCTGTAGGGGAAGGAATCGAACCTCCAAGGAGTGGTTATCCCGTTACCGGATTCCCAGATTCTCCGCCACCGAGACAAGGAGGTGTGTCTGCCAGTTTCACCACCCTACAATTTGTTCTGTTCGCAAAACGGAATCAGTAACACAAATGTAAAGCTGAGGACGTTATTTTACAAGTATTTTAAATAAAATCTCCGATTTTTAATAAAAACATAATTGACCATCTTTAATTTAACATTTTGGTAATAAAGGCTTATTAACGAAGCTATAATTGCCATATTTTCAATAAACCGCCCTCGTGCCTTTATTCCGTTAAGCTTTTTGTCATAAAGCGGTTATATCCCTCTATTAATTCCCTATTTCTTATCCTACTAAGTAAATTGCGACTTTTTAGGAAACATGGCAAAAGTCTCAATTAATATCGCAACGGGTTCTATTCAAAAGGAAGATATTATTGTTGGAATTGACCTTGGCACAACGAATAGCCTTGTAGCGTTTATAAATCCTGAGGGAAACGCTCAAGTCATTAATGATACCGGTAAGGGTGTTTTAGTTCCATCAATAGTACATTTTAATAGTGATGGAAGTGTAGTTGTTGGAAATGAAGCTAGAGAGTTTTTAATTACCGATCCTCAGAACACTATATTTTCTGTAAAGAGATTGCTGGGGCGATCCTACCAGGATATCGCAAATTACAAGGATTTCTTTTCTTACAAGGTAATAGATGACAATACCGAAAGTCTTGTCAAGGTGAAGGTTGCCGATCGCTTCTTTACCCCAATTGAGCTTTCAGCCATGATCTTAAAGGAACTGAAGGAGCGTGCAGAACACGCATTAAAAACACCGGTTAATCGCGCAGTAATTACGGTGCCCGCATATTTTAACGATAGCCAGCGCCAAGCCACCCGCGATGCGGGCAAACTTGCAGGATTGGATGTTCTTAGAATTGTAAACGAACCAACTGCAGCAAGTCTGGCTTACGGTATCGGGTTAAACCCGGATGAAGAAAAGATTATTGCAGTGTATGATTTGGGAGGCGGAACGTTTGATGTATCAATCCTCAAAATACAAAACGGCATTTTCGAAGTATTGTCTACAAACGGAAATACCTTTTTAGGCGGCGATGATTTCGACAGGGCAATTGTTAATTACTGGATCGAGCAGAATAAATTAAACCGGGACGAGGTTGTACAAAATTTTGAATTGATGCAAGGTCTCCGCTTAAAGGCTGAGGAAGCTAAAAAAGCCTTAAGCACACAAAATATTTTTAATGGGGACGTTGACCAAATTCCATGTGCCATAACCAGGCAAGTGTTCGAAGAATTGATCTTGACTAAAGTCGAAGAAACCATTAAGGCATGTCAGAATGCTTTGAATGATGCGGGGCTAAGCCCCTCAGATATTAATGAGATTGTAATGGTTGGTGGTTCTACCCGCACACCCCTTGTGAAAAAATCAATCTCTGATTTTTTCGGGAAGGAAGTTCATGATCAAATTAATCCCGATGAAGTAGTAGCACTGGGCGCTGCCATACAAGCCGATATCTTAGCCGGCAATCGTAAGGATATTCTTCTGCTCGATGTTACACCACTATCCTTAGGGATTGAAACGATGGGCGGTTTAATGGATGTAATTATCCCCCGAAACTCTAAAGTGCCAACCAAAGCGGGAAGACAATACACCACATCCATCGACGGACAAGTCAACATGAAGATATCTGTCTTTCAAGGAGAACGTGATCTTGTAAAAGAGAATCGAAAACTGGCCGAATTTGATTTGAGGGGAATTCCTGCAATGCCTGCCGGATTTCCAAAAGTTGACATTAATTTTCTTTTAAACGCCGACGGAATCTTAAAAATTCAGGCAGTTGAACTACGCTCGGGTGTAAAACAGGAAGTAGATATAAAACCAACTTATGGCTTAACAGATCAGGAAGTTGAAAAGATGCTATTCGATTCTATTACCCATGCTAAGGAAGATGTCTCACAACGGATGATCATCGAAGCCCGAACCGAAGGCGAACAGATGGTTTATACTGCCGAAAGATTTATTGAAAAGAATAAGGAGTATTTTACAATCGAAGAGATAAGCCAAACGCAGATCTTTGTTCAGTCGCTGAAGGAAGCCCTTACATCAGGAAATAAAGACTTAATTCATAAAAAGATTGATGAATTAAATGAATTTACTCGTCCCTTCGCGGAACGCTTGATGGATCAGGCTATCGGACAAGCAATGAAGGGCAGGGCAATAGAATAATTGCACCCCTCTGGCTTAAATCATGAGCTTATAAAATCAACCTAGAAAAACACATTCATTTGAGTTTGAAACCAGCGGGGGAATTTTTTTAAGGGTGCAAATGATTCTCCTGTATAAATGCCTTTTGCCTCGCGTGTTATATTCTCTCTCATCCGATTTTTCAACACTCTTACAACTCTCACGCTTTCTACCTCACCCCGCTCTTTAACATCGCCTAAAAATCTTAAAGAGAGCATTGCAAGTAAACCACCTATAATAAAAAAGAAACTCCAGCCCTTTAATTTAATCAGCGTTAAAACGGCCGATGAACTTGAACCGTTCCACTGAATATTCCAGGCCAATTCGTGATTTGAGAAGAAATCGGCCATAAGGCCTCCGATTATTGGAGCTAGCGCAGAAAACAACGCGACAGCCATATTTTTCACGGATAAATAAACCATCGCTTCGTTTTTCGGCGCGAGCTTCATGCCGATGTTGGTAATAGCTAAATTGATTCCAGCCGAGGTGATACCGCTGAAAATATTGATCGCGACTAAGAGTGTTAGCATAAGACTGGTTGAGGAAATATCTGTAAACGCCCAAGCCAATATGCATAAGATGTAAACCGGTGCACAAATATTTATGATTGTTTTATTGCTGTACTTATCTGTATAACGCCCCCAAAGATTCATCGAAAAAATTCCGCTTAACTGCCCTACTATTCCTAAGCCAATTATGTATGACAGTGGCAAATGAAGCGTTTTTAGCATGTAAACCGAGAAGAACGGTGTGGCAATATTTAAGGCAAAGGCCCAAAACGAATTGAAAGTGAGCAGAGTTCTAAAGTTTTTGTCTTTTAACGGTCGCTCAAGCAATCTGAACATATTGTCTCCTGTTAAGATAGATTCCGGTTCAGGAGTACGAATTAGGGCTGCAATGCCAGCCATGCCAATTGCTCCTCCGATTAAAAACATAATGGAATAAGCTACCGTTTCGTGTTGCGGAAAGTTGGCCTTTAAATAGTCTAGCGAGAATGCAATCCCCAGGCTCAACACAACATTAAGGCTTTGAGTAAGCCTGTTTCGGTTCGAAAAATAGCTTCCCAATTGCTTTTCAGGAACTAAATCTTTCATCCAGGAATTCCAGCTGGCACCTGCAACAGCGCCAAAATAATAATGGAAAAACAACAAGAATATTAATACTGAAACACTTGTACCTGTAGTGAAAATAAACGGAAGCAATCCGATTAGTAAAAGAGGAAATCGAGCAAAAAATGTACCCACCACCGTTATAGCACGACGGTTGTTATACTTGCGCACCAACCAGATAGAAACCAACTGAAAAATACTGCTGCAGGTTGGAAGAGCTGCTAAAATACCCAATTGAAGATTTGTTGCCCCTAGCTGCAATGCCATAGCTACTAAAAAAGCACCTCCGGTAAAAGCAACCATTGATTCTGCGGCCAGCCCATCTGCTATAACTAATTTTAATCCCGACTTTACATCTGCTTCACTTAAATTAGCTGATGGCTTTAAACGCATATTATTCCCTTTTAAACTCAGTGCTTTTCTACGAGAGTACTTCTATTATTGTTGGAATAAAAATTGAAAAATGAGCTTCATTACGGTCCATGGAACAAATTGAACTGTAACCTGAGAATTTGATTACAATCTGTAATTTCGCAGCATCTTGTTCGAATTTTTCTCTTACAGTTTAAGCTTTACTGATTGGATGCTCATTGGTGTGGTAGCCCTTCTTACCGGGATGTCAAAAACCGGTGTGCATGGTGCGGGCATGTTGTCTGCCCCAATACTAGCATTGGTTTTTGGGGGACATAATTCCAGTGGCATTATCCTGCCCATGTTGATAATCGCCGACACGTTCGGGGTTTGGTATTATCATCGTCATGCGTCCTGGAAGCATTTGACCTTATTATTTCCCTGGGCCATACTTGGCATAATCGCCGGAACGTTTGCAGGCAACTATATCGATGACAAAGTTTTTAAAATGATTATGGCGATCACCATTTTTATCAGCATACCCCTAATGCTCTGGTTGAAATTAGGGCACAAAGACGATGTTCCGAAAACAGGATGGTTCTCCGTAACTACAGGTATAACGGGAGGATTTACTTCGATGGTTGGAAACCTTGCAGGAACAGTTATGGCT
>DASVRX010000319.1:0-1954 GCA_036388375.1 Pedobacter sp. | reverse complement strand
AAACAAGAGTTCGGGAGGGTGAAGGCTCATTTATAATAATGTTGGCAAAATCTAGCCAGAATATCTATGATTGGCTCGTCTATGGATTATGCATCCCCATCTGGATAGCCGCCTATCATAAAATTAAAGAGAAACAAGTATAGAGAGATGGAATTTAGGGACAACGAAGCGATATACTTGCAAATTGCAGGATACGTAAACGAAAATATTTTATTGGGGAAGTGGCCTCCGGAATCAAAAATCCCATCGGTAAGGGAACTCGCCGGAGAACTTCAGGTAAACCCGAACACAGTAATGCGTAGCTATGAATTTTTGCAGAACCTTGAAATCATTGACAATAAGAGAGGTATTGGGTTTTTTATAAGCGACGATTCATTGGATAGGGTAAAGAAGTATAAAAAGGAAAAGTTCCTGGAAGGGGAGCTGCCAGCATTTTTCAAAAATATTTATCTCCTCGATATCGACCTTGAGGAAATAACTAACCGGTACAAAGATTATAAATCACAAAACTTCAAATAGAACTTATGAAAACAAGCAATATCATATTTACCCTGGCAATAGTGCTTTTCATTGGGATGATGATATCCTACAACTTTCAATTAAAGGCAGCCTACTCGAAGGGCGACTTTAGAAGCCCATATTATGGTTATAGCAAATTAGAATTTAAGAATTTCGATAAGATTCACGTGAACGCCGCAAACGCATTAGTTGTGAGAGTTAGTGCTGGAACAGAGAACGCAATTTATGTTAAAGATGACATGACAAACCGGGTAAAGGCAAAGGAATCTGGCAAAATTCTTATGATTGACACTGAAAATGAGGGTATTAATGATTCGGATGGACCGGTACTCATTGTTTGCTCTAGTCTCAAAGAGATAACCACCGACGCAACGGAAGTTTATACCTGGAATTCCAAAACGAAAGAGCGTCTAAAAAAGAAATCCGCCATTTGGAATTCAGGGACTTTTGTAACCGGATTTAATCAGGATAGTCTGAATATTCGTGTTGGTGCTTTTACATACTTAACCCTTGAAAAAAGCAATGTGAAGAAGATTACAGCAGTGGTCGGCGGGGAAAAAGACGCGACTTTGAATCTGGTTGATTCAAAAATAGGTTCATCCGAAATTAATGTTCAGGGAGCGACTCATTTAAAGATTTTGAATACTGAAATCTTAAAACGCAGAGAAGTATTATCTGACAGCTCGATGATTACGTTAAGCGGCCGGATTGTTAATCAGCACATAATAAAACAGTAAACCCCGTCGGCCCTACAAATCTATGAAACTATTTATTTGCATTTTTTTATCGATACTTTTTTTTAATATTCAACAAGCCACAGCCCAGCAAAGTAATGTTACCGTACAAGTCACAAACGGTAAAGCAGCTGTTCCCTTTGCTTCAGTGCAGATTAAATCGCTAACCGACAGCACTAACATCTTATCTAAAACTGCCGATAGCTTAGGCAAAGCAACTTTCAACCTAAATTACGGCTTATACACGTTTAAGGCTTCCGCTGTCGGTTTTAAGCCGATAAGCCGGAGTTTAAACGTGAAAATTTCGAATCTAGCTTTTGGTATTTCTCTGATCTCAAATAATGAACTGAAGGAAGTTAAGATAACCGCATCAAAACCCTTAATGCGCCAGCAGGATGACAAAACAATTGTCGATCCTGAGATCCTGGTCGCCGGTTCGGCTAGTGCTTATGAAATCATCGAAAAAACTCCAGGGTTATTTGTTGATCAGGACGGCAATATCTTTTTAACTGGCGCTACACCGGCAACAATATTCATCAACGGACGGGAGCAGAAAATGAGTGCTTCTGATATTGCATCAATGCTAAAAAGCCTTCCGCCAAACAGTATTGCAAGCATCGAAATTATGAGAACACCGTCTTCAAGATATGAAGCTTCGAGTAGCGGCGGAATTGTTAATGTGGTTTTAAAAAAGGGATTTA
>DASVRX010000318.1:0-25400 GCA_036388375.1 Pedobacter sp. | reverse complement strand
ATAATGCTGAATGAATTGAGACTCACGTCTACTATTGATACGGTGAAAGTAACTAACTCGAAACTCAGTTATACCGAATATGACCCTTACACCATGAAAAAGGGAAGAATCAATTTTATCGGTTTAAGCGGTAAGGTGCTGAATGTAACTAATGATTCTGCGTCATTAAAGAAAAATAATTGGTCAAGAGCAAGTTTTTCCGGCTATCCTTACGGGAAAGGTCGGATTGATTTAAATATAAACTTTAACCTAACATCAGAAGTTCAGGAATATAATTACGCGGGCAAATTACATGAAATGCAGGCCAGGCATTTTAACCAAATTGTACGGCCATTGGCATTGCTTGACATTAGTTCTGGTACAGCCAAAGAAGCCACCTTTTCAGTTAAAGGTGATTATCGCAACGCCAGGGGAGAAATGACAATTATCTATAATGATTTAAACATTGGTATTCTGAAACTCAACAGGAACAAGAAGCTACAGAGAAGTACGCTTTTATCACTCGTTGCTAATAATTTGCTCCTTAAAGAAGATAATCCTTCTCAGGGAGAGCCATTAAGAAAAGGTAAAATAACCTATTCAAGGCCTGATTCAATTTCTTTCTATAGCATGATTTGGAACAGTCTGTTCTCGGGGATAAAAGAAAACATCGGCATGACCGCCGAACGAGAACGTGATCTCAAATTGAAGTTCGAAAGCTTTAAAGGTGATGGTCCGGCAAGAACGAAGGAACAACGCAGGCAACAACGCCAGGAACGGCGAAATAAACGAACTGGCAAAAAGGCTAGAAAATAGGATCTCCTCCTGTTTGAATATAAGGCTTTCTAATTATCTTGCACCTTTTCAATTACAAGACACGTAATAAGCATCCTAAACACATTAAAATTATATGAAGAGTTTCTTAGATCAGGATTTTTTGTTGAACACAAAAACAGCGCAAGGGCTTTATCACGACTTTGCGAAAGACATGCCTGTGATAGACTATCATAACCATTTGCCGCCAGATCAGATTGCAAATGATATCAATTTTGAAAATATAAGTCAAGCCTGGCTTTACGGCGACCATTATAAATGGCGTGCTATGCGTTCTAATGGTATTGATGAAGCCTATATTACCGGCAATAAGAACGACTTTGAAAAATTCCAAAAATGGGCAGAAACAGTACCGTACACATTGAGAAATCCTCTATATCACTGGACCCACCTTGAGCTTCAACGGTATTTTAATATCACGGATGATTTAAATGGTAAATCTGCACGGAGTATTTATGATGAATGTACTGCCAAGCTTCAAACCAAAGAATTTTCGGTTCAGGGATTGCTGAATAGCCGTAAAGTAGAAGCTGTTTGTACAACCGATGACCCTATCGACTCTTTAGAGTGGCATCAAAAATTAGTAAAAGATGGAAGCAATATAATCGTCCGTCCCGCTTATCGACCAGACAATGCAATGGCGGCAGACAACGTATCTGTCTTGAACGACTACATTGGAAAACTGGAAGCAGTTACCGACATGAGTATTGGGGACTTCGACACCTATCTTTCAGCATTGAAAAAACGCCATGACTATTTCGCTGCCAATGGTTGCGGCATTTCTGACCATGGCTTAGAGCAGATTTATGCTGAGGATTATACCGATGAAGAGATCAAATTGATCTTTGCCAAAATTCGTGCTAACAAAGAAATAACTCGCCAGGAAGTATTGAAATTTAAATCAGCTATGCTGGTTCATTTTGCCTTTTGGGATCATGAAAAAGGATGGGTACAGCAGTATCACCTGGGTGCGTTACGAAATAACAATACCCGCATGTTGTCAATCCTGGGTCCCGATACAGGTTGGGACTCTATTGGTGATTTTAGCCAGGGAAGACAATTGTCTAAGTTTTTAAATAGACTGGATACTGAGGACCGGTTGGCGAAAACAATCATTTATAACTTAAATCCAGCTGATAATGAATTGTTTGCAGCAATGATTGGAAATTTTAATGATGGTACTGTTGCAGGCAAGGTTCAATGGGGTTCTGGCTGGTGGTTTCTGGACCAGAAAGATGGCATGACTAAACAATTGAATGCACTATCTAATATGGGTTTACTAAGCAAGTTTGTTGGCATGCTTACAGATTCGCGGAGCTTCCTTTCATTCCCGCGTCACGAATATTTCAGAAGGATCTTGTGCAATTTGTTTGGTGATGATGTAGAGAATGGGGAGTTGCCGGCAGACATTGAATGGCTGGGAAAGATAATTCAGGATATTTGTTATTATAACGCTAAAAACTATTTCAAGCTGTAGGCCTTGAAGCGGAATCTGCAACAAGTTCGGGAAGACCGGCGTTTTAATGCGTTATGTCAAAGACAACTTGCTTAGAGCCTTTGAGCCTTTGTGGCAAAAAAGTATTGCCACGAAGGCTCGAAGACACAAAAGACGAATCTCATTCATTGTTAGATCCTCACCTTAATAACCACCTTCTTAATCAGTCCTTCCCCAATCATGGGCGCATGTACATCTTCCGGAAAGAAGATACCGAATTGATTGTTCGTGAGCTGAAAATACATATCCGGAGTTTCATTATAAAAAGTCACATCCTTTTCAGGATTGTATTCAGCTTTAAACGTTTTGCATTTTGAAATCGGCTTCCAGCCGATAGTTTCAACTCCGCTGATACACAATTGAATATCAATTGCCTTTTGATGGCATTCAAACTTTTCAAGCGACTCTGCCGCCGTTTTCCCTCCCTTGGCACTCATGATAGCTTTCAACCCGTCCTGAATTTGATGAGTTCCATCTTCCAAAGTATTCAGGTCCTGGCTATTTATCCAATCAAAAGCCGCTGCAAAAAGCGGATTCAAACTATAATACTTACTCGCATTTTCTATTGAATCTATAATCATGTTATATGTTTTACTTATACTAAAAATCCGCCCTATGTTAATAGAGCGGATATATACATTTGCAATCCCCCCTTCAGGGGGCCAGGGGGTTACCTCTGCACCCTTCCAGAAGCATCACCCTTCATCAAGGTAGCAACTTCAGAAAGCGTAGCATGATTTAAATCGCCTGGAATTGTATGTTTTAATGCAGATGCAGCAACGCCAAATTCAGCAGCATCAGCCATCGACATGCCCGTAACTAATCCGTGAATTAAACCAGATGCAAATGAATCACCTGAACCTACACGGTCAACGATACGCACTTCGTATTGCTTAGTGTGATAAAACTCATTGCCATCATATACTAAAGCAGACCATCCGTTATCAGATGCGCTGTGGCTCTCACGTAAAGTTGATGCAATAAACTTAAAGCCGAATTTCTCTTTCATTTGCTTAAAAACAGATTTATATCCGTCAAGGTTTAATTCCCCTTTGGTGATATCTGTACCTTCACTTTTGAAGCCTAAAGTAGTTTCTGCATCCTCTTCATTACCGATACAAACGTCAACATACTGGCAAAGCTCCGTCATCACTTTCTGAGCTTTTTCTTTGCTCCAAAGTTTTTTACGATAGTTAAGGTCGATACTTGTGGTAATGCCTTTTGCCTTAGCCGCTTTTAAAGCATCCAACGTAAGTGCAGCAGCTTTATCGCTTAATGCAGGTGTGATACCTGTAGTATGGAACCAATCAGCACCTTCAAAAATAGCATCCCAGTCAAACTCGGAAGCGTCAACTTCAGAAATAGCAGCGTCAGCACGGTCGTAGATAACCTGAGAAGCTCTTGCAGAAGCACCGGTTTCGAGGAAGTAGATACCTAATCTTTTTCCGCCTCTTGCAACAAACTGAGTATCTACCCCGTAACGACGTAAATGATTAATCGCAGCTTGTCCGATAGCATTATCAGGAACCTTAGAAACAAAAACTCCGTTACAACCATAATTAGTTACAGCTACAGCAACGTTTGCTTCGCCACCACCATAAGTTACATCAAAGCTATCGCTTTGTACAAAACGCTCGAATCCCGGAGTTGACAAACGCAACATGATTTCTCCAAGGGTTACTACTTTTTTAGACATAGTGTATATAATTTTAAAGAGGATTGATATTTTGATTTATGGAAGGCCAAAAATACACTAATTTGGAAGAGAGCAAGTATGTTGTTACAATAAATTGTGATATTTTACCTCTGTAATTTTCAAATAATAAAATATACAGCTCCAAATTGCATCTTCTTCTTTTTGAGGTATAATTTCTAATTTAGCCCTCTTGCATAACCTTAAATAATAATTACAGATTTTCTCAACATGGATAAAAAAGCAGAACTTTTAAAATTAGTGCCCGAACAAGGCATTCTTCCTCTCTATTTTCATAAAGATACCCAGGTAAGTATCGACCTGTTACGTGCACTATATAAAGCAGGTATCAAAACCGTTGAATACACTAACCGCGGTGAGGCTGCTTTAAATAATTTCAGAGAGATGAAGAAAGTGTGCGAAACTGAATTACAAGGAATGTATCTGGGTGTAGGCACTATTAAGAATGCTGATTCTGCTCAAGCATTTATTGATGCTGGTGCAGACTACATCATTAGCCCCGGATTAGTTGAGGACGCTGCTGAAGTTGCTGATAGAAACAATTTGCTTTGGGTTCCGGGGTGCATGACTCCAACAGAAATCATCAGAGCAGAAAAATTGGGAGCAAAATTTGTAAAACTTTTTCCTGGAAATATTTTAGGCCCTTCATTCCTTTCGGGGATTAAAGCCTTATTTCCAGATCTTTTATTTATGCCTACCGGCGGAGTAGACACCAGTAAAGAAAATATTTCCGGTTGGTTCAAAGCAGGCGTTTGTGCTGTTGGTATGGGAAGTAACCTGGTAACAAAAGACATCATGGAAAACCGCGAGTACGATTTACTGACTGAAAATACCATAAAAGTATTAGAGACAGTAAACTCTTGTAGATAGACAAATTAGCCAATTATAAACCAAAATGGAAACTCAAAAACCAAGTAATTTCAGATGGACCATTTGCGGTTTGCTGTTTTTTGCTACAACTATCAATTATCTGGACCGGCAGGTGCTCTCCCTAACCTGGAAGGACCATCTTGTGCCCGAATTTCACTGGACCGATAGTGATTACGGAACGATAACAGCCTTGTTCTCCATTTTCTACGCGGTGTCAATGTTAATAGCCGGTCGCTTCGTGGATTGGATGGATACAAAAAAAGGGTTTTTGTGGGCAATTGGTATTTGGTCAGTTGGCGCTTGCCTCCACGCTTATTGCGGAATCGCTACTTCCGGCCTGATTACCGGAAACTGGGCGCTTAGTTTTGAAGGTGCTAAAGAATCTCTTTCAACAGTAGGTGATGCAGGCCTTATATTATCTACCAGCGTTACATTATTTATATTAGCCCGCTTTGTGCTGGCTTTAGGGGAGGCAGGAAACTTCCCAGCTTCGATTAAAGCCACCGCGGAGTATTTTCCTAAAAAAGACCGGGCGCTGTCTACCAGTATTTTTAACGCCGGTGCAACAGTTGGTGCTTTGGCCGCTCCTCTTTCAATTCCGTTTATTGCTGCTAAATGGGGCTGGGAAATGGCTTTCTTAATTATCGGAGCTTTAGGTTTTGTCTGGATGGCCTTTTGGGTGTTTATTTACCAAAAGCCAGAAGTGCATCCCAAGGTGAATAAAGACGAGCTGAATTACATCCAACAAGACATTATTGCAGATAGGAAGTTGGTTGACTATGTGGAGGAGACTACAACCAAGGCCTCATTCATCGGATTACTAAAGTTTAAACAAACCTGGGCATTTGCTTTTGGAAAATTTATGACCGATGGTGTTTGGTGGTTCTTTTTATTCTGGACACCCGCCTACCTGAAAGATATTTATAAGATGGATTCCACACAAAGTGCCATTCCTTTATTCGTGCTATACCTGATAACCTTACTTTCAATAATAGGAGGTTGGTTGCCATCATATTTCGTTGATAAGAAAGGGATGAATCCTTATGAAGGCAGAATGCGGGCCATGCTCATTTTCGCCTTCTTCCCTTTGCTGGCTTTACTTGCGCAACCTATGGGACAAACAACCTATTGGTTACCGGTAATCATTATTGGTATTGCAGGTGCAGCTCACCAGGCCTGGTCTGCTAATATCTTTTCTACTGTTGGTGATATGTTTCCGAAAAAGGCCATTGCTACCGTTACCGGTATTGGCGGAATGGCGGGGGGTATCGGCGCAACTATAATTAATAAAGGTTCTGGAGTATTGTTTACTCATGCAGGTGATACACAAATGCAATTCATGGGCTTTCAGGGGAAAGAGGCAGGATACTTCATCGTTTTCTCGATTTGCGCAGTTGCTTATCTGATTGCCTGGTTCGTGATGAAATCGTTGGTGCCAACTTACCGGCCTATTACCGGATTGTAATTCTATATTAATTAGAAAGAGCCCGCAATTGGGCTCTTTCTGGTTATAACTAAGTCAGATCGCTTGCAATTTATACTCCGCTAAAAGCGCCAAAACCGCCGTCGATGTTTATGATAGTACCGGTAACGAATTTCGATCCATCGCTTAACAACCACGTAAGGCAACCGGTTAATTCATCGGCCTGACCAAAACGATTAAAAGGCGTTTGCCTGATAATGGTATTACCTCTGTCAGTAAAGCTTCCATCTTCATTAGTTAACAAGGTTCTGTTTTGCTCCGTAAGGAAAAATCCGGGTACGATAGCATTCATCCTAACAGCGTCGCCATATCGGTTAGCCAGTTCTACAGCAAACCATTTGGTGTAAGAGTCTATTGCAGATTTTGCCAAGCTATATCCTAACACTCGGGTTAACGCCCGCTGCGCGCTAACAGATGAAATATTCACTATACTGCCTTTACTTTTTACCAACTCGGGACCGAAGATTTGTGTAGGAATTAATGTTCCCATTAAATTCAAATCCATTACCTCCTTTAATCCATCCATATTTAGCTTGAATATATCGTCGGCTGGCTGCACCACACCGCCTGGCCTGTTTCCGCCCGCGCCGTTAACCAAACCATCTATGTGGCCGAATTGAGTAAGCATTTTATCGCGGGCAGCAACTAGCTGACTTTCGTTGGTTACATCTGCAATCAAGGCTACCGCTTGTCCGCCATTCGCAATAATTTCTACAGTACGGGCATTTGCAACCTCTTCATTACGACCCATGACACCTACAATACCGCCTGCCTGTGCTATACTGTTGATGAATCCGTGACCTAAAACTCCGGTCGCACCGGTAACTATTACAACTTTGTCTTTTAATGAAAACTGATCCTGCATAATTGATTGTGATTATAATAAAGCAAACATATCAAATAGATTTCGTGTGCAGCAATTTACTCCGAAATAAGAGATTCAAGCAAATTTCGATTACTAAATGGAAGCAGGGGGTTTCCTGAAAATCACCACTTAGGGACTTTACTTAATCGCCCAAAAATTATTTAAAGAAATTAAAGAAATATTTCTACTTTGAGCACCACAAATTTTAAGTGTTGTGATGACAGATAACAGTCAATAAAATAACCTTTAAAAATTATAATCCTTATATGAATACACATTCACTAGACACTAAAGATTACATTGTCTTTTTTATTTACTTCATTATTGTGGCAGGCTATGGCTTGTACATTTATAATAAGAAAAAATCGGAAAGCAGTGGGTCTAAAGACTATTTCTTAGCCGAAGGTTCTCTAACCTGGTGGGCAATCGGAGCCTCTTTAATTGCTTCAAATATCTCTGCAGAGCAGTTTATCGGAATGAGTGGTTCGGGCTTTAAAATGGGTTTGGCGATTGCTACCTACGAGCTGATGGCTGCCTTAACATTGGTTATTGTGGCGGTGTTCTTTATTCCGGTATATCTTAAAAATAAGATTTTTACGATGCCGCAGTTCCTGCATCAAAGGTACAATGGCACAGTAGCTATGATTATGGCAGTGTTCTGGCTGTTGTTATATGTAGTAGTTAACTTAACTTCCATTCTTTATTTAGGTGCGCTTGCAATCAATAGTATTTCCGGATTAAATCTAACAGCCTGTATGTATGCGCTGGCAATCTTCGCCATCATTATTACTTTGGGCGGCATGAAGGTTATTGGATACACTGATGTTATTCAGGTGTTTTTCTTAATACTCGGAGGTTTAGCGACTACCTATCTCGCTTTAAATCTTGTATCTGATCATTATGGCTCAACAGGTGTAATTAACGGTTATAAGCTCATGGTTGATAAAGCCGGTGATCACTTTGATATGGTATTTGAGCGAAGCAATCCTAATTATATAGACCTGCCGGGATTAACTATCCTGATCGGTGGTATGTGGATTGTAAATCTTAATTACTGGGGATGTAACCAGTACATTACTCAGCGAGCTCTCGGTGCCGACCTAAAAACAGCACGTGGCGGTATTCTATTCGCAGCCTTCCTTAAACTATTAATGCCCGTTATTGTGGTACTGCCGGGAATTGCGGCGTATGTATTATACAGAGAAAACGCAGGTAGCTTCCAGACAGACATGGTTCATAATGGAGAATTAAATCCAGACAGAGCTTATCCGGTTCTACTTAATCTACTTCCAACAGGACTAAAAGGGCTTTCATTTGCAGCACTAACAGCTGCAGTAGTTGCATCGCTTGCCGGTAAAGCAAACAGTATTGCCACTATTTTTACCCTGGATGTTTATAAGAAATTATTCAATACAGAAGCTAGTGAAAAGAACCTGGTAAATACAGGAAAGATTACGGTTATCGTATCAATGATTCTTGCCGTTATTATTGCACCGCATCTGGGCATTGATAAGAAAGGTGGCTTCCAATATATTCAAGAGTATACAGGTTTTGTTTCTCCAGGTATCTTTGCCATGTTTATTTTGGGCTTTTTCTGGAAGAGAACTACTTCAAATGCGGCGTTATTCGCAACAATTGGTGGTTTCTTACTTTCATTATTGCTTAAATTCTTACCAGGGTGGACAGATCTTTCTTTCTTAGCTCCATTCGGCTTTGCAGTAGAAGTAAACGGAGTTTACGAAATTCCTTTCCTTGATCGTATGGGATTTGTATTCTTGTTCTGTGTGATCGGTATGTATATCATCAGCATGATTGAAAACAGTAAGGGATTACGTCCGACCGGATTGGAAGTAGACACCAAAATGTTTAAAACAACCACTGGCTTTGCCGTTGGTGCCGTAATTATTGTTGGCGTACTTGCTGCGATCTACACTATCTACTGGTAGGTTATTAGAAATAGACCTTACAAGAAAGGCTCTCTTCGCAATGAGGAGAGCCTTTCTTTTTTGATCAAAGATCGCTTTCAGAACTTGATTCTTAGATCAAACGTCACAGATTTGAACAGCCTTTTTTAAGGAAGCTAATTTGTCTTTCTTCAGGGGAACAAATTCCTGAGCTACATATCCTTTAAATCCGGTGACTTTAATTGCTCTCATAATAGCTGGGTAATAAAGCTCCTGGGTATTGTCTATTTCGTTGCGGCCAGGAACACCAGCTGTATGATAATGCGCTATGTGTTGATGATTATCCCTAATCGTTTTGATTACATCTCCTTCATCAACCTGCATATGATAGATGTCGTACAATAATTTGAAATTAGGAGAGCCGACTCGCTTTACCAATTCAACACCCCAGCTGGTTTTATCACATTGATAATCCGGATGGTCTAGTCGGCTATTCAGCAATTCCATTACAATAATCACCTTGTGCTTTTCCGCCGCAGGCATTATCTGTTTTAACCCTTCCGCGCAGTTTTGTAATCCAGCTTCGTCATCAATTCCATTTCGGTTGCCGCTAAAACAAATCAGGTTTTGGTAACCCGCTTTAGCAACCTTCGGAATCATTTCAAGATAATTTTCTATAAGCGTTTTATGAAACTCTATATGATTCCAGCCTTCTGTAAGAGAAATTTCTGCTCCGTTGCACATCGAAGAATCCAATCCATGTTTCTTGAGAATTGGCCAGTCATCAGGCCCGGCCAAATCAATAGCTTTAATTCCAATCTTTTTTGCCTCTGTACAAAGTTCATCAAGTGTAAGGTGATTGAAACACCAACGACAAACAGCATGATTAATATTTCCTTTAAGTTTTACTTCTTTCTGCATGAGATCTGATTGTACTCTGACTAATTAGTATTGAGGCAACAGTAAATTCTTCGTTATAATTTTAAACCGCCTTTTAAAACCGAAATTAATAATATTTTTGCCCTGCAATATATTATTCGATTACATAAACCCCAATTTATGAACCTTAAAAAAAACCTTTTAGCCTGCCTTGGTTTAAGTTTGTTCGTTACTCATGTATCCGCGCAAGTACCAGGCGAACCTAAATATACACCGGATTTAACAGAGTTTTGGAATCCGGAAGTACCGGTAGTCACTCCAGGGAAAATTGCTGAAATGACAGCACCCCCTGCCGATGCAATTGTTCTGTTTAATGGAACAGATTTATCTAAATGGAAGGATAAAAACGGTGAAGATGCGAAGTGGACTGTGAAGAATGGCGTGTTTACTGTTAAAAAAGGCACTGGTGATATAAAAACCAGACAAGAGTTTAATGATTTTCAATTACACATTGAATGGTCTGTGCCTAAAAACATTACCGGACAAGGCCAGGCACGTGGAAACAGCGGTATTTTTTTACAGGGAATTTATGAGCTGCAAGTATTAGACAGCTACAATAACCGCACTTATGCTAACGGTCAGGCGGGAAGTATTTATAAACAAACCCCTCCTCTTAAAAATGCCATGCGTCCTCCGGGAGAATGGAATGTTTACGATATTGTTTATACTGCTCCGCGCTTTAAAGAAAATGGAACGCTGTTTTCCCCTGCCTATGTAACCGTAATACACAACGGCGTTTTGATTCACAATAATTATCAATTAAAAGGACATACCCCTTATATCGGTTTACCGAAATATACAGCACATGGTAAAGGCCCTATTTCTTTACAGGATCATGGCGACCCAAGTGAGCCGCTAAGCTTTAGAAATATTTGGATAAGAGAGTTGTAATTTTTGAAATTATAACAGCACAAAGAAGCCCTGAAGTCGAAACTTCAGGGCTTCTTTATTTCATGATTTAAGGCTAGTTTCCTCCATCAACAGCCGCTCGTGCAACAGCATAGTCCCCGATTTTTTTACCGGCTATTAACCCTTGTTCGCAGTCTGCACGATAGTGAATACCTCCATAAATCCGCGATTCCGAAGCTTCTGATGCCATATCAGAAAACTCACTGGCTCGTTCAGGGACTAGATATCCTAAAATGCGGGCTGCTGCCCCGCTGAATGTCGAATGTCCGGAAATGTAAGCCGGAAAGTTTGGAACTCCGGTTAAGGTTTTAATCAAAGGATTTAATTGGCAAGGCCTTGCATTGAAATAGAAAAATTTCGTATTCCAGCACACGATTGCTGCATCCATCATTGCAGAATTCAATAAAGCATAGTTTCTTGCGAACCTGATTTCACTATAGTTTTTCTGTACGAAATCTTTTGTAGCTATCGCGTTCCAATGGCCTGGTGGGGTATAGGTACCGGCACCATCAGCCCAGAAGTTGACGATACGCATCCGCTCCCTTGTTGGGTTTTTGGTGTAACTCAAAACCTCGTCAATTTCCTTAAGCATCTCGGCAGAATTCGCCGAAGGCGGAGGTCCCGGACGTAATGCTGCGACTGTGTTGACGTTAAATAACAACGGCTTTACATTTCCGAAGGCAGCCAACATTGGTGGCCGCTTAGGTGTTTCTAAACTAATCCACGGAGTTTCACCTTTAGCTTTGCAATCTGCTTCTAGCTTTGCCCATAGCGTTGGATTCCCGCCGGCAGTTCCCATTCCGTCTGTTTTTGCACGCTGGATGATTTTCCTTGCCACCCATCTTCCCAGAGAATCTCCGGCAGCTATATCACTTGCTACATTTGCACCGCTCCAGATTCGATAATTCTTTTCTTCTTCGGCCTTTTGTGTAATATATTGTATGTCAGCGGGAAACAATAGTTTCATCATCTCAAATGAGGCACCCGATATCACCGCATCTTCGGAAGGGTAGGAAGGTAAATCGTTTTTCGGTATTGCTACTGATATGCTAGCGTCCGTTTTAAATGGAGCTGGACGGTTATACAAGGCTTTATAATGCCACGCCATAATAAGGGCGTCGTATTGTGCTACACTTACATAAGCATAGGCGCGGGCAGCATAAGGTGGGTTTGAAAAGGGAAACTCGGGATATGAAAATGGATTGGCAGCGCTGGGTACCGGGTACGTGCCATCAGGATTTTGGTAAGGCGGCAGATTGTGCTTAGCAACCAGTTCGCGCATTATCTCATTCCAACGTAAAACACCGCCAACTTTCCAATAGTCAATAATTCTTTTTTGATCTGCGGTTAAGTTTGAGCTTCTTGCTTTCAGATCGTTCAATTCGGCCTGGTAAGCGATAGATGCTGTTTGTTGAGGGGCTGGCACCGCATAATCGCTCGGCGAACCGGCAATAAAAGGTTGCCATGTAGCTGCATTTAATTCCAGACTTGCTGGATTTAAGGCAGGATAATTTGCGTTCACTTCTTTAATGTCTTTCTTGCAGCTCAAAAAGGAGAAAATGAAAAACAGATAAAATATATTTAATGAGTTCTTCTTCATTGTTTGTTTGATTTAGCTTGAACATTGAAAGCATAAACAAGACCAGCCATAAAACCTGTCGCCTGACCAACGTTTCTGCCAGATAATACATGCCATACGTTTGCGTGAATACCGAATGCCTCGTGTTTTGGTAAGTAATACTTTGCTTCCAGACCGGTTCGGGTACTGTTCATCTGGTTACTTACAAAAGGCATATCGTTTTTTCGAATATCGAAGCCACCAAAAGTGGTTGTATTATCGATAAAGCCGGAGCCTATCAGTAATTTTGACCGGTATCCGGCACTCAGCTGGAAGCTTCCTGCATCTGGCATTCTAACTTCATTCGAATTAACCTGTCGATCAGTATAATATGCGGACCGGTCCAATTTAACATTGCTCCGATGCATATAGGCAGCCGAAGCTGTGGTAAAAATTTTGCCGCGCTGTATGTCACCAATTAATCTTGCACTCAATACCTGACTGCCCAGTCCGATACTCATTGGTAAAAATTCGACATTGTATTTGTTGGTCGGGGTGGAATACCCTCCTACGGCGAACAGGCTGATGTTTTGTTTCCCAAATTGTTTTTTCAAAGGTTTGTATTTGATGTAGAGTCCAACGTCTTGCATGCCGTTAAGGCTGGCTAATGTGCCCCGATTTGCATCGGTAGTTACATAGGGCAAGGAAGCAAGGATATTCAAGTTTTTTGTTACTCCATAATTCAGCATCAGCATGAATGACTTGGTAGACAAGCGGCCAATGTTTTCATTGTCCCGTTTGAAGGTGCCTTCCCAGTAGTCCGACCAACTGTTATAGCCAAACATAGCAGCAACACATATTTTATTTTTAGACATCATGAGCGCATCCTGCTCGGTTTGTGCCAATACTGGCTCAAAAGTGCCTATGCCGCCGAACATTGCAGCGGCAATAGCCAAAATCTTGGATAGTCTCATAGCAATTAAAACTTGAATGTAATCCCAAGATTCACACTATAATCTGCAAAAGCGGCATCACCCTGAGCTTTTACCGTAGGAGTTGATCTGGCCTTATCCGTTACGCTCTGTGTACGATTACGCTCAATTGCCACTGGTACAGTTGCATATAAATATGCCTTTTTCAATTTGTAAGTTACTCCAGGCTCAACAGACCAGATATAACCAGGGCGACGGAAATCGCCGCTTCCACCGACTAGGTCATGAACCGGAATACCTTCAAGACGTGCACCGGCAGTAAGAAATAAATCTTTTATTGAATAATTTACGCCTGCCCTTGCCATGTATTGGTCGGGCACACTCATAATTGCTTCACCAGCCAGGACCGGAGTCAAGGTTTCCCGATAAGTTCTAACACCATTTTGTTCTCTCGGGTTGCTTAGGTAAAAAAAGTTACCATACAAACCAAAGCTCTTAGCCAGATTATAAAACGCGTTCAGCTCGGCTGTAATCCCTGTACCGCCATCACCGAGTTGAATTGATTGGTCTACTGTGCGAAGTTCTTGAGTACCGTTAGGCC
Organism: Pedobacter sp.; assembly: GCA_036388375.1. Lineage (GTDB taxonomy): Bacteria > Bacteroidota > Bacteroidia > Sphingobacteriales > Sphingobacteriaceae > Paradesertivirga. The sequence continues at coordinate 11,317 of DASVRX010000318.1, read as the reverse complement.
CCACGTTTTGCCAATAGTCCTTATAATCATAGTCACCTGTAGGAAGCTTTAGGCCCAGTCCTAATTGGATATTTGCTTTATGGTATTTCTCCGGATTCAACAACCAGCGGTATGCGGCAAGCCGTATATCACCTAAGCCAGTGGACTCCATAAAATGCCTCTGGTTAAAGTTGTTTTTACCGTTAATTAATCCGTGTTCATATAGAGATGAACGTTTGTTGAATAACAGCGGAATATCGATCATAACAGACCAACGATTATTGATAACTCTGGTCAAAGAAAGATCTAAAGCGTATTGATAGTTGATTACTTCGGTATTTAATTCCAGGCGTTCTTCTTGCTCGTCTCTCCCCTTGAAATGTCTGAATGACTTAAAATAACGGTTATTGGCGTTGAAGATCCAGTTGCCTTCTGGAGATGAAATACTATCCGGATGATTGCTCATTGTGCAAACGCCACCAGTACTCCTAATGGCGACACAGCCTTGTGCAGCTGCCTCTTTTTGCAATAAAATGCAGATTGTAAGTGTATAAAAAAATGAATATAAAAATTTCATATTACGTATATAGGCACCTAAAGTGCGGGTATAAATTAAGGTTAGGGTAGTAATATCAGAATGATCAGAAATCATTGAAGCAACAGCACATAATACTCATAGTGAATCACTAATGAGGATACCTTGTAATATTGATTTCTAATGAAAACCTGATTTAATTAAGCCCAGGAGTTTGGCGGCTTGATTAGCTTTTGAAAATTGAACTGAGTAAGGAGGGTAGAATTTTTGATAATGTGGTTATCACTTTTTTGAGGAACAACTTGTAAGCTCCAATGATTCTCCCGGGCGATATAAACGCTAATTAATGACTTAAATACAGACGAACTTTCAGATTTCTTTTGATGAGGCTGTTTAAGTCCGTGAACCAACTCAAAAAAACGGCCATGAGCTGACTCTAACTTGGCCTTCTGATCGTTAGGAAGACATAGCAGCACAAGTGAATCGACTATAACTTTTCTTTTTACATATTTATAAAACTTTCCATCGACTTCTATCTCACCATCTATCCGCTCAAATTCCTTCCATTCTGTGCTATAAGGTAATTTAAATGGAACCTTAATTTCTATAAGATCGGCTTCTTTATAGTTATTATTATCAAGTTGAATTTCTGCTATTGTGTTAACCCGCTGTTCTATCAAATAACTCACAATTCGATAGCCGAAGCTATTAAATAGCAAGTTTATAAGCATAATTAGCGCAATTAACTTCTTCAATTTGCGTCGTTGTTGGTTAGTTAGAGCTACAAGGCCCTGAGTTACAAAAACACATGGAGAATGTTTTTGTAATTATTTCAAGAATAATGAAATATTTGAACTTTCCAATCCTGACCCAACCTGCTCACAAACGTTTAGGGTTCTTTAGTATAAATCTTGGTAAGGTCATTATTGAGGCCAAAAATGTAAAAATCCTTTTTAGACCGCTTAATGGCAATAATATCGCGTACAGCTGCTCTTATTGATAGGCCACTTTTTGCAGCTGGCACATTTGTAAATTTTCCATTACCAAACCCTTTTAGATACAACCCGTATGAAGCATCGTAAATTCCGACATCAGGTTTACTTTGATAAAAGTTACCCCCAAGCAGAAGGTCAGTTATTCCGTCCTGATCCACATCATCTGCCAGAATACCAAATATGGGTGAAAACTGGGCTTCCGCTGGAAGAGCCTCTAACCTGAAGGCGCCTTTTCTGTCATTGATCAAAACAGTACTTTTCAAATAATACGCGTCAAGCTTTATGGCTTGTTCTAAATCTCCGGAGCTGAAAATGTCTGAGATTGTTTGTTCCTTATACTGATCGTATTTAAGATATTTCTTTTGCAAAGATGGCACTTGAGCTACCAGATCATGCCTCAGCATAAAGGGATATTGCTTCTTGCCGTTATATGTACAGAGTATTTGTTCCAGCACTCCATTCTTATCAAAATCGCTGGTATACATAGTAACAGGCTTCTCTTTGCTTGCGCGGAATCTGCTGTTTAAGCCATGGTTTCCTGCAATTACATCCGGGTAACCGTCATTGTTAACATCAGCAACAGCCAGCTTATTCCACCAGCCGTTAGTGTTTGCTAAACCTGCAGAGGCCGTGACCTCTTTTAATTTTCCGTTCGAGTTGAGAAAAACTGTGATCGGCATATAATCGCCCGCAACAACCAAGTCGGGCTTGCCGTCGCGATTATAATCAAGCCATTGAGCATCTGTTATCATTCCGACATTTGTAAGGTTCGGAGCAACCGCTGCCATTACATCTGTAAAATTCCCTTTCCCATCATTCTCCAAAATGTATCCGTTTACCGGAAGTCCGTACGCTAACGCCTTCAGGCGCTCACCAAGGAAAATATCTAAGTCGTTGTCGCCATCATAATCAGCTACCGCGATACATGATGTTGCTGTCGCCAGATTTTTAGGAGGAAAGATTTGCGTCGATTTAATATAAATACCCTTCCCGTTATTTAAATATAATCTATTCCTCAAAGCAAGTGAACCGGGCTTAAATTCGCTGCCGCCACTGCAAACAAAGAGATCCTGATCAGAATCATTATCAGCATCAAAAAATTGACAATCAACATCTTCGCTTTGCTTATCGGTTTCAAACAAGATCTCATTGGTCTTATTAAAATTTCCGGCTTTATTCTGAATGAGCAATGCTCCAGCCTGACCACTAGCTCCACCGATAAACAAATCTTCCAAGCCGTCGCCGTCTACATCAGCTTTTGTCAGTGCCGGGCCTTGGGTGGAGTGCATTTGAAACAGAAGATGAGCGAAGTCAAAATCTGTATAGGGGTTTTCCTGATGTTTGAAATCGAATATAGAACCGGGGCTCAATTCTTTTAAAATCGGGTTGTAGCGTGGTTCCTGAAAAGCGTTATAAATATTTCCTGAACCTTGGTTTAATGTTAGCTGTTGATTGACTTTTATGTCCTTATAGCTCTTTGCTTTTCCATCCGGCCATATCACGGTCAAGGAATCAACTTTTTTTATCCGGCCTAAACCGAAGTTTAAGCGGGTGTCAACAGTAGACTGAAAACCACGCCCCGGTCGTTGCTCCTGCATGTTGATGGTGTTTGCATAATGAAGTGTGACCTTTGCCCCGGTGGCTGCCGTATTAAACCCATCTCCTTTTAGCCTTACCTTCAAATAATTATTTTCAGGATGTTGCTGCCTGCTTTCGTTGCGATATATAGAGACCGGCATGTTAGCATTATTAACAACCAGGTCCAGATCGCCATCGTTGTCAAAATCAGCGTAAGCGGAACCATTGGAGAAACCCGGGTCGTCCAAACCCCAGTTTTCTGCAACGTTCGAGAAAGTAAGGTTGCCGTTATTTCGATAAGTGTAATTAGAAATGGGAGTAGAAGGAATTTTGTTGCCAAGCTTTTTGTAATCCAACCCTTCACCCCGAAGGGCATTCTTCGCAACCTCCTCGCTCGATAGATATTGTATGTAATCCTGATTCGTAACGTCAAGGTAAATGCCGTTTGCGATGAAAATATCTTTCAAACCATCATTGTCAAAATCGGCAATAAGAGGACCCCAGCTCCAGTCAGAGGCTTCAATCCCGGCATATCGTCCAATCTCGCTGAATGTCTGGTTGCCATTATTTAACTGCAGTGTGTTTCGGGAAAATTGGTGATGGTAGCCATTGTTTAAATTATAAATGTATTTATCCCAATTTTCGAAGGAGGTACTTGTTTTGAGCCTTTCTTCACTTTCAGGAAGCATTTCTGTCACAAAAATATCCTGGTGTCCATCGTTGTTGATATCCGCAACATCAACGCCCATTGAGGAAGCGCTGATACTATTAATTTGGTTTGTAAGACTTTCAGTAAAACCGCCTTTTTGGTTGTTAATATAGAGGTAGTCTCGTTCAAAAAAATCATTTGAAATATAGATATCCTGCCAGCCGTCGTTATCAATATCGGCTATTGACAATCCCATACCAAAACCGATAACGCTTCCAAAGATTCCAGCTTGCCTGCTTGCATCAACGAACTTGCCATTGTCGTTTCTCAACAGTTTATCTCCACCCAAACTATCCCGATGAGTTCTAGCCTGGTTCATCAAATTAAACGTTCCGATAGCCTGATTTGAATTATTTAGAATGTACAGGTCTAGATCGTTGTCACGATCGTAGTCGAAAAAAGCTGCATGAGTAGTTAGGCCTTGGTCGGCAACACCATATTCGAGAGCCTTTTCGGTAAAAGTGAGGTTTTTGTTATTGATATAAAGTTGGTTTGCGTTATTTTTGCCCGTAACATCACCGCTGTTACAAACATAAATATCTGCGAAACCATCACCGTTCACGTCGGCGATAGCCACTCCTGTGCTCCATTTGTCAGATTTGCCAATTCCTGCCTTTTCAGTAATATCTTCAAATTTGAAATTTCCCCTGTTGAGATATAATTTATTTGGTTGCATATTTCCTGTTAGGAAAACATCAACTAATTCGTCGTTATTGAAATCTGCCAGGCCAACTCCTCCTCCGTTATAGAAGCTTCTGTATGTGAAGATATTGAAGCTTCTATCAAACTCCAGTCTGTTTTCAAAATGGATGTTGCTGTAGCCAGCCGGAATATTAGTAAAGAGTTTTGTAGAATTGTTAGGAATAGAGTTATTAATACAGCCGCTTGCCAGCACCGCCGAGAGTAAGAGTAAAGAATTTAGAAGGCCCTTTTGGATATGTAAGAAACGACTTGATTTCAATCGGAAATGTCTTTAAGAGGATATAAGTCAAATCTAAAAATTCTTATCTGTAATATTCGCAACTCTTTTACCGACTAACTCTGCAAAACGTTTATGGAACAGCTATTTATCAACTTAATAAATCAACATCGAGGGATACTTTACAAGATTTGCAACCTCTATTGTGATGATGAAGAAGATAAGAAAGACCTTTTCCAGGAAATTATAATTCAGCTTTGGCGTTCATTCTCAACATTTCGAAACGACTCGCAACCTTCGACCTGGATGTATAGAGTTGGATTAAATACTGCCATATCAAATTTTAGAAAGGAAAGCAGAAAACCCGAGCGCTTCCCATTATCAGACAAGGAACTACAAATCCCGGATATAGAAGAAATGTCTTTGAAAAACGAGCGATTAGGTCTTTTAAAGCAAGCGATCGAGAACTCAGCCAAATCGAAAAAGCAATTATTATGCTATATCTGGATGAAAAGAGTTATGATGAAATTTCTGACATAATTGGAATAACCCGAACTAATGTTGGCGTTAGAATTAATAGAATCAAAATCAAGTTAGAAACCATTGTTAAAAAACAAATGCTATGAATTTAGATGAACTAAAATCCGCATGGAAAGAATATGATACCAAATTACAATCGACTCAAATTCTCAGCGATAAACTTGTAGTAAGCATGATTAAGGAGCGATCTTCTTCAAGGCTCTCAAAAGTAAAAAGACGTTTCAACTTTGCGTCGCTATACCTAGCAGGATGGACGATTGTCGGATTATGTATTTTGGTTGGCAATCCTTTCGATTACTCTCAAACCGTAGAATTTATTCCCATTGCGATTTATTTTCTATGTATGCTGTTTCTGTCTAAGGCTATGATAAATCTTAGTTTAGACCTGCACAAAATGGAAATCAATCAAGATTCATTGCATAGCTCAGTAAATAAAGTAATCGAGATTATTAATTCTTATGAAAAGCCAGCACAACTTCTCCGCTGGGCATTGAGATTGCTTATTTTTACGGCTACGGTGCTGTTTCCATTATCTTTTCTGCCTAGAAAAATTGAGCGCTTGGGCATATGGGGCGGTATTGGAGATATGTTGGTCAGTATATCAATCTCTGCCGCACTTATTTTTATTGCACACAATTTGGGTGCCTTCAAACATCATCAAGCTGATAAATTCAGGGCAGATCTGCGGGAATTAGAAGAACTTAAAAGTGTTTCCAAAGAAATGCAGGAGCAACTTTAATTTGCAAGCCCCAAACCCGGCTCATTTTGAAGAATCCATCTTCCATTTTCAAAGTCGGGCATTTCAAATGGATTATTCCTCGTTAAAAATGGACCATCGAGATCTGCCCAATCGCAAAGCGGAGCCAGTGAAGCAGCAGCAAGAGTTGCAACACTGGTTTCGCTCATACAACCTATCAGCACTTTCATATTTAATTCCCGGGCTCTTAATATCATTTGATATGCCTCATGCATACCTCCGCTTTTCATCAGTTTAATATTAATGCCATGATAGGCATCTTTCACATTTTCAATATCAGCCAGCCGCTGTACCGATTCATCGGCAATAATGGGCAGCGGACTTCTTTCGGTGATCCATGCGTTTGAAGCAGTATCGATTTTTGACATCGGCTGCTCAATCAATTGAACGCCTTGCTCTTTAAGCCAAAATATAAAATCGAGTGCTTGCTCTTTGTTCAACCAGCCCTGGTTGGCGTCAACATATAAAGGCTTATCAGTGACTGATCGGATAGTTTGAATCAAATGTTTGTCTTCTTCCGAACCAAGCTTTACTTTTAGAACATTCGCCTGGCTAGCTTCTTCCACCTTTTTGATGATGATCTCAGCCGAGTCCATACCAATAGTTACAGAAGTTGGCGGCATCAGATCCGGGTTTGACCCAAACAAACGATAACAAGGTTCGCCTTTCAGCTTCCCCTCTAAATCGTGCAAGGCAATATCAATAGCCGCTTTTATTGCAGGGTTTCCCGGAGCAATTGAATCCAGATAACTTACTATTTCATTGTGTTCGTATAGATGTTTAAGCCAATCTAATTTTACGCGAGCCAAAAACTCTGCAGCGGTTTGGAAACTTTCTCCCATATAAGGAACCATTGACGCTTCTCCTTGCCCAATTAAGCCGCCATACTCAATTTCAACTAAAATCACCGGGGTAAATGTTCTGGAAAATCCTGAAATACGAAATGGATATTTAAGAAGTAATTCAAAAGGTTTCCAGGAGATGTTCATGGTTTGGAATTATGTATGTATGCGCAATTTAGCTTGTTAGGTATTAATTAGTAACGGCTGATTGATATTTAATTTCAGACAAGCCTTTTGCTCTTGTACCTTTACATCGATGAGCAAAGCACTTTTTCGCCCGTTTGACCGGTATAATTTTGATAATAATGTTTGTTACTTAACCGGAGTACCGGCCATCTCACAAAAAACGGTGTTCCCTCAATGGGTGCTTGAGCAGTTCAACCTTGCCGACAAACCGTTTAAACTGCTCGATGAGCGAATTGCTACTTATCAAGAAATTACAATACCCGTTTCCGGGGAAGCAGAAACAGCAATTGACACCTTAGATATCGAAATTAAAGAAGCTTTTAATCTGGGGTTTTCGGCAGTTAAGGCCCTTGACGAACTGAAACTTTTTCAATGGATTGCCAAGCAGGTTTACGGCATCATTCACTGGGAAGTACGGGCAGGAATGCGCCAGCAACGTGCTATTGGTGAAGAATTTAGTTTTTCGCAGTCCATTGCACACAAATTCAGCAATTTGCACATCATGCTTCAATCGCTTGTGCGCGATGTGGAGTTTGAAGGTGTGTCTCCGTGGAGCATTAAAATATTTCCTGTTGAGAATGTAACTGATGTTTTCAACTATCGTGATGAAATTAACACGCTGGTTTTCTCTTTGCGGATGAACGACTTTGGAATTATCGCAACACTACAGGATAACGGCGAAAGTCTGAACTATCAAAAAGACATCCTTTCAAAAGTAGGTGATAACAAATTACACCCAATTCAATTTGAAGAATTATGTGCCAGGTTTTTTTATGCGGCCTATTTATTTAATCGGTTGCCGGAATATACCATCCTCGAAACCGATGAAGCGGTATTCATAGAAGCTATGCCTTTACGAATAAGCAGCAAACCGGTGTATGATAACTGGCAGTTTAAAACGTACGGACAAGTGCTGGAAAATTTCTGGAAGCCGTGGACCTTTTTACTTTTGGAGATCATCAAAAATTCCGAAAGGCCTATGAGCTTTTTAGAAAATGAAATTGATGAATTTATCTTGCCAGAGAATATTCCTCTAGAAATTTTTTAGGAAAACCACCCTTTTATTTCCCTTATAAATTCGAAAGGCACATGGGGGAAGAAGATAATTGTAATGATTATTCCAGCTAAGGCCCCAAAAAAATGGGCATCATGATTTATAGTTCCCGATTGCTTGGAAGCATACGCACTATAAAATAAATAAAGCACACCGAAAATTACAGCTTTAATGGGTACCGGAATAAAGAATAAATAGAAGTTGGTTAAAGGATCAAAAAGGATATAGCTGAAAATGACTGCTGAAACCGCACCTGAAGCACCCAGGCTATTGTACCAAAAATGATCTTTATGCTTTACAATAGTACTTAAATCGCTCAAAGCGAGACTTGCGATATATAAAATTGCAAAAGGGAGTGAACCAATTTTCGCTTCGAGAGTGAATGCGAAAAAGTAATATGAAATCATATTAAAGAACAAGTGCCCGTAATCTTTATGAATTAAGCCGCTTGTAAAAATAGAGTATATCCGATCGCCGCGATGCACACTGTAAGGGTGAAGCATAAACTTACCATACACCTGCTGATTTGAGAAAGCATACAGGCTGGTTACAATCGTTAAAATAAAAATAATGCTAGCAACCGGGGTTTCCAGTAAATAATGTTCCATATCTAATCTCAGTTGAAATTAGTATTTATTGGCAAAGGCGAAGAAAAAAGATTGAATTGTTTAATAAATCCCTTCAGGACCAAAAAAGAACTTGAAGCCGATCGAAGTTACACCGTAAAAATCGCTATGCTTATTTTTGAAGACGTTTGAAGGATCATCGTAGCCATCTATTTTTTCTCCTAAAACCTTATTAATCTGGTAATTAAAATTCAAAGAATATTTTGTGTAGCCCCACTTGTCTTCAAAGACAAAATTAATACCGGTATTTACCGGGATGGATAAGTCTATCCCCTCGCCAGACAGAAAAAATTTATACTCCCCCTCGGCCGGGTTATTACTGTTCAGAAGCTTGGTACGTTTAAGTTCAATCATTTTACTGTTAATAATACCAATACCCGCACCAACGTAAAATCCACGTAAAGCGTATAAATTATCTCCTCTCCGCAGATCTATCATTTGAGCTAACTCTATTTTCCCATTAAAATTTATTGCTGCAAAACTATTTTTGTAGTAACGCAAATGCGGATCAATATTAATATCATCTGGATGCCCTCCACTTAAATAGCCTTTTTGAATTTCTAATCCTAATGAAGAATAAGGCGTTGGATGATAATTAAAATAAGCCAATCCCACAGGGCGTATATAATTTTTGGGCAGGTCGCCAAAGGCCATTGCAGCGCCTACTCCTGCTCCGTAACTTAACTTATAAAAGTTATATTGTGCCGATGCAAAGGTGCAAGAGAAACAGCTTATTAAGATTAAGAGGAATTTTTTCAAACTCAAGGCGCGTTAATAATATTATTGAAAACAATTGAATACAAAAGTCTTTGGGCTTGTTACGAAGATCAGATATGAAAGGTTTAGAAAATTATCGCTTTACTGTACTGAATAGATTTTTAAAGTACGTAAAAGTCAATACCCAATCCGATCCTCACTCTTCCAGCAATCCTTCAACGATGCGGCAAAAGGATTTAGCCAAAATCCTGGTTGAAGAGTTACAGGAAATTGGTTTAAAAGATGCTGAAACAGATGATTTTGGATATGTTTATGCGACTATCCAATCTACAACAACTAAAAATGTTCCTGTAATTTGCTTTTGCTCACACATGGATACCTCACCCGATTGTAGCGGGGAGGATGTCAAACCAATTATTCATTCCAATTATCAGGGTGAAGATTTGATCTTACCGGATGATTCGACGCAGATCATAAAAATGTCGGAGCACAATGATTTGCAATTTCAAATTGGGAACAATATTGTGACAGCTAGTGGCACTACGCTGCTTGGTGCGGATAATAAAGCCGGAATCGCCGAAATTGTGGATGCAGCAAATTTCTTAATATCTCATCCGGAAATTAAGCATGGCAAAATTCGCATCTTGTTTACACCCGACGAAGAAGTTGGACGAGGTGTAGAAAAAGTTGATTTAATGAAACTTGGAGCACAGTTCGCTTACACGGTTGATGGCGAAACTGCCGGCTCAATAGAAAATGAAACCTTCTCTGCAGATTCTGCCGTAATAAAAATAAAAGGTGTTAGCGCCCACCCGGGATTTGCAAGGGGGAAAATGGAAAGTGCTATTAAAATAGCTTCTGAAATTGTAACCGCTTTGCCAAAGGATCATTTATCTCCTGAAAGCACAGCCAGTAAAGAGGGCTTCATTCATCCGGTAGGCATTACTGGAAGTGTGGAGGAAGCTACTATTGAATTAATTCTTCGAGATTTTGATGAGAAAAAACTTCTAAACCAAAAAGAATTTCTTTCGGAAATAAGCAATGAAATTATTAAGGGGTATCCGAACTCCGAGTACAAATTAGAGGTTAAAGAACAATACCGCAACATGAAATCGGTGCTCGACAATTACCCAGAAATCATTCGCTATGCGGAAATGGCAATTGAGCGTGCAGGCTTAAAGCCGAAGCTACAAAGCATCCGCGGCGGGACCGACGGTTCCAGACTTTCATTTATGGGATTACCCTGTCCTAATATTTTTGCGGGTGAACATGCTTTTCACGGCAAGCATGAATGGATCTCTGTTCAAGATATGCAAAAGGCGGTGGAGACGATTGTGAATTTAGCGGTGATATGGGAGGAACAAGCGTAGGAAACTTTAGGTTCCAATAATCACGGGTAATGTATGAAGACCGTTACAGAGAAAAATCAAATAAAACCACCAAAAATATGTTAACGCTGTTATATCCTTGAGCTCTTTATACTCAAGTAATATTTATGCTTAGTTATGCAGCTCAAAGTCAAGAATAATACCCGTTACATTTTATGAAGAAAATACTGATCATTATATTTCTGCTTATCGCTATACAAGCTCTTAAAGCTCAAACGTCTTTTGATGTTAAAGGAACCGTACTCGACAGTACAGGATTGAGCGTAATTGCCGCCACCATAAAATTAACTTCTCCGAAGGACACCCTTCAAACACGCACTGACGCAGACGGCCATTTCAGTTTCCGAAATGTAAAATCTCCTCAGTTTGTATTAAGTGTTAGCAGTCTCGGGTACAGCGACTTTGTAAGAAGGTATTTATTTTCAGACAAAGCGTCTAGCATTACAGTTGAGACAATTACTCTTAAGGCACAAAGTAATGTTTTGAACGAGG
>DASVRX010000317.1:0-3121 GCA_036388375.1 Pedobacter sp. | reverse complement strand
AGAATTAGAAACTTCCACCAGATAAATCTTCCTCAAACTTAGAGAAAAATCCGGAAGGTTAAGAGTTATGGCGGTGCTCATCGTTTGTTTTGAGGATTAATCTGCGCTTTATCATCTCGAATCTGAAAAATTTAATTGATTAGTTTATAAACTTTACTAAGATATTTCTCTCTGAATTCGCGAGATGACAAAGCGCTTTAGATTTATAACAATTAATATTTCACCACTTTCCCACTGCCACTAATATCTGTTTCAATGGTTGGATTGCCTGTATAATAAGTTCTCCCACTTCCACTAATATTTGCCTTTAAATGGTCTGTAGCATGCACTTTAGCATCGCCGCTGCCAGAAATATGCACATCAGCTCGTCGGCTTTTAATGTTAAGCAGATCGGCTCTGCCAGATCCTGATATTGTAACGTCTAGTTCGTCAACGTCAAAAATACTATTCACCTGAATATCGCCTGATCCGCTAATTCTGGTTTCGAAGTAATTTTGAGATGGAAAATTGCCATTTACCGAAATCTTTCCGCTTCCGGAGAGATTCGCACGTCTGATTTCGGGCGTGGTTACATATACTTCTATATCGTCATATCTTACATTAACGCGATCATAATATAGACTTAAGTCGCCATTTGTGATTCTGGTGCGGTAGGCTGGGAGCAGGTTAGAAGAGCCCCGGAGCTCAACCTTATATTCAGGACCATAATTTACGTGAATGCGTTTCGATCCACTGTTTACAACCCCAGAAAAGTTGCTTAAACTGCGAGTTTCTGTTACGATATTTCCATTGCCCTCTAATCGTTCTTTAAGGCACGAGCTGAAAAGGATTGAAATTGATAGAAGTGATGTTACTAGAGTTTTCATGATTTTATGTGTTTATGATTATATATGAAAGTTAATTCCTGCTAAGTATCCTAGGTATAAGCCATGAGAGCCGCTGTTCCAACGGTTGTTGCGTTCCCATAAATAGCGATCTACAAGATCTCTGCCTTTGAAGTTGTTTGTGTTTACAAAATTGAGGGATGGTCCGCCAAACAGTTCAACCACTTTACCCAGCTTTAGCGATGGCATTAGTCTGAAAGTGCTTTTGAAATAATAACCGCGATGAAAATCTTCCAGATATTGCTGACTTATTTCGGTGTTTAATCTAAAAGACTGGGCACGGAGAAGATGGGCGCCTAATCCTAATTCATAAGCGTAGGTGTGCTCGTCGCGACCTAACTTGAAATTATAACCAGCCCCAATTATGCCGTATAGACTTTTACCGCCCGAGCGGAAAGTGAGGAGCACTGTTTGAGTTTCGTCGGCTTGAAAACCGAGGCTTTTTTCACCCTTTTTGCTAATGTTTATAATACCTATCGGATGATCGCTGCTATCAGCAAGATTGATAAAGCCTAATTGCGTGCCCTTAACTTTTCGTGCTACGTTAATGAAGCCCGACAATTGTGATCCTGATACGTCAGTTGCTATATTCGCAAAGCCACTAAACTGACTTCCGCTAACAGCTTTTCCAGAAACATTGGCAAAGCCCGCAAACTGCGATCCCTGCACTCCTGCGGCTACGTTTGCAAAGCCAGCAAATTGGCTGCCCTTAATTTCTTTTGAAAGATTTGCAAAGCCTGCTCCCTGAAGACCTTTCACATTCCCTGCTTTATTAAAAAAGCCTGAGAGTTGTACACCTTGAATGCTATCAATAGCGATATTAGTAAAGCCTGCCGCCTGCAAACCCCGGGCAGTACGATAGGTATTTGCAAAACCTGCAAACGCCGTTCCCGCAACTTCTTTACCTACATGATTAGAAAAACCTGCAACTAGTAACCCGTGGGTATTATTTCGCACAACATTGGTAAAGCCGGAAAATGCAAGACCTTTTTCCTCAGCAGATACGCCTGCCAGCATATGCAACGACAAGATGTTGGTATCAGATGCTGCGCTAGTACCGTTTGTACTAATTGGGTAGATAAAGCCAATGTGAATTTTGCCTTGTTCTTTGTTTTGTGCCGCGGCTGATTTAATGTTGAAAATTGTGATTAAAGCTAGTCCGCAGATTATTACTGTTGCTCTTTTTAAGTTTAGAATTAGGTGTGTCATTGTTGTCTGTTTGAATTGAGACAACTGTAATTGTTTTTACCCCTATGGGGTTTGAATATTTCTTGGATTTTATTTTGACTATTCCCTAAGGAATTTAATTCTCCTGGACTTTTATCGTACAAGCTATCTCGTAAGCACTGCATCACAGAAGTTAGGGGGCATCGGGTGATGACCAAGAAGAATACTCTTATAATCTTGAATCTTTAGATACCTCCGCGCCTTAGGCCACTAGGGAAGCAAGCGATTAAAAGCCCTTGCAGAGCGTTTGATCGAGTTTAGACAGAAGCGAAATATTACTTAGTACGTATAGCTATTGAACGCGGAACGTAGATTTCAGTAATCACTCTAAAGCATCAAGTTTATTCACTTTTGAAACATTTAGAGCAGACAGAGTTTTTTCTATTGCCTCCTCATTATCTCCGGTCAATATAAGCCTGTCTCCCTGCTCTAATCTGGTATTGCCGGTTGGAGTTATGTATTTTCCTTTTCTGTTTATTAATACGATTAGGGCATTTTTAGGCAGAGCTAATTCCACGATTTTTCGGTTAATAGCTGTGCTATCAGCCGACAGGTCTATTTCCAGAAGTGCATTTTTAGACTCATCGGATAGCTCTATATCTATGGCAAACTTCCTTTTTGTTTTTTCAGGGACAATTAGCCGTAGCCATTTTGCCACTATAGGCAATGTAGTCCCCTGAAGTATCACCGAAGTAGTCGAAATAAAGAACACAAGATTAAATATGGTTCCGGCTTTATCAACTCCTGCAATGAGGGGATATGTAGCAAAGACAATTGGAACCGCTCCACGCAATCCGACCCATGAAATAAAAAGTTTTTCTCTGACTTTCATATTAAATGGACTTAGGCTTATAAAAACGCTTAGTGGGCGTGCAATAAGGATGAGGAATAGAGAAATTAAGAGTCCTAAACCTATCAATGGCAAGATTCGACTGGGAAATACTAATAGCCCGAGAGTTAAAAATAGGAGGATTTGCATCAGCCAGGCCTGACCGTCGTAGAAGCGGATC
>DASVRX010000316.1:0-13207 GCA_036388375.1 Pedobacter sp. | reverse complement strand
GGATATTTTAGAATTGAATTCCCTGAAAAAAAATATCAGACATTTAACAGCGATTGCAAATTTTCTTTTGACTACCCGGTTTATGCTTTAGTCGTAGCCGACAGCTCCAAAGAATCAAAACCCTGTTGGCTCAACCTAAGTTATCCGCAATTCAATAGTCGTATTCACCTAAGTTACCACTCGATTTCATCCAAAAAAGTATTCAATGAACTTGTTGAGGATGCGCGAAAACTAGCATTTAAACATACGGTTAAAGCCACCGCTATCGATGAAGCCTGGATCTCATATCCTGACAATAAGGTATACGGCACCTTCTATTCCATAAAAGGCAATACGGCATCCGCAGTTCAGTTTTTTCTAACCGACAGCAGCAAAAATTATCTCAGAGGATCACTCTACTTCCATGAATTACCACGTCAGGATTCGATACAACCTGTGCTGGACTTTATCAGAAAAGATATTGATGTGATGATCAAAACTTTTAGGTGGAAGGGGTGAGTTGGCTTAGTTTTTAAGTTTTGCACACCTGAACTTAAGCAACCAACAATATATTATAAGGGAGTCTTCCTCACTTAGAAATACAAAGTGAGATTTTGGGCATGCCCCTTTGGGGGTCGGGCTATGCGCTTCAAGTCCTCATTTCACTACGTTTTACTTCGCTTCATTCCGGGCTTTCCGCTGCTATCCCTCATGCGATTGCTTCGTAACTTAATGCGCTTTCAAATATTCAATAAAATTAGGTTATTAATAAATAGCTTTCTGAAATGTAGCGTCCTGCGTCGTTGTACGTAACTTATGTAAACTTAATTAATATGAAAACTTGATACTCTTTGCCTTGGTCGCATTTTTATAGCAGCGGAAAACCCGCATCCGCCAGTTGGCGGAGAGGGTTTGTAGCGAATAGCGCGACCCAAAGGGTAGCGCCCAAATCAGTAAAAGTTTAAATTTCCTCTTAGCTCGAATTAAATAATCAGGCTGATTAATTACTCCGCAACCTCAACCCTTATTCCCACATCTCTAACCTCTCTCAAGGGGTTATCCCGCATATTCTGCTCAAACTCAAAAACATACTTCCCGGGAGATGGGAATTTATACTTTTCTTTAAACAGTAAACGATAAGAATAGAGATTTCCCGCACCGCTTCCAAGCCACTCCCCATCGGGATAAGCGAGCTGGAATTCTCTGCGTTCGGTGGTTTTCTTGCCGTCGGGCGAGATTTGATGAATGCGTACAAATATGTTTGAATACCGGTAATCTGCCGTGTGGCGCAGATTCATGTAGAGGTTATACCTTTTACCGGCATCATCTATTTGTACAGGAATGCTTACTTTTTTAATGTAACTCCAGTTTCTACTGCTTATTTCTTTGTAAACATCAACGATCGAATTGTCTGCACAACCCGAAAAAGTTAGCGCAATAAACAGAATCAAAAAGGGCTTCAATCTATCAAGTAAACTACTCATTAGGTTTAGGCTTGTTGTTATTGAACCGGCGTTTGTTACGATTGCGGCTCTTATTTGCCTGATTTGGAATGGCCTGGTTTGGATTAGCAGAGATTGATTTTACGCCTTCAGACTGTGAAGAAACCTCTGTAATTGCCCCTTCTGTAACGGGAGCAGACGCCACTACTGTACCTTCAGTTTGGGTTCTGCCGTTGTTGTTACTCTTTTTCTTTTTCTTCCTGTTGTTATTATTATTATTTGATCTGCGCTCGTCGAGGCGGGTAATACTATCCTGACCCACAACGTTTTCGTAATCCAGCACTTTTGGAACTGGTGCTGCTGATAATTCAACGGCTTCGTCTCTCAAATCATCGGGTTTTTTACCTTCTTTATTGAGCTTTTGAATCTCTTTTACACGACTAATAGCTACCGGTATCCAGTTTTCATCTTTTGGATAACTGAACCACATTAAGCGCTTGAAGATGTCGGTTTTTTGAAGCCTTGCGGTTCCTTTAATCGTTTCGAGCCGTTCAACTTCATCCGGAATGTCTTTTAAGGCATCCATGTAAGTATCCAACTCGTAATTAAGGCAGCACTTCAACTTTCCGCACTGCCCGGCAAGTTTCAAAGTATTTAAAGAAAGATTTTGATATCTGGCAGCCGAGGTAGAAACCGTTTTAAAATCGGTAAGCCATGTCGAACAGCATAGTTCCCTTCCGCAAGAGCCTATCCCGCCCAAGCGGCTTGCCTCCTGGCGCATACCAATCTGGCGCATCTCAATCCGGATACGGAAAGTTTCGGCCATTTTTTTAATGAGCTCACGAAAGTCTACACGCCCTTCGGCTGTGTAGTAGAACGTTGCTTTAGTTTTATCGCCCTGATAATCTACATCACTTAACTTCATTGACAAACCAAGTGCTATGGCCAGCGTACGGGCCCGGTGCATGGTTTCCCACTCTAATTCTTTTGCAGCTTTCCATTTATCTACATCGGCAGGTGTAGCACGGCGAAGTATCTTTTTGGAGATATCTTCCAGTCGCATATGCTTCTTTTTGATCTGCATACGCACCAGTTCTCCGGTTAGCGAAATATGGCCAACATCATAACCGCCGGTTGCGGTTTCGGTTACTACCAATTCGCCGTTTTCGAGGTAGAGGTGTTCGTAATTGATATAAAAATCTTTACGCGAACCTTTAAATTTCACTTCGACAATGTTAAAAGCTTTATAATTTGATGGCATGTCCATATGCGACAGCCAGTCGTAAACATCTAGTTTGCTGCAACCGTTAGTAAGGCAAGAGCCATTACTTTTGCAGCCTGCAGGCGTACATCCGCCTGTTGAACATGAACCACATCCCATTAGTTATATATATGTTGAGTTCCGCTAGCTCGCGGAAGCGTATTAAACTTTAAAATTTTTATAAACTGCAAAGATACATCTAAAAATAAAATTTTAGGATTTGCATTTCTTTCAATATGATAGTGCGCTTTTTCAAGCTCGTTTACAATTGCTTCGGCCTTAGCCAGGTTCAAGGTTTTGCTAAAGTTAGTAACAAATTCTTTCTCATTTCCTGGTAAGTGAACAAGATGATGCGCTCCTGATAAAATAAGGATCACCTCGCGCATAATTTTTATTCCATACTTAATGAGGTTCTTCTGATTTTCACGTCCATAGCGCGAAGCAGCTTCAGAAAACTCAACCACTTGCAAACCCCGGTTGGCAAAACACATTCTTAGCCAGTCGGAGAAAATCCCAAAGTTGTTATTGCTTTCCTCATTACTAAGCGTTAAAGCGGTTTGAATATTACCTTCACTTAAGTAAGCTATTCGGTTTGCCTGATCTTCGGACAAGCCTTTTTTACTCACCAAAAAATCGGCTACTTCTTTATCAGCCAGTCTGTGAACTTTTATAAGTTGCGTTCTTGACAGAATCGTGTTTAAAATCTGATCCTGATTTTGCGCAACCAGCAGAAATAATGTTTTCTGCGGAGGTTCTTCAATCAGCTTAAGCAAGGTATTTCCTGCTTTGTCTAAGTATTCGGGCAGCCACATAATTAAAACTTTGTATTCGGCTTCAAATTGCTTCATACTTAGTTTCTTGATAATCTGATGGCATTCGGAGATATTGATATTTGCCTGTTTATTCTCCGCATCAAGCTGGCTTCTCCATTCGTCTAAACTTAAATACGGGTTGGATAAAAAAGCTTCACGCCATTCTTCTATAAAATTGATGGCACAATCGTCTTTATGCTTTGCGAAGAAGGGATAAGAGAAATGTAAATCGGGATGAATGAGTTTCTTGTACTTCCGGCAGGAGGAGCATTCGCCGCAGCTGTCGTTGGTTAAGCGGTTATCGCATGAAATGTATTGGGCATAAGCCAGCGCAAGCGCCAGGCCGCCCGAACCTTGGGGCGCTAAAAACAATTGTGCATGGCTTACCCGGTTTTCCGTTACGGATTGAATAAGGTGTTGCTTAACTGCGCTTTGTCCTACAATTTCAGAAAACTGCATAGGTTGCAAAATAGTGATTAGAAGTGAGATTGGAAGAAACAAGATTAAAGAGCTAGGAAGAGAAAAAATAGAAGCAAGATGAGAGATGCGGGAGACAAGAATTACGCTTTAAGATTTACTGAAAGATGGTAGATTTGAGAGCAATGCGGAATCTAGTATCTTGTTTCATACTTCTTACATCTCACTTATGCCTCGCATAATGGCCTTTGATTACGGTACTAAACGAATTGGTGTTGCGGTTACCGATCCATTGCAGATTATTGCGACGGGACTAACCACTATTCATCCGAAAGACGTATTCGAGTTCCTGAAAAATTACCTGTTAACTGAAGCGGTTGAATGTTTTGTGGTTGGCGATCCAAAGCAAATGGACGGAAGCCCGTCGCAATCCGCCCAACACGTTAAAGGATTCATTACAACTTTAAAAAAGAACTTCCCTTCAATCCCGGTGGAAAGGGCAGATGAACGCTTCACTTCTAAAATGGCGTCCGAAACGGTGTCGCAAAGCGGATTAAAAAAATCCGACAGGCAAGACAAAGCGCGACTTGATACAATATCGGCTACTATTATACTTCAGTCTTATCTCGAACGCAAGAATTATACCGGCTAAGGACTATGGTATTGCATGTGGTTGCTAATCAAAAGTTTGTGAAGTTAATGCTTGACAGGAAATCAATTTTCCTATATTTGCGGCCATGGAGCTGCTTGCCTCTGAAATGCAGACCTATCTTGAGCAGCATTGTGAGTCCGAACCGGAACTGCTTAAGAACATAAACCGTGAAACGCATTTAAAGGTGCCTATGCCCCGTATGCTTTCAGGGCATTACCAGGGTCGTGTCCTGAGTTTTTTAAGCAAACTTGTATCTCCCACAAAAATTTTAGAAATTGGAACTTTTACCGGGTATGCTACGCTTTGCTTAGCAGAAGGCTTGAATAGCAACGGGTTGATACACACTATTGATATCAATGAAGAGCTTGAAGAAAGAGTGAAACTTTATTTTGCTAAGTCACGTTACATCAACCAGATAAAATATCATATTGGAAACGCCGTTTTGATTATTCCAAAACTTGATGAGGTTTTCGATCTGGTGTTTATTGACGCTGATAAAAAGAATAATGAGACGTATTACAACTTAGTTTTTGATAAGGTAAGAAAAGGAGGCCTCATCATAGTCGACAATGTACTATGGAGTGGTAAAATTACTTCCGGAGCTAATGATAAAGACTCAGAGAATATTCGGCGTTTTAATGAGAAAGTAAGTAAGGACCAGCGCGTAGAGAAATTAATACTTCCTGTTCGCGATGGTTTATTTATAATCCGTAAACTGTAAAAACATGATTAAAAAAATGCTAATCATTTGCCTTTCAATAGTGTATTTCAACACTTCTGTATCGGCACAGTCGGCTGCGAAAAAGTACATCCAATTGTATAATGAAGCGGCTATTAAAACGATGAATGAATATGGAATACCCGCCAGCATTGTTTTGGGAGTTGCCATTCATGAATCTGCCAGCGGTAATAGCAAAATCGCAAAATACCTTAATAACCATTTCGGAATGAAGGGCAAAAGCGGACCAAAGCCTATTAAATCTGCTTATAAAGGTTATAATGGGGTAGAAGATTCTTACGCAGATTTCGCTACTTTATTAAAAAAGCGTTTCTCAACACTTTTTGTTAAATATCCGGTAAACGATTATAGGAATTGGGTTTATGGAATACAGCGAGGCGGGTATGCTGCAAGTGGAACCTGGGCGAGCCAGGTAATGGCAATTATTAAAACATATAAGTTGTATGAATACGATGCACCTTTTAGTCCGGTTATATCCAGAGGAGAGAAGACGGCATTCTTGGATAATAACATCATCAATCAATCGGGAGTTTATTTTGTAAAAAGTGGAGATAATCTTCAACTTTTAGCAAAACGCTTCAAAACTACGGTAGAAGATATTAAACAAAAGAACGGGTTAAAATCGTCCATATTAACAATCGGACAACAATTGAATTTTTGATACTAATGAGGGTAATATTATTTTTAAGTTGTGCCATGCTTTGCATGTCTTGCACAACATCTAAGGCGGTGATTGTATCAAAAAAGCCAGCAACAACTCCGGTTAAAACAGCAACCAAAAGACCGCTTTCTCAAACATCGTTAGAATATATTGAGCGTTTTAAGAGTATTGCCATTGAAGAAATGTTGAAAAGTGGGATTCCCGCAAGTATTACACTTGCGCAGGGACTACATGAGTCGGCCAGCGGTAACAGCACACTTGCTACCGAAGCAAATAACCACTTTGGTATAAAATGCAATAAAGACTGGACTGGGCCGACCATCAGTAAAGATGATGATGCCAAGGGTGAATGTTTCCGCAGTTACGATAACGCTGAACAATCTTACCGTGATCATACCGAATTTCTGAAACGTGCGCGTTACGTTTCATTGTTTCAACTAGACCGTAACGACTATAAAGGATGGGCATATGGTTTGAAACAAGCCGGTTATGCTACCAATCCAAAATATGCGACATTGTTGATTGAGTTAATAGAACGCTATCAACTTGATCAATACGATAGAGCTGAGAAAAACACCTTAGCTCAAACTACCCGTGAAGAGAAGGTAATTGCAGAAATAATTAAGGAAGAGCCTAAAAAACCCGTATCCGAAGCCGAAAAGTTGCCTTTAGAAATGAAAATCTACGAAGTAAAAAAAGGCGATACACTTTATACTATCAGTCGCCGTTTTGGTTTAACAGTTGACGATGTTAAAACTTTAAATTCCCTTCAAAGCTCGGAACTTAAACTCGGTCAGCTTTTGGTTGTTTCAAAGTAGTTAATAAGTGTTAAACTACAGGTTTTCTGTAAAACAAAGTGGTAGTTTTAAGCTTGAAAAGTATCTTATTTTTTTTTCTATTCCTGTGTTTCACACAAAGGGTTTTTTCGCAAGAAAAGCAAGTTCAGGGAATTGTATTCGATTCTGATAGCAAGCAACGTCTTTCAAGAGTTTATATCTATAATACCAGAACACATAAAGGCTTCTATAACAATATTAAAGGAGAATTTACTACCACCGCTAAAGCTGGCGATATTCTGGTAGCAGCTTTACAAGGCTTTGCGGTTGATACCGTAACTGTTAGATCTCAATCGGCAGTACTCTTCTATCTTAAAAGAACTGGTGTTTTACTAAAAGAGGTCTCTATCAGAGACACTTCATTGAGTGCCAAAGAAAGATTAAGGCGCAATCAGGAGGAGTTTAAGGATGCATATCGCAAAGGAAACACAAAAGATATCTTGCAAATTGGGGGCGCTAACGGCCAGGGAGGCGCAGGCCTCGGCATAGATGCAATTTGGAGTCTTTTAAGCAGAGAAGGTAGAAATGCCAGATATCTTCAGAAAATTATAGAGGCAGATTATAGAGACCAAATTATACGATATCGCTTTAGCCAAAGTTTGGTTAGCCGCGTAACAGGTTTAACTGACGAAGAAACCTTATCCGATTTTATGCTCCAATACAAACCGTCATATAACTTCATTCTAGAAGCTTCCGATTATGTTTTGATTGGATTTATAAGGAATTCATTTGAGCGATATAAAAGAAAGCCAGGTGCAAACCGGCTTCCACCACTAGTGCCCGTTACTCTAGAATGAAATTTCCGGTACTTCATATCCCTTTTCTGCCTATTGCCGGAATGGCTTTATTCCCCTTTATTTTGATTAAAAGGATAAATTATAAAGACCAGCAGCATTTCATTTATCATGAAAAAATTCATTTAGTTCAGCAGCTTGAAATGCTCCTTGTAGGATTTTATGTGACCTATCTTTTAAACTACCTGGTAAACCTAGTTATTTATCGCAATCACGAAAAAGCGTATCTAAATATCGTATTTGAAAAGGAAGCTTATACCATGGATAGTGATTTATCTTATTTAAAAAGAAGAAAGTTTTGGGCATGGATAAAGTTTATCTAGTTGAATCGTTACTTATTCAATTAGTTCTGAATTCAAATATTAATGATTTTTCAGTTTCTTTGTGCTGATGCGTAGGCTTTCGATTTTACTACTTTCTTTTCTTGTATCCACCTTAGCCTATTCGCAGGAAACTCAAGTTGATACAAGTCAATTAGAGGGGTTAAAGTTATATCCAAAAAAAAATATTCTACCGGTAAGAAGGCCGGTTTTGCAATTGCTACCTGTACCTGTCGCAAAGTCTGAACTGGATCTGAAAATAAATTACTGGAAGAATTGGTTCTCTTTCGGAATTAATATGAATCAAGCTGCTTTTAGCGATAACTGGCAAGGGGGCGGCGTTAATTCGATCGCTGTTGGAACCCAAACCAACTTTAAGGCTGATTATACAAAAGAGGATAAAAGCTTTTTAACAGAAGTAATATTGCAATATGGCAAACTCCAAAATAAAGGTCAGCTGCAACGTAAAACCAACGATCATATATTTTGGGACAATAAAGTATCTATAAAACTTTCAAAGCACTGGTCCTTCTTTGGCTCTCTAAACTTTGAGTCTCAATTTGACAGAGGCTTTTCATATAAAAAAGATGCGAAGGGAAATGAAACTCAAACCCTTATCTCAAGATTTATGTCGCCGGGGTATTTAACCGAATCGCTAGGGTTTGAATTTAAAACGACGAAAGCTTTTTGGCTACGGATTGGAACCGGAACGGCCCGACAAACATTTGTGTTAGATCGGGATCTTTATCTTACCAACCCTAAAAATTATGGAGTTACTCCGGGTAAACGGGTAAGAAATGAAGTGGCTTTGCAGGTGGTTACTAATTTTGAGAAAGAGATTGCAAAAAATGTTGCTCTCAAAACCAGGCATTCGATGTTTGCAAACTATGAAAAACTCAAAAAGATAGATCAACGCTTGGATTTTACCTTACAAGCTAAAGTAAATAAGATGGTAAATGTCACTATTGGTGGAATTGCTGTTTATGATGATGATGCCAGCACCAGGGTGCAGGCAAGCCAGGCACTTTCCTTAGGCATTATGGTTAAGCTGCCTCAGTAGCTAATTTCTTCTTAGCTTTTTCAAATCCAGGTAATCAATGTAATACAATACTTTAATTAAAAGGCTGTTGTTTTGCGGGGAGTTTATAATCCTTTCAAAGTTTTGGGTATAATTTCGATACAAGTTATTCCCGTCACTCTCTTCCAAATTTTTGTAGGTGACATTCAACTCACTACCGGGTGCAAACTGCCAGGTGTAGGTCATATCGATATTAAACACATTGTAGTTTTGATTTTTGTTCTTCACGTAATTGGGATAACCCGATAGTGAGCCATCGTTACCAAGGGAATAAAACTGCCTGTTTTCCCTTTCAGACCAATAATGCCTTGCTCTTAGTGTTAGCCCCATGAGAGGGCTGAATGTGTACCGAGTACTCAGCACCGCTTCGACCGTTTTACGGTCGTAGCGCGAGAAGATTGTTTCCTCCTTTTGTGTGTCTTCATCGAGATGAGCATCAACCCACCCTGCATAGTTAAAACGGGGTTCAACAATTACCTCTGTACTAGTCGAAAATTTATCATTAAGCCGGTAAGTTTGCCAGGTTCCCCAACTCCAACCCCAGCCTTGGAATAGAGATTTATCAAGCAATGCCAGGAAGCCGCCGATCTGGTAATCTTTAGACCGGTTGGTATTTATAGTTGATCGGATAATCCGCTGAGAGGGTGTCCGGAAAACTTTGCCTGTGGTTCGCGGTTCATAAAAGTCATTACCTTCAAAGCTGTAGGTTGAGTTAAGATTCAGTGTCCAAAAATTTTTGAACTGAATCCATACACCCGGATTTATTCTGGCGGATTGATACTTGCGTTGACTGAGTCTCTCGATATACGATATTTCCACCCAGCTTTCAATTTGATTATACCATTTCCCGGGGGTGTAAATATTATATCGCAGCCCTAATTCGTTTTCTACAAAATTATTGTTGGTAAAAAATCCCAGGTCGCTCGGATTAAACTTTTTATCGCTAAGTTCCTGTTCAAAGTTCCAGTTAAAGCTTCCGCTCTGTTTTCCAAAGCCCAATTCGTAGCTTATTCCATTTTGAGGTTTTGCAGTTCCGTTTGTGGTTTGATGACTCATTTTTGCTTCGCCGGCCACGAAGTATTTATTCTTCTTATCGTTTATATTAAACAACATTGCCATTACATTAGCATCGTAAGAAGAGCCTTGGCGTAAGGTATTAGCGTTTATGAAGGTAGCAGACGAATTATTCTTTAACGATTGGTCGAGCACAAAAATATTGTAGTTTGTTAAGGGCTGACTTTCCGCCGTTCTTTCTATCCCTGTTATTGTGTCTTTCACGGTTGAAAACATCCGGTTAGTTACTGCATTGAAAAGGCCTATCCCTAAACCTTTACTAGTGCGGCCTGATATCTTTGTTGCATTGATCAATTTACTTCCTGAAGGATTTTTCGTTATGATTTCTTTATCGTTCGTACCGCCTTGCAGATTACCATAATTTGGCTCGATCCCTATCCTTCTTGAATAAAATAGATCGCCCTTATTGAACATCTCGGTACCCTCAGTAAAAAACTGGCGTCTTTCATCAAATCGTATCTCAAAAGGAGTTAAATTCAAAATGCGGTTATCCGATTGTACCTGGCCAAAATCGGGAACTAGTGTCATATCAAGCGTAAAAGCATCATTTAGTCCGTATTTAACGTCCATCCCACCGTTCATTTTAGAACTCAGGTTATTCAAACCCGTAATGTTATAGGGATAATGACTTGTATTATTCGAGATGTATGGTGAGAAGGATAGTCTTACCGGGGCTTTTATATTCTGAAGATTATTCAGTTCGCCTTCCTGATTTATAAAACCACTCACTTTCGGGTCTACGTTACTCCAAAAAGATTGCTGATTAAATTTCTGCCGCCGCCGTGTGAAATTTATGCCCCAGGTTTGAACGTCTTTACTGGAAAATCGCAGCGCTGAATAGGGTATTTTCATCTCAGCTGACCAGCCTTTCTTATCAATGGTAACAGCGCTGAACCAAACCGCATTCCAGTTATCATCTTCGTTTCCTGTTTGTGAATATTTCGCATCGTACTGCGAGCCTGCGGCCGTAACGTAAAAGCCTGTGCCGTTAATCTTATCGTGGTAAGTATCTAAAATCACCCCGATAAAATCAGCATTTCCCACATTATCTCTTGGTACAATCTGCTTGGCGATGCTATCGGGATTGATCTCATTCATACGGGCATACACGTAGATCGCCGCATCATCATACAAAATTTTAACTTCTGTGGTCTTCCCCACTTTTTCTGTCGCACCGGGAATTGGCCTGAGTTCTATAAAGTCTTTCCCGGACTCTGCGTTTCGCCAGGCAGCGTCGTTTAGGTTCCCGTCAATCTTTACCGGCAAGTTTGTACGCTCAGCCCTAAGCCGCTTAACAGTATCTTGTGAATAGGCACGGCCAAACATTAGAACAAAGAAGATACAACAGGCAGACTTAAAGCTTAGGGGCATTTTCTAAAAGACGTTTTAATTGAAATAAGGTTACACGATTTTGGTGCAATATGCCACAAAAAAATTAGCAGTGAGGTTAAAAATCGTTAAATTTACAGGCTGTTTAAAGCAGATAAAACAATGTTTGAAAACTTACAGGATAAACTCGACAGGGCATTTAAAGTACTAAAAGGTCAGGGCACAATTACCGAAATTAACGTGGCCGAAACCATGAAAGAGATTAGAAAAGCTCTTTTAGATGCCGACGTAAATTATAAAACTGCAAAAGCGTTTACCGATGAAGTAAGACAAAAAGCGCTTGGAGAAAACGTTTTAACCTCAGTTTCGCCGGGGCAATTGTTGACCAAAATAATGAATGACGAGCTCGCTGAGCTTATGGGTGGTTCGGTTACTGAATTAGAGATCGGCACAAATCCTACCATTATTCTTATTGCGGGCTTAAATGGTGCGGGTAAAACGACCTTCAGCGGTAAGCTTGCAAATTATCTGAAAACTAAAAAAGGAAAGAAGCCGCTCTTAGTAGCAGGCGACGTTTACCGTCCGGCTGCGATTGACCAGTTGCAGGTATTGGGCGGTCAGATAGATGTACCTGTGTTTGTGAACCGTGAATCTAAAGATCCGGTGGGGATAGCACAGGAAGGTATTGCCGAGGCTAAACGAAACGGCAATAACGTAGTAATTATTGACACCGCCGGCCGTCTTGCAATCGACGAAGCAATGATGAATGAGATTGCTGCGGTGAAATTAAGCACTAATCCGCACGAGATTTTATTCGTTGTAGATGCCATGACCGGGCAGGATGCGGTTAACACTGCGAAAGCTTTTAACGACAGGCTCGACTTTTCGGGTGTGGTACTAACCAAGCTCGATGGTGATACACGAGGTGGAGCAGCACTATCCATCAAATCTGTAGTTAACAAACCGATAAAATTTATTGGTACCGGTGAGAAGATGGAAGCTCTTGATGTGTTCTATCCCGATAGGATGGCATCAAGGATTCTTGGAATGGGTGATGTGGTATCACTTGTTGAACGGGCCCAGCAGCAGTTTGACGAAAAGGAAGCTGCTGAACTTCAGAAAAAGATCAGGAAGAATAAGTTCGATTTCAACGATTTCCTTGGCCAGATTCAACAGATAAAGAAGATGGGAAACATGAAGGATTTAGTTGGAATGATTCCAGGAGTAGGCAAAGCTGTTAAAGATATGGATATCGATGACAATGCATTCAAACCTATCGAAGCCATCATTCGCTCAATGACGCCTTTTGAGCGTGAAAACCCTGATTCTATTAATCAGAGCCGCCGGGCTAGGATAGCCAAAGGTTCAGGAAATCCGCTGACTGAAGTGAATAAGTTAATCAAACAGTTTGAGGATATGAGAAAGGTTATGAAACAGTTTAGTAATCCAGCTCAAATGGCGAAGATGATGAAGGGAATGCCTAAGATGCCGTTTGGGAAGTAAGAGAGGTTTCTAAGTTTTGCTTTTAGCTTAGGAAAGATAAGTTCGAAATAAGGTTGAGACACTTCGCTAGTAGTGACAAGCGAAGAGGGCATTTATGATCACATAAGCAGTGAGCAAGAACTTATATGGCAAAGACTTTCAAATCTAAAGTAGGACTAGAGTTAGTGATTCCTCTCATCGTGATCTTGGGTGGAATAAGCACTTTATTTATCGTCAAGGGGATTTGGCCTGGACTCTTAATTGTTGGGACAGTCTCTGCTTTTATTCTACATACATTTATTACGACTGACTACACCATCAATTCCAATAA
>DASVRX010000315.1:0-5503 GCA_036388375.1 Pedobacter sp. | reverse complement strand
CTTTAACTAATACATTGCCATCCTCGCTTGCGTTATAATCTCCGCGCGATGATTTGGCTTTTCCAACAATGGCTTCAGTAAAATAATCGTAAGTTCCTGATGCTGTTCCTGCGCCGTATAAGTTTATGGGTTGATTAGGGAAACTTGCACGAATCTGATTCCAGGTTTTTATTTTTCCCTGTGCAGCAGGCTCCCATAGTTTTTTCAATTCGGCTACGGTTAGGTAATCAACGAAATTATTTTCTTTATTTACTACTACAGCAAGGCCATCATAAGCTACAGGAAGTTCGATAAATTCAATTTTGCCATTTTTACATAATTCGATTTCTTCTGAAGTTATAGGGCGGGAAGCATCATTGATATCAATTTCTCCTCTTGAGAATTTTTTGAAACCACCACCAGTTCCAGATTCGCCGACAGTAACACGCACATTTGCATCTTCATTTCTGAATTCTTCAGAAACTGCTTCCGACAAAGGAAACACGGTACTCGACCCGTCGATTTTTATTTCGCTGGCATTTCCTTCTGTTTTTTTGCTGTCTCCACAAGCGCTAAATAAAGCGATAAGAGCAATAAATAGAGTACTTCTTTTCATGTTGATTATGGTTTTAAAGGATATGATTTATCATGCGAACGATTTTCCATTTGGTTGGTATGTACGACACATGACGGTTTCATTATGATATCACTTGAATCAATTTACGACTTGAGTAGCCATAAATTTTCCGACCCAAAAATATTAAGATAGTGTTAACAAATATCACACCCAATGTTAAGTTTATGTTAAGCTTCGTTTCAACATTAAGAAAATATTTTTCAGAAGAGTCTTATTTATACTGCAATTCAAGCGTGTGAGACGGATATCAAACTTTCTTGATGTTTGAGAGTTTTAAATGAAATATACGATACTATGAATAATCTATTTAGAACCCTGATTGCTGGATACGGCGCAAAAAAACTCGGCGGAGGTTGCTTATCCACAATAGTTATTTTTATTGTGATATATTATGCATTAGGGCAATGCCAGTGATTTGAGATAACTGTAACATCTTCTTAAAAGTTCCATATAAAGAAAAGCGCTCTTTAGTTAATCTGTGCTCATGAAAATATTATATGAGTCGGGATAATTGACCACAGCTATTCTTATTATGTTACGACCGCAAGCACCAGGCAATCAAAGAAGCCGATTAAGTTCCAGAACGATAAAATTGATTACGCTTGCACTAGGCGCCTTAATTATTTTTGGTTTTATAAAGTGGCTTTTTTCTTCTGCGATGCAAAGCTTATAAACATTTATCTTTCGCCAAAGCATTTTAGTGCTTCTTTAGCTACCACTTGCCCGGATATTATTGCCGGCGGCACACCGGGACCAGGCACAGTCAACTGGCCGGTAAACAAAAGATTCTTAATTTTCTTCGATCGCATTTTTGGTTTCAGAAATGCTGTTTGCATTAAGGTATTAGCCAAACCGTAAGCATTACCTTTATAAGAATGGTAATCCTCAATAAAATCGTTAATGGCATAGGAACGTTTTACTACAATCGCATCTCTGATCTTTTCTCCCGTTATATTTTCAAAGCGGTTAATTAATATTTCAAAATATTCTTCGCGCAAAGCATCATTATCTTCCAGACCAGGAGCCAGAGGCATTAAAAAAAATAGATTTTCTCCCTTTTCAGGAGCGGAAGCTTCGTCGGTTTTGGAAGTGCATGAAACATAAAACAAGGGTTTATTTGGCCATTGCGGATTTTTATAAATCTCATCGGCATGCTGCTCCAAATCTTCATCAAAAAAAAGATTGTGATGTAAAACGTTGTCTAGCTTCTTGTTTATGCCAATATAGAACAGCAAAGAAGATGGCGACAAAACTCGGCTACCCCAATATTTAGATGTGTAATTACTTTTATCAGCATCTAAAAGAGTTTGATCTGTATGCTCATAATCAGCGTTCGATACGATAAGATCAGCCGGATAAAACCCCTGACTGGTTTCCACACCAAGGGCAAGGTCACCTTCCGTTCTTATTTTAGAAACCTCATGGTTCAATTTTATTTTAACACCTTTTTCAGTTGCTATTGAAACCATGGCTTTTACAATTTCATTCATCCCTCCTATCGGGAACCAAGTACCCAGGGCAAGGTCTGCATAATTCATCATGCTATAAAGTGCCGGAGTATTTTTAGCGGTACCGCCTAAAAACAAAACAGGAAACTCTAAGAGCTTCAGTAGTCTGGGATGCTTAAAATAACTTCGAAGATGTTTACTGATGCTGGTAAACATTTGAATTTTGAAGCTTTCCTTTAATAGTCGTAGGTCCAGATATTCTTTAATTGAGTGTGATGGTTTAAAAACATAGCTACCCATTCCTGTAGTGTATTTCAGTTCCGCTTGCGCTAAAAACTCTTTTAGCCGTTTCCCGGAACCGGGTTCAAACTCTTCAAATAGCAATTCCAGTTCCGAAAGTTTTGCAGGAATATCAGTAAAATCATCTTTACCCCAATAAATGCGGTAAGATGGATCTAGGCGTTTTAAATCGTAAAAGTCGGATGTTGTTTTGCCGAAAAGCTGATAGAAGTTTTCAAAAACTTCGGGCATCCAATACCAGCTGGGGCCCATATCAAATTTAAACCCATCGGTCTCCCATACTCTGGCCCGCCCACCAGGCTGATCGTTTTTTTCATAAATTGTAACCTGATGACCTTTATCCGCAAGAACAGCGGCGGCAGCTAATCCGGCAAAGCCAGAACCTATAATAGCGATACTGCTTTTCATGAAGGAAATGTTAGATTTAGGGCGTTCTTAAAACACATAACAATACGAGAGGTACGATGTAAATGTAGAAACAGGTTTCTTTATACTGGTGCCTTTTCTCCTGTTTCAACTTAATTTTACAATAGAATCAAACTAATGCACCCAGCTTATGCGTTTTGCAAGTATGATATTAATTGTCGGTATTTTCCTTCTTTCCATTGCATCAGGCTTTGCGAATGATTTGCCGCATATTCGAAAAGACTATTACAATGCCATCAATAATGAAAAGGCTGCTGAGAAATTATATCTTAATCTAAAAGCCAGAAATTCCTCAGAGCCTATTATTCTAGCCTATTTAGGTTCCGCGCAGGCGATAAGAGCAAGGCATTCGTTTAATCCGTACAACAAAGTAACCTATCTTAAAAGCGGGCTAAAAACGCTGGAGACAGCTGTGAAGTCAAGCCCACAAGACCTGGAGATTCGCTTCCTAAGGTTCAGTTTAGAACATTATATCCCTTCGTTTCTTGGTTATAGCAAACACCTTGAAACCGACCGCTCCAAAATAATTGAGCTTGCAAAACAGCAAAAGTTTGGCGCCATGGATAAGCCTTTATTAGTCAACCTGCTCAACTTTATGAAAGAAACTAAGCGTTGCAGCAAACAGGAAATCGCTACCTTAGACCATGCGATAAACAATGGATAGACTTTATACTTACCTGCTGATTAACATCTTAACCGTTTTCTTCCCTGTTATCTTATCGTTCGACAAGAAGGTTGCTTTTTATAAACATTGGAAAAATATTTTTCCCGGCTTGTTCATAACCGGCTCATTGTTCCTTGTTTGGGATTATATTTTTACCCTGTATGATGTATGGTCGTTCAACCCGGATTATGTGGTTGGCCTGTATGTGTTGAATTTGCCGATAGAGGAAATTCTATTTTTTATTACTGTTCCGTTCGCCTGCCTCTTTATCTACGAATGTTTAAATCATTATGTCCAAAAAGACCTTTTAAAAGACGTAAGCACAGCAATAAGTGGCTTTCTTGTTGCTCTTTCGGGGATAATGCTTTTTCTTCATTCAGATCGTGTTTACACGCTGATCACGTTCGCACTTCTGATCATTTTTAGTGTCTGGATGCTTGTTAAAAAACCTGCTTACTTAAGTCGCTTCTATCTTGCTTATTTTGTTTCGCTGATTCCTTTTTACATTGTAAACGGCTTGCTGACGTCGATTCCCATAGTAATGTATAACGATGCTCAAAACATCGGAATTAGAATTGGCACCATTCCTTTCGAAGACCATTTTTACATGCTGGCCATGCTGCTGATGAATGTGTGGATTTTTGAACGCTTTAAAAGTAAAGTTTCGCGGTAGTGGATTTACCTGTCTATACAAAAAATCAACTGGCTTTACGTAACGGACAGGATAAGCCTGAAATCTGGGTTGCATACAAGAAGATCATCTATGACGTTTCGAAAAGCAGGCTCTGGAAAAACGGGAAACATTACGAGCATTGGGCCGGACAAGATCTTACCGAAGAGCTGAAAGATGCGCCACATGGCATGTCCGTTTTCGATAGATTCGAGTTAATTGGTAGATTAGTTTAAAGCTGCCAATCCAGATTCAGAATCTGAAATGGCAGCAATTTATTATTCTATTTCGAATTTGCTTAAACTTACAAATTCTGCAATTCTTGCTGCAACTTCTTCCTGGGTAAGATTTTTTATCTTTTCGGTACCAAATTTTTCTACACAGAAAGACGCAAGTGCCGAGCCATAGATAATCGCGTTTTTCATATTGTTAAAGTTAATGGTACCTACTTTCGCAAGGTAACCGATAAAACCTCCTGCAAAACAATCGCCCGCACCAGTTGGATCAAATACTTCAGCTAAAGGCAATGCCGGGGCAGAGAAAATTTTATTTTCGCTGAAAAGCAAAGCTCCATGCTCTCCTTTTTTGATAATCAAATACTTTGGACCCATTTGCAGAATCTTTTGAGCTGCCTTAACTAACGAGTATTCACCAGAAAGCTGACGAGCCTCCGCATCGTTAATGGTCAAAACGTCTACCAGTTTAAGTGTGTCGAGCAAATCGTTTAAAGCAATATCCATCCAAAAGTTCATCGTATCGAGTACGATAAGTTTGGGACGGTTTTTTAAACGCTTAATAGTCGTTTGCTGAACCTGAGGAGTAAGGTTGCCTAACAAGAGATATTGACAATCCTGGTAAGACTCAGGGATAATCGGATCAAAATCCGCCAGTACATTCAACTCTGTAGCCAATGTATCGCGGCTGTTCATGTCATTATGATATTTACCGGCCCAAAAGAAGGACTTTTCGCCCTGTTTAATCTGCAGACCTTCTACATCTATGCCGTGATCTTTAAACGATTGGATCTCTTCCTGCTGGAAGTCGTCACCTACAACGCCAACAATTTTCACCTTGTCATAAAAGTAAGAAGCTGCTAAACCTGCGTATGTGGCCGCTCCGCCTACTATTTTATCTGTTTTCCCGAAAGGAGTTTCGATGGCATCGAAGGCCACGGTGCCAATAACAACTAAGCTCATAAAATTTTAAAAAATAATTGAACGCAAATATTGCATAAATAATTTAAAATCCCGACTATTGCATTCCCAAACGGGAAACAAGTTAAGCTTGTTAAATAACCAGGAATTCCCGAATAGCTCAGCTGGTTAGAGCATCTGACTGTTAATCAGAGGGTCGCTGGTTCGAGCCCAGCTTCGGGAGCC
>DASVRX010000314.1:0-19277 GCA_036388375.1 Pedobacter sp. | reverse complement strand
AAAACACCTGTTAAACATGGCAATACGTATCGTCTGGAACTAAACCCCGAACTTTACGAAGGCGTTAGATTTGGTTGGATTACCGTTCATTCATATTCGAAAGCGTGGCATATCCGAAATCTGCGCCTGGTTTGTCAGGTTAAACCTGTTAACTATCTCGGGAGCTTTTCTGCCAGTGACGCCGAGCTAACACGAATTTGGTATACCGGTGCCTATACCGTAAAGCTTTGTCTACAGAAGGATCATTTTGGAGCAATCCTGATGGAAAGGAGCGACCGGCATTCGTGGACCGGCGATGCCTATCCAGCACAAGCGGCATCTATGGTAGCTTTCGGGAATTTTGACTTCGTTAAAGCGAATCTCATGAAGACCGCATTACTGGATAACAGCATAGCGAGCTATCCTCTGTATTGGGTTTTAAGTTTAATCGATTATGTGAACTATACAGGCGACATCCGGTTTGCCAGGGCTTATATAAACAGTGCAAGCCAAAAATTGGATTCGGCGTATCAACATTTTGGCAAGTACAAGTATCTTGTCTTTCATGGCTGGGATGAACGTTTGGGCGCTGGCTTTGAAAATCCTAATATTCCTGAATCCAGACACGCATATGCTATGCTTAGTATTCGATCATGGAGGGAATTTGGACGCTTGATGTATCAAATCGGTGAAACCCACCTTGGTAAAAAGTACATCGATTATGCTAATCAAAGAATTGCTGAAACCAGGACATCTAGTTCGTGGCCGGATGAATATGGACTGCATGCTTCAGCCGATGCAATAAATACAGGATTATTAACATCTGCTGAGGAATCGGTGTTCTACAAACGCCATTTCTTAGATCGGGTTAATCGTTTATCATACTCTCCCTTCAATCAATATCTTGTGATTGGAGCAATGAGCAAAGTTGGTAGTTATGATGATGCTTTAACCTCTATAAAAGATTTGTGGGGTGGACAAATAAAATACGGGGGAACAACATTTTTTGAAGTATTCCGGCCGAGTTGGAATTCAATATTGTCAAAAAACGACGCACCACCAAACGGTCAGGCCGGATATACAAGTTTAACGCACCCCTGGAGTGCGGGAGTTGTTAAGTGGCTTTCCGAAGAAGCCCTGGGAATTAAACCCTTAGAGCCTGGCTTTAAAACATTTGAAATCATCCCTCATTTAGGGAAGAGCTTAACTTGGGTGAAGGGTAGCACGCCTACTCCCGCTGGTTTGATTTCTGCGGATTTTAATATCAGTACCGGTATTTCCAGGTTTATTATCCCGCCAAATACCAATGCAAAGCAAGTTTGGATTCCTTTAGGCGGCAACACGATTAAATCTGTAGAGCTAAATAAAAAACTGTCATGGCAGACCGGGAGGCCAATAAAAGGTGACGAATTTGAAATCAAAGACGGCTACTTCTGCCTGAAAAACCTAAAGCCGGGTAAATATGAATGCAAAGTACTTTATAACAGGATTGTTAAAACTATACCTGATAAACGACTTAAATGGATTTATCCTATAGTCGATTTTAAGCAAGATAGTATGACGGGGGGTAATTGGAAAGCTTCTTATGGATCAGATGGATATCTTTTGTTTAATTTTAAAGGCAATAATCAACATCTTCAACAACTCCCTGCATATGTTTCTTCAGTTAATCTCAAGAACGCAGCTAACGTTCACCTTGAAGTTCAGGAAAATGGAGAGAGAGTTCTCGTAGAGCCTGAAACCAACCATAGACATTTCGGTGCAATAATCACTCAAGACCCTAAACCTACCTTGGAAACTATGACCATCGATCTAAACGTAAAAGACAGTAAGAAACATCGGCTTGCGCTTTACTTTTTAGATTGGGATAATGATGGCAGGCGTTCAGCTATTGAACTTTTTGATCTAAAGACATTGAAGCTAATTGCGCCTGTGCAATTGATTAAGAATTACCAAAATGGTAAATACCTGATATTTGATTTTAGTGGTAGCTTAAGAATTCGTGTTAATCATGTAAGAGGGGAGAATGCAGCACTTAGTGGGATATTTTTTGATAGTCTTGGTAAGGAAAGTCGTAGAAATTAAAAGCTTGAACAGTGCAGGATTATTTCTTATTCAAGATAGAGTACTGCGGCTAATTACGCTTAAAGTCTTTAATAATTGACGGCTCATTCGATAGCGGTAAAACCACAATTTTGCGGTAAAAGATCTCAGCACCTTCAGATTGAAGCTGAATCCTGCCACTGGTCAGCTTTTCTTCAACTCCATTTACCAGATGGCGAGAGTTGAAAAGTCGCATAACTACTTTCCCATTGATTAAGTGAACACTATTTCCATTAAAGCAGACTACCTCGACCGTATTCCATTTTCCGTTGGGTTTTTCATTATCCGGATACTTAGCACAACGGGGCCCTGCCGCAGTTCCGTTCCCATAAGTTACTAATGGCTCATTCGGATGATATTGATAACAGCCAGGGTCGACTTTTGCAGAAGGGATATCTATTCTGGTATTACCTATAGGCCAGAAATCGCCGCAGTCGCCTTCCTGGATCTGGCATTCCTGAGATACCATCCAGGTTCCCGGGTGTTCGCCCATTTTTCCGACAGAGTGATATAACAGACCTGCATCACGCTTTTCCGTTAATCGTGGCGCCCATTTTAACTCTCCCCATTTAAATTGAAGTTTCAAACGGAAATTGGAAAAGCTTTCTTTGCTAACGATATAGCCAAATACTTGCCCAGTAACTCTGATAGCTGGAGCACCATCTTCCTGCACAACCGTGAAAACTTTTAGCGGATCATTATTAATGCCTAAACGTTCAGTGTATTCACCTTTTTCATCTTTCTGTAAGCCTGGAATGTTGAATTGAGAAAGCGGCTTATTAAGATGGGAGTCCCAGCCCGTAAAATCTTTTCCATTGAACAACGACTGCCATTTTTTTGACTGTATATTATTTGTAGAGGGTGCCTTTATTCTAACACTTAAGATAGGAAGCGTGGCAGAGATAAGTGCAACGATTGGGAGTAATAATAAGAGAGGCCGCTTTCTTGGATTTAAATTGGTGGCAGACATACCAGTTTAATTGTTAGAATATTTTATTGAAGGTAAATTTATTTTCAATAAAATATCCTAACAGCCTGATATACAATTGTAATGTTACAATATGAGATTAGTTCTTCATTCTGTTTGCTTCTGATTCTAAGCCGGTAGAACGACGTCTTTCTGGTTTGTTATCGTTGCTTCCAAACCGATAGCTTAAACTAAAACTCACTACACGGCTTTCCCACTTGTTCATGAAATTGAAGTTCATATTCGAGTATTTGGTGGCACCCTTGTTTATTTGTGTGTTGAGCACATCGTTTAGACCGAGCTTCAAATTGACTTTATTCTTATCAAAAGATTTTCGAAGTCCAACATTCACAAAAGGTGCATTCTGTATTCGAAAAATTCCATATTGGAGTGGTGACCTATACCAGCCAGAAATTTCAGCACCCATAGTTTTGCTAATAGTGAACTGGTTATCGGTGTTTATTTGAAAAGCAGTTTTATTTACTTCTAATCTTTCGCCAAACAGATCCGATGTGAAACCTAAATTAAAGACTTCTGCATTGGTGTTCATACTCCACCATTTTCTGATAGGAACCGGCACAAAAACATTAAAAGAGTAAACAGTTTGATTGTCTAGATTTCGTTCTTGGGCGTAAGTTACCTTTGTTGCATTGTTTTGTTCGGTTATTTGCGTCATTACATCCGTGGTTTTACTGTAGCTCAGATTAGCAGTCATTGCCCCCTTAAAAGTGTAAGAAAGTTGTGCTGAATTGCTGTATTGCGGATTTAGGTATGGGTTGCCTTGCTCAAATGTGTATTTGTCAAGAAGATTTACAAAGGGATTCAATTTGTCGTAGCTCGGCCTGTCGATTCGGCGACTATAGGAGATTCCTAACTGATGATCTTTACTCAATTTTTGACTTAACGAGACACTCGGAAAAAGTTGAAAATAATCTCTTGGCACTTCACTATTTAAGGTAATTGAATTTCCGTTGGAATTGGTGTGCTCTCCGCGCAAGCCAAATTGCACGGTTGTGGTCTTATATTCCTTATTTAAATTTAAATAGGCGGCATTAATATTTTCTTTATAGATAAAGTGATTCGACCGGTCTTTATTCAAAACCCAGTTAGGGCCATTCAATGTTGAAAATTGTAAGTTATTGTCGGTAGTTACCCAACTGCTTTTTAATCCGGTTTCGATCTTAAAAGTCTTGGAAACTGGGTGCGTGTAATCCAGCTTTGCCGATACTACTTCGATTTTTGAGGGCGCCAGGTTGTTTATAAATTCAACAGGAGTGTTATTTTTAAAGTTTGAGTAATAGCTATCGCGAAACTCATTACTTCTTCCATTATAATTAGAATAATCTGCATCTATTGTAATTTCCCTACCCAAAGTGTCCAGATTGGTTTTAAAATTTAGGTTATAAGCCATGTTTGCATACTTCTGCTTACTTCTACCAGAGACATTAATACTGCTGTCTGTATTGAAGCCCTCGTTGAAAATTGCAGTTCCGCTCCTTGACTTTTCGTCAACAGAGTTATCATAACCATTTACTAAAAATCCAATAGTTGTTTTCTTTGTAGCAAACAGGTCGACTCCCACTTTATAGCCGTTATTATTCCTCCGTGAGTTCCAGTTATTATCCTGATCAAAATTGGTAATTGCATTTTCATCGGTAACCTTTCTATTCAACTCGAAGATATTTCTATTGCCGTTATTACTGTAATTATAGCTTCCAAAGAGGTTGATTTTACCCTTTCTGAAATTCAAATTAGTGCTTCCGTTGTATTTTGTCGTTTTACCATAACCCGAACCAATTGTTGTACTTCCGTTGAAGCCTAGTTTTCTGTTTCTTTTAGTTTTGATGTTGATAATTCCTCCGTTACCTGCGGCATCATATTTGGCAGACGGATTAGTAATTAACTCGATGGTTTCAATCTGAGTACTTTGCATACTTCTTAGCATATTCGCCAAATCGGCATTACTCATATAGGTTGGTTTGCCGTCGAGCATTACCAGAACGCTACTCTTTCCACTCATAGAGATATTATCATCTTTATCCAGCGTCACGCCCGGGGCTTTCTGCAGAACTTCGAGTGCTGTGTTTCCAACAGCTACTGCACTTCCTTCAACATTAAGTATTAGCTTATCAGCCTTTCTCTCTAAAAAGGGCTTTTTAACTGTAATGGAAACTTCTTTCAAAGTTTTGCTATCAGTACTTAATATAATAACCGGAACTAGAGTCTGGTTATTCGAAGTGACGGTAAGTGCTTTGCTCGTAGACTTCTTGTATCCTGAGAAAGTAACTTTAACTAAATAATTTCCTGCTTCAACTTTTTCAAACAGATAGGCTCCAGTCGAATCAGTTATCGACGATTTTACCAGTGCAGAATCCGATGCTTTCAAAAGGCTTACTGTTGCAAAATCCAAAGGCTTTTGGCTTTCATCTAACACCTTACCAGCAACACTTCCTTGCGTCTGTGCCCGAACAGCACTTGTTAAAGTAAGTATACTCAGCGAAAGCAGTATATAAATTGAATAAGTGATGGGCGTTTGTAGAAGTTTCATGTCTTTTATTCTGTTTGTTAACCCAAATGTATCGTGCCCAATCAAGGTCGACAATCAGTATTAGGCTGGAGAGGGTAAATCTCCAGCGAATCACCAATTTAAAGCGGTGAAAAATTTTAGCAATTCCACTCGCCGATACATAAAAGGGAAACTTACCTAAAAATTATAGATAGAGCTTTGGTACTAAGACGAGACAATTTGCCGACCGTTACAGGAATTGTAAATTATAATTTGAAGTCTTGTTTGTTGAAGAACCGAACCTTTTCTGATGCTTCTGCTATCAAATTGCCGTAAAGTTCGCTGTAATCAAATTGCAGATCCTCATGAAGCTTTGGTATAATGCGTCTGATCTTTTCTAACTGCCGGGTGAACAAGGCTATTAAGGGTTTGTGAGATGATCGGGAGTCTGCATATTCTAAAAAGTTGTTGCAGAACCAAAATAAGAGTTCTAATTCAACTTCTTTGGAACCTGTATACTTGATATGTTTAGATGCCAATCGGGCAACTTTACGAAGTTCTTTTGTGCTGGTATAGGAAGATTTATTAAGGCTTTGAAAGGAGGGAAGTAAAGACGATTTCACTTCTTCCGCATAATTTAACGGATTATCTGCATCATAAAGGAGATAACTTAATAACTCTTTATTCTCCTTTTTATATTTAGAAAGCCGTAAGCATATTTCGACAAGAGTCTCGGCGTTTAGCTGCCGAAGTTCTTTCTTGATATCGTTTAATTTCTCTACCCTCATTAATCCCTTAGGTTTGCGGAGTAAAGCTAATTATTTACATTTGTTCAAATCATTAATCTTTTCTTATGAAGTTAAAACAAGCAGGATATGCTGCACTCATCACTGCTTTTATTACCGCTGTTCTAACTCTACTTAACGCGTATCATATTCTTCCGGTAACGCCGTTGGCGCTGCTTTTTTCACGAGGCCTTTTTATCGTTTGCCTGATTGTATTCGGTATCAAGAAAAACTCCCTTACCAGTTGGATCCTCATCTCCATGGTTATTGGAGCAGAAATTGGCCACGATTATCCGGAGATTGGGATGAAGCTCCAAGTGCTCAGCAAAATCTTCCTTAAAATGATAAAAACCATTGTGGCGCCCTTATTATTTGCTACTCTGGTTTATGGCATTGCAGGGCATGCTGATCTAAAGCAAGTAGGCCGGATGGGATGGAAAGCTATTTTGTACTTTGAAGTAGTTACAACTATCGCCTTATTTATCGGCCTTGCGGCGATTAATATTTCGCAAGCTGGTGCCGGAATTACACCTCCGCCACAGATGGAAGAATCCTTGCCCGATGTGCCTGCGCAATCTTTAAATGATATTATCCTGCACATTTTTCCGGAGAACATTGCAAAATCAATCGCCGAAGGGCAAATTTTACAAATTGTAGTTTTCAGTATCCTTTTTGGGATTGCGTTAGCGATGGTAAGAGAAGATAAGCGTCAGCCGATGCTTAAAGCGACTGAAAGCCTTGCCGAGGTAATGTTTAAATTCACAAACATTGTGATGTATTTCGCGCCGATAGGAGTGGGTGCCGCGATAGCCTATACGGTGGGTCATATGGGTCTCGGTATTTTGCTGAATCTTTTCCATTTACTCGCAACGTTATACGTTGCCTTGATTGTGTTTTTGCTTGGCATTCTCCTACCAATCGCGCTTATAGTAGGTGTGCCGATAAAGCGTTTCATTGCAGCGATAGTTGGGCCGGTTTCAATTGCTTTCGCTACTACAAGTTCCGAAGCTGCTTTGCCTCGTGCTATGGAAAACCTGGAAAAGTTAGGTGTACCCAGAAAAATTGTTGCCTTCGTAATGCCAACAGGTTACAGCTTCAACCTTGATGGAACTACTTTATATCTTTCCCTTGCTGCGATATTCGTCTCGCAGGCGGCTGGAATGAATCTTTCGCTTTCTCAACAACTTATCATTGTTTTCACTTTAATGTTAAC
This sequence comes from Pedobacter sp., assembly GCA_036388375.1. GTDB lineage: Bacteria > Bacteroidota > Bacteroidia > Sphingobacteriales > Sphingobacteriaceae > Paradesertivirga. The sequence goes on along the minus strand of DASVRX010000314.1, from coordinate 11,724 downwards.
GAGTAAAGGAGTTGCAGGAGTTCCCAGAGCGTCTCTGGTAATTTTATTGGGAACCGCGGCCTCATTTAACATGCCCACATGGCCTATCTTCATCATTTTAGGAATAGATGAGTTGATGGATATGGCCCGCACCTCAATTAATGTTATCGGAAATTGCCTCGCCACCGTTGTTATAGCTAAGTGGGAAAAAGAGTTTAATCCGACAGAAGAGTCTTTCGAATAATTTATTTTTGCCGAAATACATTCGAACACATGTCCAATAAGTCAAAAAAGATATTTCTCGCCTTAAGTATCATTGTACCCTTTCTTTTTTACTGTTTCTATTATTACGGAATGATGGTAAAAAATGCTCCGTATAAATTTTCGGAGTTTAAATCACTTACCATCAAGTACGGCGTAACCGATAGCCTTGTCAATCAATATGATTCAAAAACCGGTGCCTATCAATATTTGAACAAGGAAGATTCTTTAATTAAAAAGTCTGTCAAGCTATCCAAAGACGATCTGTTAGTTCTTCACAGAAGAGCAGCACAATTGGGTTTTTGGAACTTTCCTTCGCAGATAGTAAACGGCGAAGACAGCTCAAAAAAATCGCTCCAATATGTCGTAGAATTCAATTACGAACGCAAAAGTAAAAAAGTGATTTTTGATACAAACTTTAATGGTGATCCGAAACTTAAAGATGCTGCAAGACGATTAATTGAAGAAATTAACAGTTCAATCAACGACGCGGAAGACAGGATGCGTTAAAACCAACAGCTGTGTTAAGCTAATGTTAACCCTAAATAATCATTAGGTTAAATTACTGCGTTGCTTTATAATAGGTTAACATTAAATGTAGTTTTGCTGAACATAAACATACAGCAATGAAAGTTTTTAATGTTTTGATAGTACTGCTTGCTCTGATAGAAAGTGTGTCGGCTCAAGAAAGTAAGCGTGATAGCCTTAAAACTGATTCCGCAAAGCAAGTTTTAGCCACAGCTAAGCCGGCTGCAAAAAAATCGGAGTGGTACGAAAAAATAAGCTTACGCGGATACACACAAGTTAGGTATAACCGTCTACTAGAAACCAATTCCGACTTGCAGTGTGAGCAGTGCGACAGATCCTGGGGGGGAACCGGAGGCTTTTTTCTTCGTCGAATCCGTTTGATATTCTCAGGCCAGATAAGTGATCGGTTATATTTCTACATCCAGCCGGATCTGGCATCGAGCGCAGACGCAAATAATAACAACTTTGCACAAATTAGAGATGCTTATTTTGATCTGGGATTAGATACCAAGAATGAATTCAGATTGCGTTTTGGGCAAAGCAAAATCCCATACGGATTCGAAAATTTACAATCAAGCCAAAACAGATTGCCCTTAGATCGTAATGATGCATTGAATAGTGCCGCGAGTAACGAACGTGATTTGGGAATATTCTTTTACTGGGCTCCTAAAAAGATCCGTGAGCGTTTCGCTAACCTGGTAAGTTCGGGTCTCAAAGGCTCGGGTGATTATGGCGTATTTGCATTCGGTGCTTATAACGGACAAACAGCAAATAGAAATGAAGTAAATGATCAGCCGCATATTATATCGCGCGTGTCTTATCCCATCAAATTAGGGAAACAGATTATAGAACCCGGATTGCAAGGATATCATGGTAAATACATTGTATCTACGCTTACTTCGGGCTTAAAAACCCCAACTCAATTTATCGATCAGCGTGCTGCTGCTACCTTTGTGTTATACCCTCAGCCATTTGGATTGCAAGTAGAATATAATATAGGTACCGGGCCGGAGTATAATACGGTTACTAAAGTTATTGAGCAAAAACGCCTTGAAGGTGGTTATGCACTTGCTTCTTATGCGCACAGATTCAAAAATCAATTGCTCATTCCATTTGTGAGGTATCATTTTTACGATGGAGGCAAGAAATTCGAGCGTGACGCGAGGAGTTATAACGTAAATGAACTAGAGGTAGGAACGGAATGGCAGCCATTTAAAAACTTTGAATTGGTTACCATGTATACCATCTCGAAGAGACGATTTGAAGATGCCACTAAACCTATAAACACTCAAGAGGGAAGGCTCTTGCGCATCCAGTTTCAGTTCAATTATTAGAGAATACCATCTTGTATAGAAAAAGCCATTCGTTAATTGCGAATGGCTTCTAGTTTTTAAGTCTTTAAGATTTCTTCTTACTCAAAATACTCCTTCATCCGTTCAAAGAAACTCTTTTCATTTTTCCCTGGCTGCGGCCGAAAGTTTGGCGAGCTCTGTAGCTTCTCCATCAAATCACGCTCTTCACGCGATAGCACTTTCGGTGTCCAGATGTTTACGTAAACCAACTGGTCGCCGCGATGATATGAATTAACTTCCGGCACACCCTTACCCTTAAGTCTTAATATCTTTCCACCCTGGGTTCCCGGCTCTAATTTGATTTTGGCTTTTCCGTCAATGGTTGGCACTTCAACACTTGCGCCTAAAGTAGCATCTACAAAACTCACGTGAAGATCGTACACAACATTATTTCCTTCGCGTTGCAAAAATTCGTGAGGGGTCTCTTCGATAAGAATAATTAAATCTCCGGGTACGCCACCTCTCGGAGCAGCGTTACCTTTGCCACCCATAGAAAGCTGCATGCCTTCGCTTACACCAGCCGGAATATTAATTGAAATCGTTTCCTCGCCTCTTATAACTCCGTCGCCATGACAGCTGTTACATTTAGAGGTAATTTGAGTTCCTTCGCCATTACAAGTAGGACAGGTGCTGGTAGTTTGCATTTGCCCCAGAATGGTGTTGGTTACCCTACGAACCGAGCCTGCACCACCACAGGTAGCGCAAGTGTTAAACGACGAACGATCTTTAGCACCGCTGCCATCGCAGGTATTACAAACAACCTGTTTGTTAACTTTTACTTTTTTCTCGGCACCTTTGGCAATTTCTTCAAGAGTTAATTTAACCTTAATTCTCAAATTGCTGCCACGGGCAGTTCGTTTTCCACCGCGCGACTGACCACCACCGCCAAAAAAGCTTTCGAACGGACTTCCACCGCCGAAGACATCTCCAAACTGGCTGAAGATATCGTCCATATTCATATGGCCGCCACCGTAACCGCCAGCGCCCTGAGTTCCTGCATGACCAAACTGGTCATAACGCTGCTTCTTCTCCGGATTACTTAAAATCTCATAAGCTTCAGCCGCCTCTTTAAATTTTTCTTCGGCTTCCTTGTCGCCCGGGTTTTTATCAGGGTGGAATTTTATAGCCTGTTTTCGATAAGCCTTTTTAATCTCATCGGCACTGGCTCCCTTTGTTATTCCCAGAATATCGTAATAGTCTCTTTTTGCCATATATTTTATTAATGTGGAGATGTGCGGATGAGAAAATGTGCAGATAGGCTCAAAGCCTTATTTGCACATTCAACAATTTGCACATCAACTTTATGCTCCTACAACAACTTTTGCAAAACGAATCACCTTATCGTTCAAGTAGTAGCCTTTTTCAACTTCGTCTATCACTTTCCCCTTTAAGTCATCAGAAGGGGCAGGAATGTTGGTTATAGCTTCGTGAATGTCAGCATCGAAAACAGTTCCAACTGCTTCCATTTCTTTAATTCCCTTTTGAGATAAAATACTTTTAAGCTTATTCTGAACCAACAAAACGCCTTCTTTAACGCTGGTAACATCAGTAGCCGTTTCCATGGATTTTAAGGCACGGTCAAAATCATCTACTACCGGTAACAAACTCACTAAAACATCCTTGCCTGCAGTTTGAAGCAAGTCAATGCGCTCCTTATTGGTACGTCGCTTGTAATTATCAAACTCGGCGTATAAACGTAAATATTTATTATTGGCTTCTGCGATTTCCCCTTTAAGCTTCTCTTCTTCAGAAACCTGGTTCTGAACATCTCCAGAAGGTGTATTTTCAGATTCTCCTCCATCGCCCTGATGGCTTAAGATTTCGCTTACTTGCTCCAGCTCTTGTTCAATTTCTTGTTTCTCTTCGTTACCTTGATTCATAGTTTCTTTCTTCTTGTTTTTCAACATGTCTGAAAACTTCATAATAATGGGTTTAGACAAAATTTTTGCCAATTCAATAAAACAGCCAAGCTGTCAGTGATTTTTACTTTGGAAGAACCAAATTGACGTATCAGATCGGACTTATACAATTTTGGCATCTTCGATAACTTTACCGTTTTCGCATTTAATTATGCGCGATGGGAAAGTCCGGATAAGCTGGTAATTATGCGTTGCCATTAAAACAGCGGTTCCCGACCTTGCGATATCCTTCAATAGCAGCATGATTTCTTCCGATGTATCGGGATCTAAGTTTCCGGTTGGCTCATCAGCTAAGATGATTTCCGGATCGTTCAAAAGCGCTCTTGCAATAACCACACGCTGTTGTTCTCCCCCCGAAATTTCATGAGGCATTTTTTTGATTTTCGAACGCAGGCCTACTTTTTCAAGTACATCTTTTATGCGTTCGGCAATGAGCGTTTTATCTTTCCAGCCGGTAGCATGCATCACAAAACGAAGGTTATCTTCAATGCTTCTGTCAGTTAAAAGCTGAAAATCCTGGAACACGATTCCTAGTTTTCTTCTCAAATAAGGAACATCTTTCTCGGTTAGTTTCTTTAAATCATAACCTCCGGCGTGGCCTTCGCCCGATGAAATATGCAAATCGCCATAAATAATTTTAAGCAAACTGCTTTTTCCTGATCCGGTTTGACCGATGAGAAAAACAAATTCACCTTTATCTATATGTAAGTTTACGTTGGTTAATACCAGGTGCTTTTGCTGGTAAACATCAACATTATCAAGTCTTATAACCGTATTGCCAATCATATTAAAGTTCCAATTTTAAAATCTGACCAAAAGGAAGGTCTTTTACAAGGTTCATGATGTACTCTGACTTTTCCGCCAGACCAATTTTTTCAAGTGATTTATCTGGCCTGTCTACTCTAAAATAAGCCAATAAGGTAAACTTATCGTCTCGTAATTGTACGTAATCGGGAATCTTTGCAACACCTTTCACCTTAATGATGTACATAAGCCCAAAGTTAGAATTTTCTATGGTTATAGCCCGAGATGTTTATAAACTCAACAAAAATCCGACAGTATTTACGCCGTCTGCATAATCCCATAGTTTAGGCTTTTGGCTTTCGCCGAAACTCAATTGCTGCGATTTAATGCTTAATTTTTCTCTCGTGACGATGCACTGGATTTCGTCGGCATGATCCGCAATGTTCTCTTCAACAGATGCGAGGTCTTTATACTCCTCAAAGTAAAGCACCGCCAGCGGCGAAGCCAGACAAGTGTCTTCTTTAACCAGTAAAAATCCGTTATCTAAATGCTTGTCCCTGTTAATCAAATATATAGATTTGTTGTACTCGTAATTATTGCAATATTTATTGTGGTTCACAATGTTATTGTAACCTTCGATCGTCTCAAAGAATATCCTGAAGTCGTAATCGTGTGGCACAAAAACCTTGGAAACATTTCTACAGCCTAATCCGAAATAGTCGAACAGGTCATGTCCAAGCAGATACAAATCATCAGAAGATTCATTACCCGATAGTACGGCGATGCTATTCCGGTTTTTCCTTATGATGTGAGGAACCTTGCCAAAATAGTGTTCAAAATACCTCGAACTGTTATTACTGCCCGTTGCAATTACCGCCTCAAAGTTTTCAAGTCTCTCGGTAAACCGAATCTGCGTTTCGAATCCGGGTTGAAATTCGATAAGCTTGTTCAGTAAATGAGGAATCAGATATTTATCCTGAGAAGACGCTTTTATTAAAGCAATATGTCCGGTAGCTAACACAGCTAAGATATCGTGAAAACCAACCAAAGGAATATTGCCTGCCAAAACCAAACCAACAGTCTTTGGAGAGATATCATTTTTTAGATCGGATTGAATGCTATCAAACCAGGTATTCAAATCTTCTTCATTAAGCATAAAAGAGATGCCTTTCAACGCTTTAGCGGTTTCTTGCGGAGTAAACCATGCATTTGAATGATGCGCGGAATTTATAAGTTGTTTAAGCTCTTCATCGGGAGAATTTAAATATTTTCCTAATTGTCTAAAAGCTGCTTTTCGTTGTTCAAGTGTCAAAATGGAAGTCCTTAAAATAAAATCAACAGATTGTGTTATATTTGCACTGTTTTTGCAGTGCCCATGAGGAGTGCAAAATTACGGTTTAAGAAATAGATTTTAGAACATGGCGATAATTATAACAGACGAATGCATTAACTGCGGAGCTTGTGAGCCTGAATGCCCTAACAATGCTATTTACGATGCAGGGGCTGCATGGCGTTTTTCCGAAGGAACATCTTTACGTGGGGTGATCGATTTTGGTGATGGCAATACTTTAAACGCAGAAGAGGCCCAAGCCGCCATTTCTGAGGAATTTTATTATATAGTTTCTGATAAATGTACAGAGTGTAAAGGCTTTCATGATGAGCCTCAATGTGCGGCAGTTTGCCCCGTTGATTGCTGCATTGATGATGTAGACGTACGCGAAACAGAAGAAGAGTTGTTGGCTAAGAAGGCTTGGTTACATAACGAAGGTTAGTACGTAACTTGAAAACAAAAAAAGCGGCAATTAGCCGCTTTTTTTGTTTAGATAAATATCTTTTTCTGCGAAGGTAGTCTTCGAAATTTCTAATGGCCTCTGTTTGTGACAGATTGCCACAGCTCCCTTCGCATAGCCACGCTTCGCTTAGCAATGACGAGTAATGTAGTGCAGGTCTTTGTATCGAACGATTTTGACAATCCCGTCATTGCGAGGCATTTTTCATGCCGCGGCAATCTGTTGCTCCAAAGGCATAAACCAACCCTCAATTAGTGCTTCCCATCTTCATCCTTGTTCGGGATAATAAGCACCGGACATTTTGCTTTTCTTACTACTTTCTCAGCTACACTTCCGGATAAAAAATGATCGAAACCGGTTCGGCCGTGTGTGCCTAAAATAATCATGTCGGCACCCCATTCTTCAGCCGTGCTGAGTATCTCATCTCTAGGATTTCCAGTTTTATGAAAGGTATAGATCGTGGTGTCCTCGCCAATTGAGTCGGCAATTTTGTTTAACAACTTTTTACTCGCATCTTCCTGAACATGTATCATCTCCGGCATCATTATCGGAGGTTCTGCCATTAATGGATCCGTATTATAAGACGTTGCAACCGGCAATTCATTAACATGAAGCAAGGCCACTTCAGCAGATAATCTTTTGGCTAAATTGATACCATAATCGGTAGCCCGTTGAGAATAAGTACTGTCTTCTACAGCAATTAAAATTTTATGTGTTTGGTCGAAGGTTTTCATATATTATTTATGATCAGCAAAAACTATCATTTCTATTAAAACAATAAAGTATAAGGTAAGTTTTTTTAATTCATTTTTGTCGACCATTTTTGTTTGATTTGTAATTACAATGATTGAATACGGTGTTTGTAATTTGTCGGTAATTCCCTTGCGTATAGAAGCATCGGACAAGAGTGAAATTTTAACTCAATTGCTTTTCGGCGATTGCTTTGAAATTCTTGAATTTACCGATAAGTGGGTTCGAATTAAAACTTGTCAGGAAGAATATGAAGGATGGATTGACATAAAGCAATTCATATCTATAAAGGACTGCTTGCTAAAAGACAAAAGCGGAGGTTCAATTTTGGGACTAAAAGCTTTTCATGAGGCTGTTAAATTATCTACAGGAGAGAAACTGCATTTAGTAGCTGGAAGCAGTATTCCTGAGATGATTAACAATCGTTTTTTTCTTGGAACGGAAGAGTATCAGTTAAAATCTGAGGATCTAATTATTCAGCCATCTGATTTTGAAAGTAACGTGGCCAATTATGCAAAATTTTTTCTTAGCGCTCCATACTTATGGGGTGGCAAAACGCTGTTCGGAATGGATTGCTCGGGGTTAACCCAGATAGTGTTTAAGATGCTGGGTAAAAATCTGAAGCGTGATGCCTGGCAGCAAGCCGAGCAAGGGGAGATAGTAAACTTTTTACAGGAAGCCAAACCCGGCGATCTTGCCTTCTTTGACAATGAAGATGGCCGTGTGATTCATGTTGGCATTATGCTGGATGATCAACACATTATTCATGCTTCCGGCCGCGTGAAGATCGATCCTATTGATGGTCAGGGGATTTATAGTTTAGATTTGAAAAGGCACACGCATAAGTTGCGGATCATAAAAAGGATTTAATATCAATCATTTTATGCCTTGAGTAGAAATTTTGCCAGACGCATTAGTAGGTTTAGCTTCGTCTTAGAGCCTTTGTGGCTAATAATCTTCGAACCTACATTTTTAGAAGGCCACTTCCCACACCATCACATTCGTATCATCACTAACAGAGATCAGCAACTCCGTAGAACTTTCCCAGCAGATTTTATTCACCGAATGGCTATGAGATTCTATTCCTTTCTCGCGACTGATAACTTTCTTCAGTTTTAGAGTCTCTGCGTCCCAAATCTTGATACTTTTATCGCGGCTCGAAGTAGCAAAGTATGGTTTAGTGGGATGGAATTTGATATCATAAATAGCAAACATATGCGCCACCAAAGTTTCTTTCAATAAGTAATCGCTTAAATTGAAAATATTCAATTTCGCATCACGACCGCCGGAAAGGAGATACCTACCGTCGGGAGAGAACTTAAGCGAAGTAACCGGAAGCTCGTGATTATTTAATTCAGTTATAAAGGAGTAATCATCAAGGTTATAAATGCGAATGCTATTGTCTTTACAGCCAAAGGCAACCAACTTTTCATCATGGCTGATTGCAATATTACGAACGGTTAAACCGGATACTTTGAATTGATACAACAAAGCATTATCAGTGAGACTGATAACTGATACCGTACCATCTTCAGAACTGGCAAGTAATTCTTTCTTCCGGGTAACTGAATTTAAATCGAAAACAGGTTGCTTGTGATGCGTAAGTTCAGCTATGATTTTTTGTTCTGGAAAACTAAACAGACTTATAACGCCGCTTCGTTCACCAACCGCTAAAACGGGACTGAATACGGGCGCATGCAAAGCATAAACAGAACTTTTGACAGGCATTAAAACTTTAATGAAGGAGTTTGTTTTTAGACTCCATTCAACAACACCCTTGTCATTTCCGGCGGTAAATATGATGCCAGGCTTTTGCGAGGCCTCAACTGCATAAACAGGATTTCGATGCCCTGTTAAAACTGCCTTTCGCTTAACTTCAATCATCTTTACTGATGACGACTTTCCAGATTTTTTGCCAGTGTTTCTAAACTGATGTTCTTTTCTCTTAACAGAACCAAGAGATGAAACAGCAGATCCGATGACTCGTTTATTAAGTCTTCTTGAGTTTCGGCAAGAGCAGCTATCACCGTTTCAACTCCCTCTTCACCAACTTTTTGAGCTATTTTGTTTAAACCTTTGCTTCTTAGCCTGTTCACGTACGAACCTTCAACAGGATTGGCATAACGGTCTTTTACAATTTCTTCAAGCTTAAAGATGAAGTTTTGATTAAAATCTGTATTAAAGCAGCTTCTGGAACCTGTGTGGCATGTAGGCCCGTGCGGATGTGCTTTAATAAGTATCGTATCCTGGTCACAGTCTATACTCAGGCTTCGCACAAAAAGGAAATTGCCGCTTTCTTCTCCCTTTGTCCATAAACGATTTTTGGAGCGCGAAAAGAACGTCACTTTTCCTTCCGATTTTGTTTTGTTGAAGGCTTCGTCATTCATATATCCCAGCATAAGCACTTCTAAAGTTTGCTCATCCTGAATAATAACCGGAACCAGTCCGTCTGATTTTGAAAAATCGATTGTCATTTATAACCTCACTTCAATATTATGTTTTCTTAATTCAGCTTTAAGCGAAGGTATAAGGATTTCTCCATAATGAAAAACTGAAGCAGCAAGTGCCGCATCAACATTCGTTTTTTCGAACACATCTATAAAATGCTGAACGTTTCCTGCACCGCCTGAAGCGATGAGGGGAATAGAGATGTTATCGTTGATTTTCTTAAGTAAGAGATTGTCAAATCCACCTTTCGTGCCGTCATGATCCATAGAGGTTAGAAGAATTTCTCCCGCGCCACGCTCTTCAGCTTCTTTGATCCAGTTTTCTGTTTCAAACTCGGTGGCAATACGCCCACCGTTTAAGTGAACCAGGTTCCTGCCTTCCACAAATTTTGTATCGACAGCAACAACCACAAACTGTTTACCGAATGCGGCGGCTAGTTCATCAATAAAATCCGGATTGCGTACTGCAGCAGAATTAATGGAGATCTTATCCGCACCAGCGTTCAACAAAATGTCGGCATCAGCAATTTCATTGATCCCGCCTCCAATTACAAAGGGGATATTGACATGTCGTGCAACCGCTTTTACCAGTTCAACCATTGTTTTCCGACGCTCATGCGTGGCAGTGATGTCAAGAAAAACCAGCTCGTCAGCACCTTGCTTAGAGTATTGATATGCGAGTTCTACAGGGTCTCCCGCATCACGAAGGTCGACGAAGTTTACACCTTTTACGGTGCGGCCGTCTTTAACGTCGAGGCAGGGGATAATGCGTTTAGCCAAAGCCCCCCGACCCCCTGAAGGGGGAGACTGCAAAGTGGTTTGTATAGTGGTCAAGACTTGTTGGATGTTTTTGAATATTTGAGTGTTGGTGAAGCGAAGAACATTTATACCAAGTGATTCCAGGTGTTGTTGACGTTCAATATCGTTTGATAATACTTCCGGAAGAAGATGAATGGAACCATCGATTTCAATTATCAATTTGCACTTATTAAGTATCCCCAAAGCAACAGCTCAGCGGGCGTCATGTTATTTCTTAATTTTCCAGCATTCTCGAAAATTAAGTTGCTTGCCCCATGAAACATTTTCTGCTTTGTCATTGGCGTTAGTATTCCCCCTTTAGGGGATAGGGGTTATTACGTTTCCATTCCCCCTTTAGGGGCGGATAGGACTTAGAACGATATCAACGACTTCAAATTCCAGTCTTTAACTTCTTCTATAGAAATATGCCCTTCGTAAATAGCCTTACCCACCACGCAAGCTTCAACTTTGATGTCATTTAAGCCTTCAATATCGCTAATAGAACTGATACCGCCAGACGCAATAAGTTTAATAAACGGAGAATGTTCTAGTAATTTTTTGTAAAGTTCAACGCCGGCACCGGCTAGCTTTCCGTCTTTATTAATATCTGTACATAAAAATCTGAAGAAGCCAAGATTAAGACAGCGATCTACATAATCCATTAGTTTGATAGGTGAACTTTCCATCCATCCTGAATATTTAATCACCTCATCCAATACATCGATAGCCACCACGATCTGATCAGAACATTGTTGTTTCCCACAAAGGGTTTCGCTTAAAGCGGGAAGAAATTCCGGGTTGGTTAAGGCCTGGGTTCCAACAATAACACGGTGAATTCCAGAATCGATCAATTCTTTGACTTTTTCAATACTTCTCACACCGCCACCGTATTGAACTTTCATCTCCGTTTTGTCGATGATATTGAAAAGGTATTCCTGATTGCTAAAATCGCCTTTAGCACCGTTTAGATCAATAATATGAACAAACTCGGTACCATTAGACTGATAAGTTTCTATCATTTCTTCAAGTGTAACATCGTATGATGTTATTTGAGCGTAGTCTCCTTCTCTTAATCGAACAACTTTTTTGTCAAGAATATCAATTGCCGGAATTATGTACATAGTTTTCTTTTATTAATGAAAAGTTTCTTAAGATC
>DASVRX010000313.1:0-4625 GCA_036388375.1 Pedobacter sp. | reverse complement strand
TGCAACTTTTCTCACTGCGATTTCTTTAGACCTGTTGGCAAATCGTGCAGTGGTTAAGTTCATATAGTTTATGCAGGCGATCAGCAGTACAAACACAGCGATGATAGAAAAAACGTAGATGTATGTTATGTTGCCTTTCTTTCCGGAGTCGCCCTCAATATCGCCTGAGTAGAAGTGGATCTGCTTGAGAGGTTGTAGTATGAAGCTGCTTTTATCTTTCGTGTGGGATGGTGTGTTCGCTGAAACAAGCTGATCGATTTTAGCTTCTACCTTATGGACATCCGCAGTATGATTTAATACGATGTACGATGCGAATGCGCCCGAGTTCCAATCACTGCCGGTGAACTTTTTGAAGTTGTCGCTGCGCAGGCTCGACTCCGAAAAAAGAAGCTTGAATGACAAGTGTGAATTAACCGGAAAGTTCTTCAGTACCGCAGTTATCTTATATGGGGTGCTATCCTGGTCAACCACAAGTACTTTGCCCACTACATCGGTGGTGTTGAAATATTTTTGCGCAGTTTCTTCGGTTACAATTGCTGAATGTGGTTCAATCAAAGCAGTCTTACGATCTCCCTGCAGTATTTCAAAATCGAATGTTGAAAGGAAGTCCTGGTTACCAATCATGAAGTCCTGGTAAAACACGTTGGTATTAGAAGTAGTGCCAACGTTTGTTCTTCCAAAAGTTCCGAGGCGAATGGCACCTCTTACTTCATGAAATTCGCTTTTAGATTTTTCAGTTACCTGGAAGCCTGCACCTGCGCTTCTTACCACCTTGCCTTCCGAAGTTTTTTTCTCAACTACAATGCGGTAGATATTATCGGCATTCGCATGAAAGCGATCGAATGTGAGTTCATCGAAAATGTATAATGCAATAAGTAAGAAGCTTGTCAACCCCACTGTTAACCCAAAGATGTTTATGAAAGAAAACACTTTGTTCTTCATCAGGTTTCTCCAAGCAATCTTAAAATAATTTCTGATCATAGCAGGTGCTTTACTTAATGCTTTTCAACTGTATGTATTTATCAAGCCTGTCATAGTTCAATCCTTTTTTTTGCATAGAAGAAACATAATCAGTTGTAATACCCATTGATTTTAATGATATTATTTCCGATAGTTTAAAGCCCTTAAACCCCAATTCCTGAAAACCTTTTATGTACTCCGCAGTGATGCGTAATGATTTTAAAGAAATTAACTGTGATAGAGGAATATTGGTAAATCCAAGGCCCTGCAAATCCTTTACATATTCCGGAGTAACACCTACTGCTTTTAGAGAAACTAAATTTGAAACGGAAATATTCGTGTAACCGATATCATTAAAGCCTTTAAGATATTCTTCTGTTACTCTCATAGATTTCAAAGGAATGAAGTCAGAAAGTTTAATGGCACTATATCCATTTTGTTTCCATGCACGGATATAAGCTTCGTCTATGTTAAGAGCTGCAAGCGGTATTAAATCCTTCTTTGTAGGGCTTTCATAACCGTTATTTATAAGCATCTGTACATAATCTCTTGTAATGTTGATCTGAAAAAAATCTAACAAGTCATTTTCATCTAAATCTTTTACTCCTTTGCTATTCATGTAAGCAGTGTATTCTTTACTGGGGGTAAAAACATACGAACCTGATCCTTCATTGCCGGTAAAGTTTCCGTTGAACAAAACAATTCCTGCTTCTCTTGTTATTTTGAAATCATCTTTTTGCTTTTTGGGAATGCCTGAAAGCTCGTTTAGGAGAAATGGTGTATTGGCAAAACCTTCGCCGTCATTGCCATAGAACCGGATCTTCACCTTATCATCCTTTATAGTTGCGGTCCATGTACCTCTGTTCCTGGAGTTAGACTGCCCGAAACCAACTTGATTATAAAAAACAGAAATCGCCAGCAGCAGCAACGCCATAGATTTTGGCATGAAATGAAAGATTGAGTTTTGTAACCGCATAAAAAATGATTTGATAGTATTTGACTTTTATTCTGTTCGTAAACTTTTCACCGGATTTGCAATGGCTGCTTTTAGCGCTTGTGCACTCACTGTAACCAAAGCAATAACAATTGCCAACAGCGCTGCAATAACAAACACCCAACCGCTTATATCAATACGGTAATCGTATTTGCCAAGCCAGTCATTCATCAACAATAATGATAGTGGAGAAGCTATTAAACACGCTATCAATATCAACCACACAAATTCCTTAGAAAGCAATAGCCATAGATTGGCTATAGAAGCGCCTAATACTTTACGGATACCTATTTCTTTGGTACGGCGTTCGGCCATAAAGGCTGCTAAACCAAATAAACCAAGGCATGAAATGAAAATGGCAAGTCCGGCTAAAATGCTTGCTAGTTTTGCTACCTGGTTTTCAGTTGTAAATTTTTTGCCGAATTCTTCATCTACAAAACTGTATTCAAAAGGATAAGCAGGATTGTACTTTTCAAAAACAGTTTGCACTACTGATAAAGCTTCTCTTAAATCTGAAGTTGGCTTCAATCGCAAAAAAATATTATTGACGTTAGCGGTAGAACTACCATTAAAGAGAATTGCCAGCGGCGAAACTGATTTGAAAGGATCCAACAATAAAACATCTTCCACTACACCGACAATGGTAATTTCCTTTTTACCTGTTTTTATTGTTCTGCCAATAGGATGTTTATACCCGATTGTTTTTAGTGCAGTCTCATTTAAGATCACCGCATTTGAATCTGTTTTATAGTCTTTTGAAAAAGGCCGCCCCTGTATAAATTTCAAGCCTACGGTTTTTTCAAAATCCCATTCGGCCATTATTGCATCTATTGCAATATCAGAATTAGGGTCCTTGCCCTCCCATGAAAAATCACTCCAGCTATTGTAAAGCTTCGTTATTGGCTGCGAGGCTTTAGCAACGGATTCAATATATCCGCTATTCAGCAGATCGTGTTTCAAGGCATCAAAGTTTTCAGCAAGATCACGAGTGGCTGCGATAGAGACCAGGTTGTTGGGGTCATAACCAATAGACCTGTTTTTAGCATAGTCAATCTGCTGGTACACGATAAACGTGCTAATAATTAAACCAATGGAAATAGCAAATTGTGAAACTACCAGCACTTTACGAAAGCTGACGGTGCCCTTACCTTGTTTGAATAATCCTTTTAAAACTTTGATTGGTGCAAACGATGAGAGATATAAAGCGGGATAACTTCCTGCAATAAGCCCGGTAATAATGGCAGCAAGCACTCCTGCACCTAAAAGAGAAAAATTGCTGAGATCAAAACCAATATTCTCAAAGCCGAGGTCTTTTAAGAAAGGCAGGAATAATTGTATTAAGCCTAGTGAAAGTACAAAAGCTAAAAAAGCAGTAAGTACAGATTCGCTCATAAATTGGGCTATGAGTTGAATGCGTTGCGAGCCTACTGCCTTTCGAATACCTACTTCTTTTGCCCGCTTTTCTGACCGGGCTGTGGCAAGATTCATAAAGTTGATACAAGCAATAAGTAATACAAAACTGCCAATGATGCCAAACAATCGTACATACTCAATTTTTCCACCCACGTTTACCCAATCTTCATAGTTGTTGCGTAAATGCCAATTAGATAAAGGATGAAGAAAAAGGGTTTGATTTTTTAATGAAGCATCTTTCAATGTATTTAAGGGGCCAATCTTTTTAGAAAAAGCTTCCATCGAAACACCTTCTTTCAACTCAACTACATTCATTAAAATATTACTACCCCAATCGGTTTTCTTCTTTTGTATGAATTCATTGGTTAGGGTAAGAAATTCAAAAGGCGCCAGGAAATCAAACTGAATGCTGGAATTTTTAGGCAAATCTTTTAGGATGGCAGTCACTTCAACATCGAACTGGTTATCTACTTTTATGGTCTTACCTATAGGATTTTCTTTACCAAACAATGCGAGAGCAAGGGATTCGGTGAGTGCGATAGAATAGGGATCCTTTAGTGCTGTTTTTGCATCTCCGTTAATTACAGGAAACGTAAACATGTCAAGATATTCCGGATCAACATAAGATCCCATTTTATTAAACCTTGTATTGCCAACCTTTAAGTTATGTCCACTACCCCAATCGGTTCGGGCAGTCCTTTTGATTTCAGGATAGTTGGCTTTTAATTCATCGTGCAGTGGAAGAGGTGTGGCTTCTTGTGTGTTTCTTTGATCATTATACAAGGTGTTTTTCATCACCTTTGCTATACGGTCTTTATTTGTATGAAAAGAATTGAACGAAGTTTCATACTGTATCCATATACCAATAAGCATCGCGAATGTCATACCTATCGCCAAGCCAAAAATGTTTATAAAGGAAAGCGCTTTATTTCTTAAAAGGTTTCGCCAGGCAATTTTGAGATAATTTTTTAGCATGCTGGTAAGGTTTCGGTCGTAGTCATGGAATAACATGCCAATAGCTACGTCGTTGATATGGAATAAGTTGCGAAAACATTTTTACACGAAAGTGTTCGTTATCGTACACTTTTTGTCCGCTTTTGATACTAATAGATTAGCCCCTCACCATGCACATAGAAATAATACAGAGCCGTTGCGGTTGCCGTCTCTTTTGCTCACACGCATCCCCAAGGGCTATTGTAAATTGATGCTATCCCTTTTGAGTCAGAATACACAACAGTAATCTACTCTGTTCTTAAAC
>DASVRX010000312.1:0-4138 GCA_036388375.1 Pedobacter sp. | reverse complement strand
AACAGACGATAAAATAACGGGCATTTATCTGAATGTAACGTCGTTACAAGCAGGCATGGCCACCACCGAAGAAATAAGAAACGCGTTGGTGGATTTCAAAAAGTCAGGTAAATTTATTGTTGCTTACAGTGAGGTTTATTCTCAGGGAGCTTACTATCTTGCTTCTGTAGCACATAAAATCTATCTAAATCCTGAAGGGATCTTAGAATTTAAAGGCTTAGGCACCGAGCTATCTTTTTTTAAGGGAACCCTTGATAAACTCGACATTGAAGCGCAGGTGATTAAGGTAGGAACCTACAAAAGTGCTGTTGAACCTTTCATTTTAAATAAAATGAGTGATGCTAATCGCCAACAGGTTACCTCTTTTCTAGGTTCTATGTATGATCATTTCTTAACAGCTGTTTCATCGAGTCGTAAACTGCCTAAAGATTCTTTATTCGCAATTGCAAACCAATTAAAAGTGCAACAGGCGGCAGACGCGGTTCGTTATAAACTCGCGGACGGTTTACGCTATAAAGATCAGGTATTAGACGAATTAAAAAACCGTACGGGTCGTGAGAAAGACGAAGAGGTCAAGTCTGTTTCCTTAACCGATTACATAAAAAACAATTCGCCAAAAGAAGATGGTGAGGGAAGTAACCGTATTGCGATAGTCTATGCATCTGGTGAGATTATGGGTGGAGAAGGAAGCGACGAAACAATTGGTTCAGAACGAATTTCCCGTGCAATTAGAAAAGCCCGTACCGATGATAAGGTTAAGGCCTTAGTCCTGCGGGTAAATTCTCCCGGAGGTAGTGCCTTAGCTTCAGATGTAATATGGAGAGAAGTGGTTCTTACCAAGAAAGTAAAACCTGTTGTTGTGTCGATGGGTGATGTTGCTGCTTCAGGTGGTTATTATATCGCCTGCGGAGCTGATTCAATTTTTGCTCAGCCAAATACAATAACCGGATCAATAGGCGTATTTGGTATCATTCCCAATATGCAGAAATTCTTCAATAATAAATTAGGGATTACCTTCGATCGGGTTAAAACGGCCGAATTTGCAGATCTGGGCTCTGTAACAAGACCCTTAACAGATGGTGAGCGTTTCATCATTCAAAACGAAGTAAACCGCATTTATAACACCTTTACTAAACGTGTGGCCGATGGCAGGAAAAAACCACAAACCTATGTAAATGAAATTGGGCAAGGACGTGTTTGGAGCGGTTCTGAAGCTTTAAAAAATGGGCTAGTTGATAAACTAGGAAACATCAACGACGCAATACGTTCTGCGGCCAAGATGGCCAAACTTACTGATTATGAAACCGTGGCCTATCCTGCTCAAAAAGATGCTTTCCAATCCATTTTCGATTCGTCGGAAGATAAATTGAAGGACTATTTTACAAAGAAGGAGTTGGGAGAGCAGTATCAATATTACCAGCAATTAAAATCGGCATTAGAGTTTACCGGCTTACAGGCCAGAATGCCTTATACGATTATTGTTAAATAATAGGTCGCAATCTAGCTTGTCAGAAGTTATTTAGCTTTCGAGAATAGGTTTTTAAGCCGGTCTGCAAAGCCCGGCTTTTTCTTTTTCTTTTCTCCGCCAATTAAAAAACCATATGGTTTAAGAGGCTCTATATTATCGAATATTATCTTGGTGATTCCCAGTAATGGGATAGCCAAGATCATTCCGGGTACGCCCCATACTTGTTCGCCGAGAATTAGAACAAGTATTGTGAATAGAGGATTTATATTCACCTCTCCCCCAACAACCAACGGCTCAATGATATAGGTTTGAATAAACTGAACGAGTGCATAAGTAATTATTACACCTATTGCCATACTTCCCCCACCCTGACTAAGTGCCATCAGCAATGTAATTGCGGAACCTGTGAGGTTACCCACAAAGGGCACAATTTCTAAAATACCGCATAGCACCGCAAAGAAAATCGCATTCGGAACACCGGCGATTGAAAAACCTATACCATATAAAATCCAAAGCAAAATAATCATCATAGCCATTCCGGTCAGGTATTTATGAGCAACCTGGGTAGAGTCGGTTATAATCCTGGTGGTTTTGGGATGGTCTTCAGATGGCGTCAATTTCAAAATAAAAGTTTTTATATGAGTTCGGAAAATGAGAAATAAGAAACTGTAAACTAGTACTAAAATTATATCTACAAGCATACCAAAAAAAGCTGCAAGAGCTTGCCCTGCTGCTCCCTTGCCCGATTGCTGTTGTTCCTTAATAACTCTTTCCTGCTGTGCTTCTGTTATGCCGAGCTTAGCATTTAAGAACTGCTTGAGCTGATCAAGGGCAGCCGTAAGTTTTTGTTCTACCTGCGAAAAATCTTTTGCCAGTCTGTTATTTGCCAAACCAGAAGGGAAATGATTCCCGCCACAGAAAGGAGAAAAATAAGAAGACAAATTGTAGCAGCAAGACCTCTGCTTACCCCCCTACCTTCTAAACGGCGGCTAAGGGGCAGAAGCAACATTGATAAAATTCCGGCAAAAGCGATAGGGATTAGAAACGCGCGGGCATAATATAAACCAGCAAACACAAGAAATAACAGCAAAAGCAGTTGAACAGATTTCGATATTGTTAATTTATTTTCCAATAATACTTAACAAATTGCCATCACGAAAGTTTGTTGAGTGGTTGGGACAGAAAACTTATATGTGTATTTTTGAACAGATGGAAAACAAAACCATAGCCCGGACCATAAGGCTATTGAGCCAGTTAATGGAGCTTCATAATCAGAATCCATTTAAAGTCAAATCGCTGGCAAGTGCTGCTTACACTATTGGAAAACTACCGTACTCGTTAGCCAAAAAATCGCAAAGCGAGCTGGAGCAAATAAGCGCCATAGGAAAAAGCACCGCTGAAAAAGTTTGGGAGCTGATTCAAACACAAACCATAAAAGAGTTAGAAGATCTTTATGAAATCACTCCGCATGGAGTTATTGAAATATTGGGAATTAAAGGGCTGGGGCCGAAAAAAGTTCTTACCATCTGGAAGGAGATGCAGATTGAAAATATCGGCGAACTGATGTATGCTTGCAACGAAAACCGCTTGTTGGAGGCAAAGGGTTTTGGTGCAAAAACCCAGGCTGAAATTATTAAGGCAATAGAATTTAAAATGGCCAGCAATGGGCGCTTTCTTTATGCTCAAGTCGATGAATATGCCGAATACCTCATTGAACGATTAAAGGAAAAGTTCCCTCTAATGAAGATATCCTTTACAGGAGATTACAGGAGAAGATGCGAAATAATTGATGGCCTTGATATTTTAATTGGCTCGTTGCTGAGCGAGGATTTGCAAAAAAAAATAGGCGAGATATCGACTTTGGAGATCGTTGAGGTTGAGGGACAAAGCATAGAAACGATAAGCACTTCGGGTATTAAAATCTATTTTAATTTTTGTGCTGAAGAAAATTTTGCATATCAATTGGCTTTGCAAACGGGTGCTGAGGCACATGTACAAGAATTAAGACTTCGACTTAGTGATGTTTCAATATCAGCAGAAACTGAGGAGCAAGCCTATAAACAAGCCGGCCTCCCATTTATCGAACCCGAATTCAGAGAAGGAAAAAATGAATTTGCTCTTGCGGATGCGGGCAAACTTCCCACTTTGGTATCATGGAATGATTTAAAAGGTTCACTTCACAATCACAGCACCTGGAGCGATGGTGTAAATACGCTGGAGGAAATGGCACTCTTTTGCAGGGACGAATTAAAACTTCAGTACCTGGGAATTAGTGATCATTCTAAATCTGCTTTTTACGCGAAAGGCTTATACGAAGACAAAGTCTTAGCTCAACACAGGGAAATCGATGTGCTTAACGCGAAGCTCAACGATTTCAAAATCTTTAAGGGAATAGAATCCGATATCCTTTTCGACGGTTCATTAGACTATTCCTATGAGATTTTAAGGACATTCGATTTTATAGTCGCCTCAATCCATTCGGTATTTAAAATGACTGAAGAGAAAGCAACAAGCCGCTTAATCAAGGCGGTAGAAAATCCTTTTACCACCATCTTGGGCCACCCAACAGGTCGGCTATTATTAAGCAGAACTGGTTATCCTGTCGACTTTAAGAAGGTTATCGATGCTTGTGCTGCTAATGGTGTAGTGATAGAAATTAATTCAAATCCT
>DASVRX010000311.1:0-2221 GCA_036388375.1 Pedobacter sp. | reverse complement strand
TAAGTTCGTTGAAAGTAACACCAATAAAACCTCTCTTAACGCTACCAAACTTGATAAAGTCGTCCATGATTTTTTTGGCGAGATTTACTGGAATTGCAAATCCATAACCCTCATAATTTCCGCTTTGCGAGGCAATGGCCGCGTTTATACCAACCAACTCACCTTGAGTGTTAACTAATGCACCGCCACTATTACCACGGTTTATAGCGGCATCTGTCTGAATAAAAGATTCTATTGCGGTGTTTGCCCGTGGCTGTTCATTATTTCTACGATAATTCCTCGGGCTATTACTTTCTCCTAAAATTCCAATACTTCTGCCTTTAGCACTCACAATTCCGGCAGTAACCGTGCTTTGTAAGGTAAACGGATAACCAATAGCCAGTACCCATTCTCCAACCTGTACATTATCAGAGTTGCCTAACTTCACTACAGGAAGATTTTTAGCATCAACTTTTACTAAAGCTAAATCGGTGTTAGGATCCGTTCCTATTACTTTTGCGGTGAACGAACGATTATCAGTCATAATGATTTCAATCTTCGAGGCGTTTTCTACCACGTGATTATTAGTAACGATATAACCATCCGGACTTACAATAACACCAGAACCCGAAGCCATTTGAGGTGCTCTTTGTCTTCCACCACCTTGAGGTGTTCCGAAAAAATCTCTGAACATATCTTCCATCGGGTCGCCACCGCCGCTGCCACCGCTTCTGCTGGAACCATCATATGTGGTTTGGATATGTACTACTGCCGGAGTAACCGCTCCCGCCGCCTGCACAAAGTCAACGTCGCCAGCTGAAGAAATATTTGTAGGATTATTTGCGAAGTGAACTTTTTGCCTTTCCTCTAAACTTAAATTGTCGGAATATTTATCTTCTATAAGTTTATAACCACCAATGGCAACTGCTCCCCCGAAAAAAGCTGTTAAAAGTGTTATGCCTATCTTTTTCATATAAATTAAAATTTACTTTACTTGTCAAAATTAATACCAATTAAACGTAGAAGTCAAGCCACATTTACTTAACTTTTTGTTAAAATTTGTTAAATTGAATTTTTGTAAGTCCCAGTAGTATATACCAGTAATCTGATAGTACAAAATTCCTTCCACAAATTCGTAATCTTGTAACAATGAAACTACAATTTTATAAATATCAAGGCGCAGGAAATGATTTTATTTTAGTTGATAATCGAAATGGCGTTTTCGACAACCAGAACCCTGAAATTTTGTCGAAATTATGCGATAGAAGATTCGGAATCGGAGCCGATGGAATTATGTTCATTCAAAATACCGATGGTTTTGACTTTGAAATGATCTACTATAATGCTGATGGTAAACCTAGTAGCATGTGTGGCAATGGGGGCAGGTGTATTGTATCTTTCGCGAAGTTTTTAAACATCATTAAAAAGGAAACCAACTTTTTGGCAGTTGACGGTTGGCATTATGCCAAAATTTCCGACACGGGCGATTGGGTGAGTTTAAGGATGATTGATGTGAAACATATTGAGAGCGATGAGGATGCTTGGACTTTGAATACTGGCTCACCTCATTATGTGAAGTTAGTATCCGATCTATCTGAGAAGGATGTTTATCACGACGGTAAAGCAATCAGAAACCAGGATAATTATAAGGCTGAAGGTATTAATGTAAATTTTGTTGAAGATTTTAATGACCATCTATTTGTAAGAACCTACGAACGTGGGGTTGAGAATGAGACGTACGCCTGTGGTACGGGAGTTACAGCAGTAGCCCTTGCGATGGCTAAGCAGAAAAATCAAATTGGCGAAAACACGAATACCCGGGTAAAAGTATTAGGCGGAGATTTGAACATTCGGTTTAATTATGATGGGAAAGTTTTTAGTAATATATTCTTAGAAGGACCTGCAAAGTTTGTTTTTGAAGGGTTTATGTCAGTTTGATATAAAACCCTATTTTTGCATCCCAATTAGATACTATGCATAGAACTCATACCTGCGGCGAATTAACCATTAGTGATTTAGGTAAAGATGTAATTCTGGCTGGCTGGGTGCAGAAATCCCGAGATTTAGGGGGTATGACCTTTATTGATATGCGTGACCGTTATGGCATCACTCAGCTCCTGATCAATGTGGATGAGAACGATGCTTTAAGCGAAAAGGCAAGAGGCCTTTCACGTGAATATGTGATTAAAGCAACTGGTAAAGTCGTAGAACGTTCTAGCAAAAACCCAAAAATTCCTACCGG
>DASVRX010000310.1:0-16723 GCA_036388375.1 Pedobacter sp. | reverse complement strand
TGTAAAAGGAATTAAAGGAATTAAAATGCCAACTAATTTCAGGTTAAAGCATCTTGGATATATCGATAAAGACTTGGTAGATAAAAAAGCTGAGATATATCGCGGAATTACCACTGATATAGAAACTACTCTCCAGGAAATGTATCTTAAAAATGAACGCCCCATAAAATGGATAGATAACAGAAATAGTATGAAAGTGATCTTGCTTAATCACTTTCTTACATGCATTCAGGTAAAAAATATGGTGCCAAAAGTGATTAGCCGGGTTTCAAAGTTGCTTAGTCGGAGATCGGAAGCACAGAACTCTGCCACTGTCACTGCTAATTGATAACAAAAGCATCGGCAAGGAATGAATTACATCGTTAAAATATTCAATTATCAGTTTTATTTGAAAGAGCTGCTGGTAATCTTCTTTACTTATTTGTTAATGGAGAATATTTTTTCGTGGCTGATTTTACCAAGATCCCCCATTCTCCTTGCATACGAAAAGGGGTTAAGTATCTTAATCTTTGGCTATGTGATGTATTATTTCAATAATCTTAAAACCACTGAGAAAATATATATAGGACTGTTTACTGGCGTTATGCTGACGCTGGTTTTTGAATCCATGCTTAAGTATGGCTCCTTCTTTCAGCAGTTTACACTGTTTACAATCTTGTTTCCGGTAGTTTTTACAGTATTTATAAAGTGTGTCTGTCGGTCGTTGAAGCTCGATTTTCTAGAGTTCATTGCCAAGTTTTACCTTATTGTCTATACTGCTTTCATGTTAATTTACGGCCGCGGTTTCTCGTTTAGCCTCGAAGCAGTAGAAATGACTGATTATGGTCCCTTTTCAGGTGATAGCCGGATCATTCATGCGCGGTCTGTGTTGATGATGATACTTCCTTTATTATGGTATCTCAATAAATTTATCGATACCAACAAGATAAAGCATTTATTTCCGGTTATTTTCTGTGTTGTTGTTATTGTAATCCATCAGCACCGGTCTGTTTGGGCTAGTACCATTTTAGCTGTGTTATTATATTTTTTTATTAGCCTTCGTAATAAAGTTACTCCGGTTCCTAAGGTTTGGAGCATTTTCATTGGGGGACTTGGTATTTTGATATTGTCGTGGTTTTTTGTTTATAATCTATTTCCAGGCCTTACTAATTTTTTAGGAGAGCGGTTCAGCGAAATACTTGATCCGGCCAAGGAAGGAAGTACGGGAGAGTTTAGGGCGTTGCAACGTGAGGTGTATGGTAAGCTCTTTTTAGAACGGCCTCTATTTGGCTGGACATTCGAAGGGTTTTATATGCCAAATCCGCTGGTAGACTGGTGGCCAAAAAATTCCGGCCAGCACTTTCATGAGGGCTATATGGAAATGCTTTTTTACCATGGCATATTCGGGTTTTTGCTAAAGCATTGGTTCCTTTTCTATTTAGCTTACAAGGCTTTCAGCAGGAAGCTATCTCACGAATCGGTTATCCTGATCGCCTTTTCATTAGTGGGCCTTGTGTTTTCGTTCAGCTATGTTCTCCCTTTGGTGTATTGGGGCCACGTTGGAATGTGTTTGTACTATCTTGAAAAGCCTGAAGAAGGTGACTTAAATCAGGAAGATGTCCCACTTCGTATATTAAGAGAAGACGATCTGCCTGTAAAAAATCCCACATTAATTTCCAATCACTAACAGAATATCTTAAGTATGGATTATATATGTACCTGGTTGTGTGCTGATGAGAAAGGAGAGGAAAGCATTTTTCCTCAAACCGGTCAAAAATCATCGAGTCAAAGTCATCAGAATATTTATTGGCGATGTCTGATACTATTCTTCGCTACGAGTCGGCGTTTTAATAAGAAAGAAAAGCACGTCCTGTTTACAAATGTAAAACACCTGCCGGAGGTGGATGGCAAGAAGGTTTCCCGGGTGCTTAAAGATTTACATGTCGAAGTTATATTCACAGATTTTAAGTATAAAACTCCAAAAGGATATTTTGAAATGTTTCAAAACCAGTTTTACGAGTTTTCGATTTTAGAATACATTACCGAGCATAATAAAAACCCAGATGATAAATATTTAATTCTTGATTCTGACTGTATATTTTTAAGATCCGCACAAGAGTTGTTTGCAGATGCCAAAGAAAGCGGTTTCCTTTCTTTCGAAGACCCATGTACCACTGAATTAGTGATACACGGCTTAAGCCGCAAAGATATGAAAGTGTTATATGAGGATTTGTTACAGGAAAAAGTAGATGAAATACCCGGCTATCACCTGGGAGAATTTTTTCTTGCAAGTGTGAAGAATATCAACACCATCTTTGCTGATTTTCTTGAATTGTGGCCTGAACTCTTGAGAAGGTTTGAACAGGGTCTTCCAAAATTTAATGAAGAAGCTCAAACTTTAAGTTATCTCTATTATAAAAACGGCTTTAAAGCATCACCCAAAACAACGCTGCTAAAAAGAATCTGGACAAACCCGGTCTTTTACAGGAATGTGGAACCCGCAGATGTTGATATCGCTATCTGGCACCTTCCAGCAGAAAAACAGTTTGGTCTGGCAGATCTATATCAAATACTCATTAATACCGAAGGTAACTACGGGTTCAATTTAAGCGATAAGGCGTATGTCTTATTAGCTCAGAAAACGCTTGGCATACCTCAGTTGAGCATGCAAATGAAGCTGAAGTATTATTTCGTGAGCTTTTACAGGGCCTTACGCAAACGAGCTAAGAAGAAATTAACATTAAAGGCAGCGGCGGCGTATTTATAAAACAGAATAATGAAAATAGCAGTACTTCTTGCAACTTTCAACAGAAAAGGAAAAACTCTTGCCTGTTTAAGATCACTGTTTGGCCAGCAGTTGTCGGCTGACGTAGAACTTGACGTTTTTCTTACAGACGATGCATCCTCTGATGGTACAACTGATGCTGTAAAACAAGAGTTCCCATTAGTGAAAATCTTTTTAGGAAGCGGTTCTCTCTTTTGGGCAGGAGGGATGAGAAACTCCTGGTATAAGGCGATAGAAACAACTCCAGACTATTTTCTTTTGTTAAACGATGATACCGTTTTAGAACCTTTGGCTATAAGCAAGTTGCTGCAATACCGTGAGTTGAATAGTGCCGGTCCGGCAGCTATTTGTATCGGAAGTACAATGGACCATTCAAACGGTCAAATCTCTTATGGTGGCAGGAAACTATATCATCAGAAAAAGGTGCAAAGCTACTCAGTTTACAGTGATACTGATTTTCTTGAATGCGATCTTGCGAACGCCAATATTATGATGGTTCCCATGCAAATTGTAAAAAGAATTGGGATTTTGTCAGAAGACTACACGCACAGCATAGCTGATTTTGATTATACATTAAAAGCAAAGAAGGCCGGGTATAAAGCAGTAGTGGTTCCGGGGATTCTTGGCCATTGTACAGACGACCACGGCAATAACTGGAAATCATCAAATGTATCCTTACGAGAGCGGATTAGCTATTTGAAAAGCCCGAAGGGTCTGGCTTATAAAGAATATCTGCACTTTATAAAAAAACATTTCCCCTCGCATTTGCCGGCTGCTTTTATTAAATTATGGCTAAAAACCTTGTTTCCGGTGGTATGGGATAAATTCAAAAAATCTTAAATTTTATCAGTGGAAAAATCAATGATTATAGGCGTTTTTTGCTATAACCGAGCAAATAAGTTACGAGCCAGTATTGAAGCATTATTAAAAAATCCTGAATGCCCGGATTTAGATATCGTCTTTTTTAGTGATGGCTTCAAAGGCGAAAAGGATAAAAAAGGAGTACTTGAAGTGAGGGATTATATTGATTCGATAACAGGTTTTAAAAGTGTGATAAAGCATTACCGGGATAGAAACTTTAGCACTGGTCCTAATTTCAAAACAGGACTGACTTTTTTAAGCGAAAACTATCAACGGTTTATTGTGGTAGAAGACGACTTGATAGTCTCCCCCAATTATATTAAATTTCTTTCTGACGGGTTAGAGTTTTATAAAGATGACAAGTCGGTTTTTTGTATAACAGCTTACGTTTTCCCAATAAAGGCCGCCAATTATTCTTACGATACAATCGTTTACAAACGTTTTTGCTCTTACGGCTGGGGTGGCTGGGGAGATCGGTTTAAAACCGTGATTTGGGATCATGATGAATTGAATAAATTGATGAATACATCTCCGGGGTTTAAGCCACGGCTTAATGCAGAAGGGTATGATTTAGTGAGAATGTTAAAAAAGCAGATCAATGGCGTTATTTCCACCTGGGATGTCCAGTTACAGGTTCATGTTGCCGAAAACCGTTTAAAAGTTATTTATCCTTTTCTATCTAAAGTAAGTAATATTGGATTTGATGAAGAATCAACAAACACTTTCGGCGTCAACTTCCTGGTAACCCCGATAGATGATGGTAAAAAGCGTGAATTTAATTTTTGTAATGCTGAAATGATCGTACCCGAACTTCAAAAACAGATAAAACGACCTTTTAGTCTACCACAATTGGTTAAGAGAAAAATCATTAATACAGTTATTAAAGTTACTAATCAGGTAAAACAAGCAGGTTAACTCCCTAAACATTGAAAGTACTCGTCATACATACAAAATATCGATTTAAGGGGGGAGAGGATAGTGTAGTTGATAACGAAATTAAATTGTTAAAATCGGAAGGGATTGAAGTGGAGCTACTTCAATTCTCTAATGTAGGTGGCACTATTTTTAAAGTCCTGCAGATGCCATTCAATTATTCTGCATATATAAAAACCAAAGAAAAAATTAATTCTTTTAAGCCGGATATAATTCATATTCACAACCTGCATTTCGCCGGTTCTCCTTCAGTAATATATGCCATAAAAAAACTCCGGGTCCCGTGTGTTATAACTCTGCATAATTACCGGCTGTTATGTCCGTCAGCAGCCTTATTTGCCAACGGTAAATTTTTTGGCGATTCAATTCATAAAAATTTTCCATTGAAGGCAATCTTGAAAGGTGTATATCTTAATTCAAGGTTGCTTACCTTCTGGGTTAGTTTATCCATGTTTTTTCATCAATTAAAAGGTACATGGAAATTGCCGGATAAGTTCATTGTATTGGGGGAACATTCCCGGCAACTTTTTATGGATTCAAAACTCAAGTTGAAATCCAATCAGGTTGTTGTAAAACCTAACTTTTGTTATTCCCTTGCTTGTGTTAATGAGCGGGAAGACAGAAATTACTACCTCTATATTGGGAGGCTTAGTGATGAAAAAGGCTTGGATGTATTATTAAAAGCATTTGCAAGAAATCAACTTCCTTTAAAAATAGTCGGGACTGGCCCCTTGGAACATGAGGTAAAAGCATTCAGTCAAAGATATTCTAACATCAATTATCTGGGTAACTTAAATAAGGAAAACGTTTATACTCTCTTAAAGAATGCTTCGGCTTTGATTTT
Organism: Pedobacter sp.; assembly: GCA_036388375.1. Taxonomy (GTDB): domain Bacteria; phylum Bacteroidota; class Bacteroidia; order Sphingobacteriales; family Sphingobacteriaceae; genus Paradesertivirga. The sequence goes on along the minus strand of DASVRX010000310.1, from coordinate 11,321 downwards.
CCCATCTTTGTGGTATGAAACCTTCGGGATGGTTGTCATTGAAGCCTTTTCTACAGGTACACCTGTGATTGCTTCGGATCTGGGCCAACTAAAAAGTTTAATAACCAGCCAGTATAATGGATTACACTTTACCCCCGGGGACGCGCAGGACCTTATAAAAAAAGTGGCATTTTTCCAGGAATTACCGGAACAAAGTAAGCAAGCCTATCGTACAAACGCCCGTAATACTTATGAAGAGAAATTTACGCCGGAAAGAAACGTTAAAGAGCTATTAGCGATTTACCATTCTGCGGTAGCTAGGTAAAATTCCGGCGGGTTTTCACTTATATAGGTTACAAATTCCAATTCAATTTTATAGTTAAGAATGATTAAATGTTTCTTAAAACATTTAATCATGTTCAGGATGAGTGTGTGTTATGACAAAGTTCTTTCCAATTAGTCTACGTTGGTTTTTGTTACTTCTTTTCTCTTATAGTGGGATGGAAGGTTCATTTGCAGCCAATTATTATTTCTCTTCCAGTGATGGAAACGATGCGCGATCCGCTGCGGAAGCGCAAAACTTGGCTACGCCCTGGAAGACGCTTAACAAGCTAAATCAAATTTCCAATATTCTTCAACCTGGGGATGTTGTCCTTTTTAAGAGGGGAGATGTATTTGAAGGTAGTTTGATAATCACTAAGTCGGGAAGCAGTGGTTCGCCGGTAACCTATTCGGCATATGGCGCAGGTTCAAAACCCGAAATCTCAGGTTTAAACCGACTGTCAAATTGGACCTCTGTTGGAAATGGTATTTGGGAAACATCGATAACCTCGTCTTCATCAAACATTAATATGGTATTGGTAAATGGCGCAGCCAAAGTTATAGGCCGTTATCCTAATAGTACTGCGCAAAATAAAGGATATCTAAATTTTGAAAGTTATAATGGCAAAAGCTCAATTACTGATAGCAGATTATCTTCCGGCCCCAACTGGACGGGAGGAGAAGTGGTGATTCGAAAAAATCGTTGGGTGCTTGACAGAAACGTCATTCTTCAACATTCTGGCAACACAATTAGCTATGCTTCACAATCAGGATACGAGGCCGCAACTGGATATGGTTACTTCATTCAAAATCACCCAGCAACACTTGATGTATATGGCGAATGGTATTACCGCGCGGCGGATAAGAAAATGGGGATTTATACGGGAAATACAAACCCGTCAACCCTGGATGTAAGAGCAGGAATCGTTACTACTCTTGTACAAGTTGCAAATCAAAACAATATTGTGTTCGACAATTTGAGTTTTAAAGGCGCTACAGTTACTGCCTTTGATATCAGGAATTCTCAAAACGTTAAACTGAGCAATTGCGATGTTTTATATCAAGGGAAAAATGCCGTTGAGGCCGCAGGCACTACTAATCTCGTTATCGAAAATTCGAACATTTGGTATGTTAACAACATCGCCTTTAAGGCGGATAACTGTACAAACACCATATTACGGAATAATAGCATAAAGGGTACGGGCATTTTAGCCGGTATGGGTGATGGTGATAGCGGTTCTTATAACGCTGTGATGATTGGCGGTGATAACAACTTGGTAGAAAACAACAAGATAGACAGTACGGGCTATGTGCCGCTTTCATTTGGCGGTAATAACGTTATTATCAAAAATAATTTCATCAGCAATTATGCTTTGGTTAAAGATGATGGCGGTGGTGTTTATACATGGAATAACGGCGCAAATGCCCCGGGAAATACAGGTAGGGTTGTTTCGGGAAATACAATCATCAATGGTCTGGGTGCTGGCGAAGGCACAGCAGAACCAGGCAAACTATTTGCCCACGGTATTTACATCGATGATAACGCCAGTCATGTAGAAATAGCCAACAATACCGTGGCCGATTGTGCAACTTACGGCTTATATATCCATAACGCTCATGATATTGCTATCAAGCAAAACACAATTTATAACAATGGCGTTCAGATGGTTCTTGAGCACGATAATATAGCTGCCGATAAGCCCGTTTACAATATTGCTGCTACAGAGAATATTTTATTTTCTAAAAAAGCTTCACAACTGGTTGTCGAGTTTAAAACAAAGAATGACGATATCCGCAATTTTGGCACGTTTAATAACAATTATTATTGCCGCCCGATTGATGATAACCTGGTGATTAAAGTTTTGCAGCAGGTAAATGGCGTTTACAGTTATACTGCGATGTCGTTAGATACCTGGAAATCTTTATATGGCAAAGATTTGCAGTCGCAAAAATCTCCGCAAGAAATTCCGGCATTTACCATCACCAAGTCTGGTAGTAATAAATTTTCGAATGGAACATTCAATGAAAACATTAACGGACTTTATGCTTATGCTCCTGCAGGCAACTCCGGCACTTCCTGGAATTCGGGAACGCTGGACGGCGGAGCGTTAAAACTTTCCTTCTCCAATGTGTCAGGAAAGGGCGGTCGTGCATCTGTAATTATTGGCATTGGAGCTGTTACAAAAGATAAAACGTACAAGCTAAAATTTAGCATGCTTGGAACAAGCGAAAACAAAACGCTTTCTGCTTTTCTAAGACAAAGCGCTGGTTCATACAGTGATTTATCCGAAAGGAAAGGCAAAACCATTACCGCCGGGCGTGTTGAACAGGAATTCGTTTTTACAGCGACTGCTAGTGAAAGCAACGCCAGTATTGTGATGGATATTGAAGAACAAACTGTACCGCTTTATTTCGACAACATCCAGCTTAATGAAGTGGAAGGAAATGTGTCTAATCTTGATGATTATATTCGATTTTTTTACAATCCTACAAGTTCCCCAAAAGGGTTTCAATTGAGCGTACCTGGAATAGACGTTAGAAATCAAGCATACTCGGGTACTTTAAATCTTAATCCATTTTCTTCATCTATTTTATTGAGCAGGGAGGTTAAGCTCGAGATCCCCAAATCTCAATGTCCCAGTACCGGCACCATATTTCGTGAAGTTTGGGCTAATGTTCCTGGTAATAATCTGTCTGATATTAATTTTCAAACGGCGCCGACGAACTCGGGCCAGCTGAATATTTTTGAAAGCCCTGTAGACTATTCAGACAATTTTGGCGAACGCATCCGCGGATATATTTGCCCCCCTTTAACGGGCAATTATACCTTTCTAGTTGCTGGAGATGATGCTGCCGAACTATTTCTAAGTACCAACGACGACCCAGCCAATAAAGTAAAAATTGCAAGCTTTGCCAGTTGGACGAATTATCGTGAATGGTATAAATTTCCTTCTCAAAGATCGATACAAATCAGCTTGCAAGCCGGAACCCGCTATTATTTAGAAGCTCTGCACAAAGAAGGTATTTTCGGCGACCATCTATCAGTTGCCTGGATCTTGCCAGACGGCCAGTTAGAAGCACCGATTTCTGGATCTCGTTTATCTCCTTTTACTCCGCTTGCAGGTTCACAAACAATTAGTTTCCAGTCCTTGCCATCGAAAACTTTTGAAAGAACGCCGTTTACTGTTAGTGCAACAGCCACATCAGGACTTCCGGTAAGTTTCCGTATCGTCTCAGGCCCGGCAACAATTTTGTCAAATTCAATTAGCATGATTGGTGTTGGAACTGTTATTGTTGAAGCATCACAAGCTGGTAATGCGAATTACATTGCAGCTGCACCTGTTTCGCAAACGTTCGAAATAACTCCTGCAGCAAGCTCGGCTAATTGTTCTGCTACCGGCACAATCCTACGCGAAATTTGGAATAATGTACCCGGGGATAATCTGTCTGCTATTAATTTTCAGACGTTGCCGACGAGCTCGGGCCAGCTGAATGTTTTTGAAAGCCCTGTAGATTATGCAGAGAATTACGGCGAACGCATCCGGGGATACATTTGTCCGCCTTCAACTGGCAATTACACTTTTCTAATTGCTGGAGATGATGCTGCAGAATTATACCTGAGCACAAACGACGACCCTGCTAGTAAAGTAAAGATTGCGAACTTCGCCAGTTGGACGAATTATCGCGAGTGGTATAAGTTTCCTTCTCAGAGATCGGTACAAATTAGCTTGCAAGCCGGAACCCGCTATTATATTGAAGCTCAGCATAAAGAAGGTGTTTTCGGCGATCATCTATCAGTTGCCTGGATTTTGCCCAACGGCCAGTTAGAAGCACCAATTGCTGGGTCTCGTATATCGCCTTTTACTCCGATTGCAGGTTCACAAACTATTAGTTTCCTGCCCTTACCGTCGAAAATTTTCGACAGAACGCCGTTTACTATTAGCGCTATAGCTACGTCTGGGCTTCCGGTAAGCTTTCGTATCGTCTCAGGACCGGCAACAATTTTGTCAAATTCAATTAGCATGACAGGTGTTGGAACCGTGGTTGTTGAAGCGTCCCAAGCGGGTAATACAAGTTACACGACAGCCGCCAGTGTTTCACGAAGTTTCGAAATTACTCCGGCGGCGAGTTTAGTTAATTGTTCTGCTACCGGCACAATTTTACGTGAAATTTGGACTAATATCTCTGCAACAAGCCTGGCAGATGTGCCTTTTCAAAACGCACCTAATAGCACTAATTTGCTAACAGCGTTTGAAGGCCCAAGAAATGTCGCTGATAATTACGCCACCAGGATAAGAGGATACATATGCGCTCCGCAGAGCGGTAGCTTTACTTTCTGGATTTCAGGTGATGATGACTCTGAACTATGGCTCTCGTCTGATGATAATCCGGCTAATAAAAGAAAAGTAGCCTTTTTTTCTGGCTGGACGGATTTCCGCCAGTGGAATAAGTTTACATCTCAGAGAAGTGCGCTTATAACCTTACAAGCTGGCCAAAAATATTATATCGAAGCCTTAAGCAGAGATGGTTTTGGTGGAGATAACCTGTCGGTACAATGGCAGCTTCCAAACGGAATAACAGAAGCACCTATTGCAGGGCAACACTTATCTCCTTTTATTCAGCAAACAGGCACCACTTCTGCATGTTCGGAAACAGGTGGCATAAGTTGGGATTATTGGAATAATGTAACAGGAACGACCGCATCTGCCATACCCTTGAATACGGCTCCAAGCGGAACAAGAGTTCTGACAAGTTTTGCAACTGCTCTTAATATGTCGGATTATTTTGGGGATAGAATTAGGGGATATGTTTGCCCGCCCCAAACGGGATACTATGTCTTTTACATAGCTAGTGATGATCAGGGAGAATTGTGGTTAAGTACAAATGATCAAGTGACAAACAAGAGAAAGATTGCGTATACAAACGAGTGGACTAACCCTGGCGAATACACCAAATTTGCTACGCAACAGTCTGCGCCTATCTATTTGCAGGCTGGCCAGCGTTATTACATTGAAACACTTCATAATGAGGGCTTTGGTGGCGACCATTTGTCTGTAGGATGGAAGTTACCCGATAATGTTTTGGAAAGACCAATATCCGGTTCGCATTTAATTGCTTTTAATACAGGAACTTCTTCTACATTGAGCGTGGTGTTTAGCGATGGAAATCTATTACCAAATCAACCAACCCAACCACTGCTAACTATATTTCCAAATCCTGTTTCTGAAAACGCTACTGTAGAATTCACCAGTATTGAACCGGCCAATGCAGTTCTCAATTTGTATGATTTACAGGGAAGATTAATCCTTGAAATATTCAAGGGGCGGGTAGGTGTCGGGGTTATTACTACCAATTTAAACGCGCAGGGAATGGAAAATGGAGCATACATTGTTCGCCTTATCATGGGTAAATCGACACTCACAAAGAAAATTGTAATTAGAAAAGATTAATAATACGTCTTAAAGATAACTAATCAGGTACAAGAGAACTATTATTCACAAACTTCCTTTTTATTATGAGATAAACGAAGATGGGCCCATAATATAGATACCGCCGCCACATTCTTTTAGGTTCACTAATTAATCGGCCTAGCCATTCTAAGCCAAGATTAATCCATAGTTTTCCGGGACGCTTAGTTGTACCTGCATAGAAATCGAAAACTGCCCCTACAGAACAAATAACACTTGCATTAATTTCCTCTTTAAATCTTGTCGCCCACTTTTCCTGTTTTGGAGCAGTCATGCCAATAAATAAGACATCAGGATTAAAACTATTTATCTCCTCGATCATTTTAGTATTTTCCGAATCAGAAAAGGCGCTTTTGAATGGCGGTGCATAAAATTTAACCTTAATTGCCGGGTACTCGACAGCGATACGATCTTTTATTTTTTGTAAAGTAGTCTCTGATGAACCTAAATAAAAACAGCTTCCTCCTTCATTATTCAACCGGATTAACAAATGCTTGTGAATAGTTGATCCGGATATTTTTCTGATTTTTCGCCCGGATAAAAGAATTTCAGCAGCAACAATTCCTATTCCATCGGGAAGTAAGACGTCAGAAGTTTTGAGAGCTTCTCGGAATGTTACATCTTTATCGGCTAAGCAAAATGAATATTGATTTATGGTGTTAATAGTCACCTTAGGCAAAGCAGGAACGTCATCCAATATTCCTCTGAACAGATCATAACCAAGGGCAGTTTGTGCATTATTCATGTGTTATATAAAAGCGTTTAAACAGGTAAATATTTTTGGTGTCATGTCAAGTTGGATGACTATTGCATTTCTTGATCTACACGCGTTTTTTCTTTTTATTAGTAAATTCGTATTGTCTTGATCGCCTTTAGTTCTGACTAATTTCCATATTCTATAAGTCATCGATTCCCTTTATAAGGCTCAAGCTTTAGCGTTTCCCATTAACTGAAAAAACAATGGATAAAAACTTATGGACTAATTCCCCCTCGGACATAACGCTTTTCAATTTTAACCAATAGATTATGTAAATGTTTTAACATTTTAGCTTGTAAAGGAAAAAGTTCATAACAAATGTGAGCTTTTTATGATTTTAACCAATTTTTTTACTTGATTGCTCTAGAAATCTAGAATAATAATAGTTTTTGTCATGGAGAAACGTTTTTCGCTATACCAATATTTACAACAACTGGCCCCAATTGGCATAACAATTTCGAGCGAAGTCACACGTACGCAATATTCCTGTTGTAAATAGATGTTTTGTCTGATTCATACTGATATTTACTTTCACAATGCTTCTCCTTCCGGTAATGCAACTTTCAACTATAAGTTACAAATTGATTTTTTTAATCGCAGGTGATTAATTTGGCTTCATTCAAAAGCAGATATAAAGGAACATACGTCTGTTCTGTAGACTTGGATTTCACGGGAATTACATTTCCAGAAATATTCAAATAATGAAGTTTGGTTTTGGAAGTCTTCTGCTTTCCACATATTCAAATTCAGCCATATTAGCCATCAATTTAAACAGATCTTCCAATTGGTTCCATAAGTCAAATAGTTCTATTTCCCAGGAATGGCCCCATAGGTGAAAACAGCCTCCGTAGGTATCGATGTGATTTAAATAAAACTGCGCCAACCTTAGGTAATTATCTGTTGAACCAGACTTTAGCCACAATTTTAAATTTGAAAATTTCGATCTTATCAAAAGGTGCTTTAAGTATACAAATCTGGAGTGATTATACACTTGCATGGTTGTGTCCATTACAGGCAATTTAGCATGTGGAGAAAGAAGGCTGGTGGTACGGATATTTGTAAATCCTGCATGACGCATGACATCTAAAGATTCTCTATTGTATTTACCAAAAGGTGGGCAAAATGATACGGGAACCTGCCCGGTTAGTTTTTTTAGCCAATCAAAACATCCCTCGATTTCATCCACCAATTGTTGACTATCACACTTATTCAAGTTCTTGTGACCTAGGGTATGCCCCCCGATTTCAAAACGTTTAGATAAGGATATAATATCTTTTTCAGGCATTACCTCATTCTGAGGATTTGTTTTCGGAATATAAAATGTGCCCTTAAGATTGTATTTTTCCAACAGATCAGCTATCTTGATATCTAAAGGATGGCCATCATCCCAACTGGTGGTAATTAGTTTAATCATATCTTCCAATGAATAATATTTGAAAGAACCCCTTATAGTTTCTGTCTTCAAGAGGGCTAATCTCATTTTAATAACCATATTTAGCCTCTCTTCAAAGGTAAATATTGTGAATTATATAAATAAGATAGCCGTCTTTTCTATTCATTTCGAAGTATGATTGAAAGGATAGAAACCATATATAATATTCTTATTGATTCATGTGTACAAGCAGTTTTTCAGTATTAGATTTAAATAAGATCTCTTTATCAATTAGATCCAGAATTTCGGTGTCTTCATCAAACTTTCTGGCGAAAAGGTCATCGGACAACATAATTGCTTCCAAATCATTTTTATCAAGTATCTTAGGATGAGCACTGGTTTCCTTTTCCCAAATGGTGAACCGCTTTTCGCTATTTTTAATACTACTCAGTAATTTTTCATCTTTACTGTTTCCAATGATCATTTGAAGATACAACTCATCAGCCACAAAAGTGTGTTTATGGAACTCCAAGTATTTAGGATGCTTTGCATCAAAATCCAAGATATATTTAAGAGCGTACATGTCAAAGTTAAACCAGGTTTGTCCGGTATATGGTTTCATTCCATAAGGGATTTTCCTTTTGAGAAAGGGTAGAAACCTCGATATTAAATTCAGGGATTTCGAACAAAATAGTTCGTGCCGTTTTGTTCCAAAATAATATTTGTCAACCCGGTACAATCCTCCGCGGTCTTTGCCCTTCCATTTTTCATGGTTTGGAATTGGAAAATAATCTATAAACACAGAGTGAGGTGAATTTTCAAAAAATTCATCGATCTCTTTATTGCTTTTTATAGGGTAATCCTGACCGCTAAGCAAAAGGATGCGGTCAAATTTAATACCTGAATCTTGAATAACTTTCATCCCGTTTAGATAAGGTTTTATGGTGCCGTAGCTACCCCATTTTGAATCGAATCGTTGCAGGAAATGAACCCGATTTTCAAGATCGTTTAAAATCTTAAAGGGAGCAAGTTCTACTTTCTTATCTATATGAATAAAAAACTCGGAATTTCCATCATTGAGTCGCGAAACCAGGCGATGAAGTTGGCGGGGGTTTTTATGTGCGATGATAATATATGCTTTTTTCATTTCATTGGGATTTTAATGGCTATGAAGCTTGCATGAGCTCTTCTCATGTTCATGAACGATGAGCCATGCAAAATTCACTTTTGTGTTTGAAATTGGATTTTTAATCACCTGATTTGGTATCTGTTTATTCAGTTACTTCGTTCTGCTAACGTTCGAAAGAAGCAGCTGAGGTCTGAACTCTTTCAATGTCCGGGCGGAAATTAATCGCCTTCAAACTGGTTTCCCATATCACTTTAATAAATGGCCATCTATGGTTCTTACGATTAATTGCGATCCTGAAAGGCATAATAAACATTCTATGAATCCAGGTGATCCAAAATTGTAACTCGCCGATGTGGTATCGTTTTGTGTAAAGCTCATTTCGCAAGCCATATTTATACTTCCAGATATGGATGTGAGAATCTTTAAAGACACTGCTTAGATGGTTAATTGGCGTTTCATGGATGGCAACACTGCTTTTTACTGCCGCTCCTGCCAGCCCCGTATTGATTATCCGTTTTGAGTATTCCACATCGTCATTCCAGATAAAAAATTCTCTAATAGGAAGACCAACTTTCTCAACTGCTTTAGCCGATAGAAACATGGAAACAAAAGTGCCAAACTGGATTAACGGCAAATCTGAATTGCTTGTTAACGACAGCTTAGCTAACTTCTTTTTATCCTTAAGCTGATATGTCCTATTCATTTCATGAATATTTCCATCCGTCCAAAGTACTGAGCTGGATAAAAAGCCTACTTTATCTTGTTGCGGATCCAATTCATTGAGCGCGTGCAGTAGTTCTTCGAGCGCCTTACGTTGCGGGATAGTATCATCATCCATCAGCCAGATCCAGTCGGCGCCATTACGATAAGCCCAATTTATTCCTGAAGAAAAGCCGCCGGCACCACCTTCATTTTTTTGAGTATAAGTGGTAACAGGCTGCTCAGCCAGCCATTTTTCTGTGTCATCTGTAGAACCATTGTTTATAACAATGATACAATCAGGCTTCTTGGTCTGATCATTAACGGCACTGATACATTTTTTAAGTAACTCCAAGCGGTTGTAAGTAACAATAACAGCAATGATTTTCATAGGTAGAAGGTGATAGTAGAGGGAGAGGGTTAATTTGTCAATACATTAATATCTACGTGATTAAGACAGGACAAATAGTAATATATCTTGTTTTTAAATTTTAAACTTCGGTTGTTTGCATATTAAAATTTGTATGAACCATTTTAATTTATTGACTTGTTCTAATCTTAAGAAAGTATTGATGGTGAGCGTTGAAAATCAAGAATTCATAGATAAGCAGCCAGTGATAGATAAGTTTGACACACAAATTGTTATTGATGATGCCTTTGGCGCTCTATTTCCGGAAGAGAAAGTTGAGAAGGTGCAACTTAAAGACCATGGAGGTTAATAATTGTTTTATCATTAGGCGTATCACAACTACAATTTTATTGCATCTTCCAATCAGCGATTTAATATATAATATGTTTATTAGCAAAAGTTGATTCCGCAATCACTGATTGCGAAATTCGATTAGTAAAGCACTGATAAAATCTCGAAAAGTATTCTAGGCCTCGCCTCCTTTCTTTTATAGAATGGAACATACTTTAAGAAGAAGCCGGAACATCCATTTCACCACCCACGCAAAGTTAGCCACGCCGGATAATGAGTAAAGGCTATACCGAGCGGGCAGAGTTGTTTTTTATTTCAATGGTTTGCCTCGGCCTTGACACATTATCCGGCTATCCGCTTTTGGCTGCTTAAGCGGTAAAATGACTGATTGTATTCATTCCGTTTATTAACTTGAAGCTAGCCTCATTTTTAATAGTTGCATATCCTCACCAACTTTACTATCCAAGATCTTAGCGTAATGTTGTGTTGTGCGTATATTGGTATGTCCAAGCATTTTGCTTACGCTTTCAATAGATACCCCATTAGCAAGGGTTATTGTGGTTGCAAAAGTGTGACGGGCAATATGAAAGGTCAGTTCCTTTTCAATGTTGCATAAGTCTGCAATCTCTTTTAAATAGCTATTCATTTTCTGATTAGACAAGACGGGCAGTAATTTGCCAAGATCAGCGCACTCCGGGTGATTTTCATATTTTTGCATTAGTTGTAATGCAGTCGGTAATAGTGGTATCCTTGATGCAGTATCTGTCTTTTGCCTCGAAGTAAAAATCCATTTTTGTCCGTCAAGACCAATCGAAATTTCTTCCCTTTTCAATTTTTTAACATCGGCATAAGCCAGTCCGGTGTAGCAGCTAAAAAGGAAAATATCCCGCACCTGG
>DASVRX010000309.1:0-1581 GCA_036388375.1 Pedobacter sp. | reverse complement strand
CTTTAATCAATTGCTCGTTAAATACGTGCAATTCCGTCAATACCGGCTGGCGATTAGGTGGTGGCGTTGAAATAATTGATAGATCGCGCGCGCCCATCAATGAAAAATGTAAGGTCCTTGGTATTGGCGTTGCAGTTAAAGTGAGTGTATCAACATTTGCCCTAAGGTGTTTTAATTTCTCCTTTACACCAACACCAAATTTCTGCTCTTCATCAATGATAAGTAAGCCGAGATCTTTGAATTTAACATCCTTACTTACAATGCGGTGGGTGCCAATAATTATATCCACTTTACCATCAGCAAGTTTTTGCAGCGTATCCTTTATTTGCTTGGCTGATTTGAACCTGTTGATGTAATCAATGTTGCAGGGAAAGTCAGCTAGCCTGGCGCTAAACGTTTTGTAGTGTTGCAGTGCAAGAATAGTAGTCGGGACCAGGATAGCAACTTGTTTGCTATCGCTTACTGCTTTAAACGCGGCACGAACTGCAATTTCTGTTTTACCAAAACCCACATCGCCACAAACCAAACGATCCATTGGGTGCGGCGACTCCATATCTTTTTTTACATCAATGGTTGCCTTTTCCTGGTCGGGAGTATCTTCATAGATAAAAGATGCCTCGAGCTCAGTTTGAAGGTAAGTATCTGGTAGAAAAGCATTTCCCGTTTGAGCTTTGCGGACGGCGTAAAGCTTGATTAAATCACGGGCAATGTCTTTAACTTTTTTTTTTGTGGTTTTTTTAAGCTTTTCCCAGGTGTCGGTTCCCAACTTATTCATTTTAGGGACAGTGCCTTCCTTCCCTGAATATTTAGAAATTCGGTTTAACGAGTTGATGTTGACATACAGCAAATCGTTATCAGCATAAATCAGCCGGATCATTTCCTGCGTTTTGCCGTTTACTTCAACTTTTTCTAAACCGGCATATTTACCTATTCCGTGATCGATATGGGTAATGTAATCGCCTGGCTTAAGTTCCTTTAGCTCTTTTAGGGTAATGGCTTGGGAACGGGTATATCCTTTTTTAAGCTTGTATTTATAATAACGGTCGAAGATTTGATGGTCAGTATAGCAAGCCAGCTTCTGCTCATAATCAATGAAGCCTTCCCGTAAGGAGGTGTTGATGGAATTAAACTTTACGGTTTTGTCTATATCATCGAAAATTGCATATAAACGTTCTGCCTGCCGAGCAGAATCAGTGAATATGATGTTAGTAATCTTCTCAGCTTCATTCTTCTTAATGTTATGAATGAGAAGATTAAAATCCTTGTTAAATGAAGGTTGCGGCCTTAGCTCAAAAGATATAGTTTCATTAGGTTGATAAAAAAACTGTTTTCCAAACTCAATAAGGGCAAATTCTTTTAACTGATCGGCTACCAGCTTCTCATCTGTAAAACTGAATTTAGGATCAATCCAATAGGGGTTTTGAGTCTTTGTGTCTAAAGGTAGAGCCTTCCACAAAGCGGCAGCTTTTTTATACCCATCTTTTAAAACGTCGAACGTAAACTGAACATCTTTAAACCAAACGCTTGTGCTTTTATCAATGTACTCCAGCAAGGAAATGTTGTGTTCAGTTAGAAACTTCG
>DASVRX010000308.1:0-3091 GCA_036388375.1 Pedobacter sp. | reverse complement strand
TCTTCACATAATCCCCAACACCTTCCTCCAGTGTATAAAAAGGCTTATGGTAACCAATCGTTGCAAGTTTCGACATCTTCGCTTCAGTAAAATATTGATACTTATCACGAATATCTTCAGGAGTGGGAACAAAATTAATATTTGGCTCTTTGTCTAGCGCTTTAAAGGTATTTTTTGCTAAATCTAAAAAAGTACGTGCCTTGCCTGATCCAAGATTATAGATTCCCGAATCTTTGCGATGGTGCATCAGGAAATACATCACATCAACCACATCTTTCACGTAGACGAAATCACGCATTTGCTCACCATCTTTAAAATCCGGGTTATGCGATTGGAAGAGTTTCATCTCACCCGATTTTTGAATCTGGTTATACGTATGAAAAATTACGGATGCCATGCGGCCTTTATGGTATTCGTTAGGGCCATATACATTAAAAAACTTCAGTCCGGCCCAGAAATAGGGTTTCCGTTCCTGTTTTAATGCCCAAATATCGAAGTCATTTTTAGAATCCCCGTAAGGGTTGAGCGGTTTTAGCTGCTCCAGTTTGGTTTCGTCGTCATCATAACCATTTTCGCCTAAACCGTAGGTGGCGGCAGACGAGGCGTAAACTAACGGCAAACCGAATTCCACGCAAGTGTTCCAAACTTCCTTTGTATAATCGAGATTTAAACGGTTTAGTAAATCGTAATCAAACTCAGTGGTATCTGTACGTGCACCTAAATGGAAAACGAACTGCACATGAAGCTGATTTTCTACCAGCCACTTGATGAATTCATTCCGTTCGACTTGTTGCGTAAAACGTTTGCCTTCAAAATTTTTATTTTGTACGGCGTCTGAGAAATCATCAACTAAAACTAAATCGAAATAGCCTTCTTCATTTAGCTTCTGCACTAAGCAACTTCCTATAAAACCAGCAGCACCTGTAATAATGATCATAACTTAAATAAATTTTTAAACGGAGAGTGACTTAGAAAGATGTCTTTCTCAATCTTTGGAATAACCCCTAAACTTTCTGCTTTTTCAAAAAGAACTTCCACAGCTTTTCGGCCTTCCTGGCCCAAATCTATCGAATATTTGTTCACGTAAAGCTCAATATGTTTAAACATCACGGCTTCATCCATAGCCTGGGCGTGTGATTTAATAAAGGCTAGGCCTGATTTTGGGTTCGCAAACGCAAACTCTACACTTCGCTGCAGCACTCGGTTAACTTTCAACGTTACCTCATCAGGAAGCGTGCGCTTAATCACAATGCCGCCCAAAGGTATGGCACTGCCGGTTTCAGTTTCCCAGTATTCGCCCAAATCCATCACTTTGTGCAAACCCTTATCCTGGTAGGTAAAACGATTTTCATGTATAATTAAGCCCAGATCAATTTCATCGTTAACCAAAGCGTCTTCAATATCCGAAAAGCGCATTTCGACTTTATCGCTGAGCCGAGGGTAAGCAAGACTTAAAAGAAAGTTGGCGGTAGTGTATTTTCCGGGAATTCCTATCCGGAGACCAGATTCAAGATTGATGTTTGGATTTTTTGACAGCAGTAAAGGACCAACGCCGAAACCCAAAGCACTTCCGGCATCTAATAAAGCATAGTTATTGGCAACATAAGCGAAAGCGTGAAAACTCAGCTTCGTAATATCCAGTTCGTTGTCGAACGCTTTTTTGTTTAGCGTTTCTACATCATCGTAAGAGACTACGAAATCCAAACCCTCTGTGTCGATCTTCTTGTGAATTAAGGCATCGAAAATAAAGGTATCGTTAGGGCAGGGAGAAAATCCTAGAGTTAACTTCATGGCAGTTGGGTTAGAAAATCTATCAGGAAACTATTTAAATTATTAATTGCTAAGGGCATATTCCAGCTTTCGCGATTGCGCCGCTCTACATAATTTGATATCGTCCTAAACTGTAAACAAGGCAAATTCGCCTGGTTACATGCGTAAAAAAAGGCAGCGCCCTCCATACTCTCTACATCCGGATTCAATCTTGATACGGTAGAATAAACGCTTTCGTCATTACCATGTACTTTGTTCACTGTTACTGCACGAACCGTTTTCAACGAATCCAGAAATGTGTTTTCATACGAATAAGCTGGTTTGATTCCACACTTACCAAGTCCAAGCTCGTCGATACTTAAAAAGTTAGCTCCATCTTCCGCGCCAAGCTCCATAAAATTATCTAACCTCACATTAACCACCTCCCCGATTTTTAAAGAGCGGTCAAAGGCTCCGGCAACACCAGCGTTAATTGCAAGATCGTATTTATCCATTGCAAGTTCCCGGCCCAACGCGTATGCAGTGGCTGTCATCCCAACACCTGTAATTAATTTATTCACTGAATTATTAATTCCATGCTCATCAAGATGCCTGGCTAAGGGTTCAATTTCAAACGCAGTGGCAGCCACCAGCAGAATGTTCATATTAGGGATGAGGTTAAAATGTGATAATTTCTTTGGATGTTATGTTGTTTTGTCATCGCAATTTACAAAATGCAGATATTTGATTTGCCATGCTTGAGTACAGTTTAAGTATATTTGCCTCTTTAAAACAAGAAAATGATATATATTACCCGCAGGGAACGCTTCAATTCTGCGCATAAATTATTCAGGGAAGAGTGGAGTAATGAAACAAACCTAGAGGTTTTCGGCAAGTGTTCTAACCCAAATTGGCATGGCCATAACTACGAGCTTTTTGTGACAGTAAAAGGTGAAATTAATCCGGAAACGGGTTTTGTGATCGATCTGAAAGTTCTTAAGCAGATTATACTAACCAACGTTACTAATAAACTCGATCATAAAAACATCAATCTGGATGTAGATTTTATGAAAGGTAAAATGGCTTCCACGGAAGTGTTAGCTCTTGAAATTTACCATCAGTTAAAACCCCATGTTGAAGCTCTTGGCGCACAAATGCACAAAATTAAGCTTTGTGAAACAGAGAATAATTTTGTTGAATATTACGGAGCGTAATTCTTAAAAATGGAAGAAGACATACACCAATTTCCAAAAGGAAACCAACTCGATGGTTATTCGAAAATAGATCATTATAACCCGGAAAAAATCGAAAGCATTTCTGGTCATTACAGTAGCATTTTAAC
>DASVRX010000307.1:0-2936 GCA_036388375.1 Pedobacter sp. | reverse complement strand
ATCTTGAACGGCAGCTGCTGGAAACAAAAGAACTTTTATCCTACGCTCGTCAAAATGAGCAGAGTTCGCGTGATTTGGCGGCACTGGAAAGCAGAAATAAGAGTCTGTTACTTTCAAAGATTAGTCACGATATCAGAACGCCGATGACCACAATGATGGGAATGGCTTCTCTTTTAAATGAAACCTCTCTAAGTTCCGAGCAACAGGAGTATACCAATACGATACAGGAATCGGGCGAAAACTTATTAAAACTTATTAATGATATTTTAATTAACGATATTCTGGAATATTCCCGGTTTGAATCAGGGAAAGAACTTGAGCAAAAGGATTTTGATTTGCGTAATACCGTAGAAGAAGTTTTAGATGTTTTTGCTTCCAAATCGGCTAAACAAAATATTGATCTGCTTTATCATATTGAAAATGATGTGCCAACCCAGGTTGCAGGCGACGCAATGCGGTTGCATCAGATATTAACAAACCTGGTAAAGAACTCAATACGTTTTACTGTTTCGGGGGATATTTTTATTGGTATAAAATTTCGGGAATCCAGCGAGGATAATCGTGTTAAACTTGAATTTGAAATCCGGGATACTGGTATGGGTATGTCTGCCGACAAGGTGGCGCAACTCTCTAAAGGTTTTTCCGAGCCGGTTTCGGCACTAAATACTAACGGAATCTCGTCGGGTGTAGGACTAATTATATGTAAAAACCTCATTTCCTTAATGGGAGGTAGCATAGAGGTTTCAAGCACCGAGCATCACGGCAGTACTTTTAAATTTACTATCTGGCTCAGGACAAGCTTGCAGATGGTTAGGTCTAAAAATATTGAGATGGCCGGAATGCAAAATAAGAAGGTTTTAGTTGTTGACGATAATATTTCCTGCGGCCGCTTACTTGCTAAACAGTTAACGCAATGGAAGTTATCTGCAGCGCCGGTAAATTCCGGAGCTGAGGCTATAGCTGCTCTTACTAAAGATACGGAGTACGATCTGGTGATTACAGATATGCATATGCCTGAAATGAACGGCGTGGAGCTGTCCCAAGCGATTAAAAGACTTTATCCCGATCTTCCGATTATTCTATTAAACAAGTTTGACGATGAGTCTTACAAAAAACATCTCGGCCTATTCAGTTCGGTGATTAAGAAGCCAGTTAGGCAGCATATTTTAAATGAGCAGGTACATGTGGCTCTGCGAAATAGAAGCAAATCTACTGATAGTGGAAAGCAGAAGCTCTCAATTGAATTTGCGAAGGAAAATCCATTAAAAATTCTTATTGCAGAAGACGATGCAATGAATCAAAAAATGGTAATTAAGGTTTTAAACAAGCTGGGTTATGAGCCTAAAATGACCAGCAACGGAAATGAGGTGCTTGAGGAAGTAAGTTTAAATAACTACGATGTTATTTTAATGGATGTGCAAATGCCAGAGATGGATGGCCTGGAAGCAACCAAAATGATAAGATTATGTTTAAGTGTGCAACCCACTATCATTGCCATGACAGCAAACACCCTTCAGGGGGATAGAGACATGTGTATTCGTGCCGGCATGGATGATTATATAAGTAAACCTGTTAAGTTGGAAGAACTTGTAAACGTGCTCGAAAAATGGTCTATGCATAGTCAGCAAAAAGACGGCTAAAGGCAGCCGGGATCTTGGGGAAATGGGGGGAGGTCTCTTCCTGAATTATATCTGTTTAAACATCTACTATAAATTTAGTAACTTTTTACAGGCATTTGCGTATAGAGCCATATGTTAAACTGTTTAACGTTGAAACCTATGCGCAAGGGTTCTATTAAACTCTTACTTTTCCTTACTGCATTAGCGGTTTTTGCTATTTCTCCATTTTATAGTTTTTCGCAGGCATTAATTAATAATGGTGCCAATATAGTAGCCAGCGGCGATGTAACATTATATGTTAAAGACGCAAGCTGGACCAATAATGGAATCTTTACAAAAGGTACATCTACGGTTGTTTTTGACGGATCTTCAGCACAAAGCATCGGTGGATCAACAGTAACTCCTTTTTATAATATCACTACAGCAGGTACAGGTACAAAAACTTTTAGTAATACCGTTTCTACGCTCTCAAATTTACTTAAAGTAGGCTCCAGTCATACAGTTGATGCAAACAGCAATTTAACATTGCTTGCAACTTCAAGCGCTAATGCAAATGTAGCGGCTATTCCCAGTGGTTCCAGTGTTACAGGAACTGTGAATGTACAAGTGTATTTCACAGGCAATGGTAACAGCAATTATAGAGGCACACGGGCTATTTCCTCTCCTGTTAGTAACGCTACTTATGCTCAACTGAAAAATTATATGATTATTACCGGAAAGAATGGGGGCGGATTCGATCCGGGTGGAAGCGGCAATCCTTATGGCGCCTCCCTTACCAAGTATAACGAATCTGCAACAATTTCTCAGTCTCAATTTACCCCTGTAGATGCAATAACAGATCCAATGACTAAGGGTGAAGGAACTTTCCTGTTTTTCAGAGGAGACAGAACAACAAACTACACAGCAGCCACTGCTTTGACAGCATCTAAGGTTAACTATCCATTTGCAACGCCCGAGAACGTTATAATGCAATATACCGGAACAATCAATCAGCAAAACGTTACAGTTTCGGTTCCAAGAACCAATAATAATGAAGCAACCTATGATGGGTATAAGTTGATTGGTAACCCCTATCCCGCAGTTGTTAACTGGGCAGAAATTACCAAAAGTAACATGGCAAGCGATTTCAGAATAATAAAGCCGACAGGAGGTTTTGTAACTTACGCGAGCGGTATTTTTGCCGGTACTGCCGGGTGGAGCGGTGACGCTTTTCAGATATTACCCGGGCAAGCTTTCTATGCACGGGCAAAGACAGGAGGAGGATCTGTTACTTTTACTGAAAGTGCCAAAGCAATAACAACAACTACTACAAGTGGC
>DASVRX010000306.1:0-11893 GCA_036388375.1 Pedobacter sp. | reverse complement strand
AGGGTTATTCGTCGATGACTTCATTAGCCCCGCTCTTACAAAGAAGATGCCGGTCCCGGCAATAAAAACCAAAATCAAAGCTAATTTTAAAATTTGAAAAACAGACACACGGGAAACGAGCAATCGTGCAAACGGGTTGTATCTCATAAGTTTTAGAGTCTGAAAAAAGTGAGTCAGACACACCGTTACGGCTATGCCTTCGGTCAGACGTTTATCTTCCGGTAGATTTGAATAAAATTATTTAGGGGCGAATGAAAGATAATTGAGATGCTTTTTATTGTCAAGATAATTTTATCTTTTTTGTATTGATTCTGAAAAGCGCTACTTCGCAAATGACGGCATCTTTGGCGACAGCGGATTTATTGAAGATATTCTGGAGGAGTTTTGTAATCGTTTCATCAGGAGTTACCGGATGATGAATGATTAAGTCAACAGCTGAGTTCTATTTTCTTGCGGACAGTTGCTGTAATAAGAACAATTTACCGTCAATCATCTATAAAGAATTGTCGGGCGCGAAGCTTGACATTTTTGTAGTTAACAAATATATTGCCGTGTGAAAAATCAATTCTCAGTCCTGTGCTCTACTAAATAGATAGAGTAATTAAAACAATCTGTAATTATCTGATACGGCGTAGAGTAATTTCAAATAACGGCATATTTATAGAGACGAAACGCTTGAGAAGTGGATATTTAATGGTTAGTTGTGATACGTGCCTCTCCAATAGGAATATATTTGAAGAGTTTTTGAAATTATACAGATTGTGAAAACAATTCGAATTAAGGCTTCTGGATTATCTATGGCATCGAGATTATCGATTGAAGCATTTTGATCTATGATGACAAATTTAAGGCAATACTATATGTTTGAAGTTTCCCAGTGCAAACTTATGGGTTATTCAGTGCAAGCTTATGAGTCCACGATGCAAACTTATGGGTAAATTCACAAACTTTCCCGTGACTTTTTCAACTAGCACCAATGGTTAATTAACAATTTCAATAAAAACTCAAAATTAAATTACTCGTAAATAGCTTATGATAACTTAGATTCTCGAAAGTTATTTACATTCGGGAAGTAGGTGTGATAAATTTCTTTGAGTTTTACCGAATTCCGGGAATTTAAGATTTTGATTTCTACTTTTTCACATTTTCATGGAAAATTCAGTCGCTTTAGTTAAACCGAAACTTTCCGCCGCCGAACGAAAAATCATTGACATGGTGATCGATGGATTGCCGTCTGAAAACTCGCGGCGGGCTTATCAGAGACACCTGGAAGAATTCTTCGTTTGGCACGGGGAGCAAAATCGACCGGAACTTAATAAAGCTTTAATCAACCGTTATGTCAAAGACCTGAGAGCACGGAAACTCTCATTGGCGACCATCAACCAGAAACTTTCGGCAATTAGAAAATTCGCTTCGGAATCGGAAGACAATAATCTACTCGATTCAAAAATCGCCAACGGAATTCGCGCGGTTAAAGGCGTGCCGTTTCGCGGTCGACGCACCGGCAACTGGCTGACCAAAGATGATGCTCAGATGTGGCTCAATGCGCCGGATGTCAAAACTCTCAAAGGCGTGCGCGACCGTGCGCTGCTGGCAATCCTGATTGGCTGCGGATTGAGACGCGCAGAAGCTTCGATTCTTTCGTTTCATCACATCGAGCAGCGCGAAGGACGTTGGGCGATTGTCGATATTGTCGGCAAGCGCGACAAGATGAGAACAGTTCCGATGCCGAATTGGGCAAAGGCGGCGATTGATGCTTGGAAAACGGTCGCTCATCTGGAAGAAGGCTTTGTTTTTCGCCGGGTCAATAAAGGTGATAATCTGATGGGCAAATCAATCACGCCGCAGGCGATTCGGGATATTGTCGTCGGTTATGCCGAGAAACTGAAAAATGAAGGTATTGCGCCTCACGATTTGAGAAGAACGTTTGCCAAGCTGGCGCATAAAGGCGGCTCGCCGATTGACCAGATTCAGCTTTCACTCGGACATGATTCGATTCAGACGACGGAGAAATATCTCGGCGTCGAGCAGGATTTGACCGATGCTCCTTGTGACCACTTGGGATTAAGAATTTCCGCTTGAGAATACTGATTTCGCTTTTGCAAAGAGAGTGCGAAAAACAAGGAATTTAAGAAGATTTAGAACTTGCTTAGACTGAACAAACTAACAATAATTTCGCGCTCCCAGTATTCTGCGAAATTCTTTTTGTAAATTTTCAGATATTTTCCGAAGTTAGTTAAATCTAAATTCATTCAATAAAATAATTCGTCCCATCATAACACTCATTAAACTAAAATTTTTTGAATTTCCTTTAAATAAGGAAGTGTGGAAAGCAAATTCCTCTACGAATTTCACCTAGGAAATACTTTCTTCAAAATAGCTTAATTGACTGATTAAGATCTTGCCGCGTACTGTTTTTGTCGCTTCTCCAATTAGCGTCAAAACTCAGCCTGATGGCAAATCTCTCGTTAGACATCCTGACATTTTATATAAACCGCGTTCATTAGTTATCTACTGGCTCAGGTGAAAGGTTTTGCATCTGTCCTTCTAAAGTAATTAGCAAAATAAATATTTTGGCAGGAAGTTCCTTCTTCTGGCTGTCACGAAAATATGTGGCTTACAGTCTTTACTAGCATGGAGGGAGATTTTCCCCTCCTCACACGAAAAGGAGATGTGTTATGTCAAAGCTAGCAGAAGAGAAAAAACAAAACGTGCGGAAAAGGGTAGTGAAAGGCAGCACCGAGAAACTTTCGCTAACATTAAAGAAAGAACCTGTGAGTTTGAAGGAGAAGTTTGAAAAATGGTGCGCGACGCTCGACTACATACTATTAAAGGTCGCCATTTCGGGAATGCTAATTTATGAAATATTCACCTATATTTCCTCGAAATACCACTAAAACAAAAAAGTTTCATGTTGACGAATGCGGCAAACGGGATGTTTGCCGCATCAAAATAGCAGAAATTAGTTTTTTTGAAAAAAAGGTGTCACGTTTTTCCAAAAAAAGAGTCTTTCGATAGTGGAAGGGAAAATATACGATTTGGACGTGTAAAACAGCCGTCTAAACAAAAACCTGAAAAGAACAGTTATGGAATGATTTAGAAGTCGTCGGTAAACGGCGGCTCTGGGAGAAAGGTAGTATGGGATATTCCAATGATTTGACAGCTAATAATTTTATATTAACGGGCGAAGCGCTAAACAATATGATCCGGAAATACGGACCGGACGAGGCGCTTCAAGCTCTGATTACAAATTTCGGCGAGAATCTCTGTAAAAGGATTTTGAATTACCTCAAGTACAATCGCTGCCCCGACGCATTCTCTCACGTCGAGGACATTCAGCAGGAAACCTATTCAAAAGCCTTGGTTGACATGAAGAAATACAGCGACGGTCTAAAGATTGTCGGTTACAGGCAGCCTTTCAGTTGGCTTTCCACCATCGGGCGCAACGAGTCGCTGAGCCACCTTATCAAGGAAAGGCTGGAATTAACAATTCAAGTATTCGATCTGACCGATGAGGAAATCGACTATCGCCGAAGCAGCTACTCCGAAACATCCCAGCCGTTTGGAAATTCCGTTGAAGCCCAATACTACCAAAACGAATTGCTGCATTTCGTACGTGAGGTGTTCACCGAATTGCCGCAACAGAAACAAGACGTCCTGCGGATGGTGATGAACGGGTTTACCCATAAAGAAATCGCCCGCCGGTTAAACATAACGCCCGAATTTTCGCGTCAAGAGGCTTTACGCGGTCTTCGGATCATGCGACGTAAACTTTTGAGTATCGATGGAGGAGAGTAATGAAAAATTGTGAACAAAAAGAACGGTGGGGAGATGACTTCGACCGAATAACTGATGAAGAGTTCGATGAACTTCTTAACCACGCTGCTTTTTGTCAATATCACGGGCAGATGTTGACGAGTTATGAAGCTGGCTTTATGCAAGTATTAAGAGAGGCGTTACCCGAAGAAGTTATTGAGATAAGCTGGCACATTGCAATGCTCGCTCACATCAAACGCGCTGCGTCTTGGTGCGTGCCTTATTCCAATGCGATAGAGGACGCGCGTCCTCGCTTGGGTTTCGCTATGACGTTTCTTATCTTTATATCGCTGGCTACTTTCGCGGCGGCGATGTTCACTGTCGCGCTACAACTCCGCGAGGAAGGCAGAAAAGCCGACGCGACGGCAACGGAAGTCATTAACGAAGAATATTTGCCAACGCGACTCCCTGCGCCTGCGAAGATTTCCAAGAACAGCGAGTTCAAAGCCATTTTGCCCGCTTCCGCAAAGCTTTCAGGTTCGGAAGCCGTAATCAGCACGCCGAGTATTCCGAAACGGAGCGGGGATAAATTTAAAGTCACAGTGTCTAAAAACGGAGACCCGAATATCATTGAAGAAAACCAGCCGACCCAAGCGACACTCGACGAGAAAAGGGATGTTAAAGATAAACTCCCCCCAATAGTTAATAACGACGCACCGAAGCCGCTTAACCAGCCCGCAGAAAATAGCGGCGGTGACTCGTCCGCTAATACGGCAGAAAGGGATAAGCCGAAAGCTGTAATTAATAGATCCTTTTCGGATTTACGGAACAAAAGCGGATTCGTGAAGAAGGGAGTTGCAGAACGAAACGCAGCAAATCCGAAAGACAAAAAATCCGGTCTGATGAAAGAAGGCACTTGGATGGAAAGCTATGAGCGACAGGCTAAAGTTCCCTTAGAACAAGGACCGGATGCAATTTTAAACTCCCCGGATAAGAAGTACTCAAATCTGGCAGGGTTGATGGTGCAACTGAGTAATATGATGCCTGAGGACTTCAGCACAACCAAGTGTTACTTACAACGCGGTCAGCAAATGCTGAAGTATGAAATCTCGCCTAACGGGATGGGCGCATGTTCTTGGGCAGTCCCGCTGAATGACTACTACAGAGTCGTCGTCGTTAGCCCAGGGTATAAAACAAATTATGTGGATTTCTGGATCGGCGACAATAACGATCAGATCAGAATTGTCAATATGTCGCTCCCTTCTAAGCGTCAGTAACTGATTTAATGACAAAAAGAGCGTGCAGAAGAACAAATTATGTGCTCTTTTGAGTTATAGACAATATTATAAAAAGGCGAGGTTGTTATATCTCGCCTTTTGTTTTGCGCAGAATTTAAAGAATTGTAAGCCGGAAGAGAACTTTGGACAGCCTAATTTACCAGATAAAATATCTTATTCCACATTTCGCTCTCTGAGCAAAAGGCGAAATTCTTAAAAATAATTCTCGAGATAAATATTATTTATTTTGACTGCGCAGAAACTCTATTTTTGGAAGCAATATAAAAAGGTTATTAGACGGAAAAAGTTTTTCCGTCTAATAACTCTTTTGGCAAGGTCAAAACTCCCTTATTTACTAAAATCCAATGAATTTCTATTAAGATAATTCAAATTATAGTTATTGATTACTTTAACGGAGTAATTTGCATTTAAAGTTTTTTTCGTAACCTGCGGGGGTAAAGTAAGTGGTTTATCAATGTTAGGTGAAGGAGGTATATATGTTGGGCTTAGCTTGTTATTCAACTTGAGACTATTAAAGTAAAAAGTTCTATACGAGGGATTAAATTCTTTTTTCTTATCGAAATTGTCATAAACCCTTTTTTTAGCAGCGGCTTTTACACAAAGAAAACCACTTTGGTTACAGGCTTTTGCTGTTATAACTAGGTCAGATGAAATTTTTTTATTGTCATAAAATTTAGTATCAACTGACATGGGTTGAACAGGAAGAGAAACTTTTTTATATGCCCCTATACCTTCGTTCATTTCATTTGGCTTATAGTTGAGGGGATACTCAGAACCTCTTGAAACATTACCTACCGAATAACTAATATCTCCCTTTATGTTCCCTTTAGTATCACCGCTAAGGGTAAATGAATAAGCTCCAATGCTAATACCTACCGTAAAAGTTAGCGCACCTAGAGTTGCCAGTATATAGTTCATACTTATCTCCTTTACTGATGACACTTTACTCATCAGGATAATTTTCAAATTCCCAGAAATATTTTCGTTGCCTATATACCTCTGATACAAGTGATATATGAAAAAGTTCGCTCTGCTTTTTCAATTAGAGAAATTAGGTATTTTGTTTGATTAACTCTATTTACAGTTCGAAATTCTTTATTGTCCGAAATGGATAGTTTTTGATTGTCCAGAAGGAATGGTTTTGCACAATATACGTCACTGTAAAAGAACTATTATTTCTAATTTCGCTCCGCTCTTGGAATGCATTATCTAGAATTAATTCTTAGAGCTATTCTGTATACTAAAAATCGTTCGATTACCATTGCATTTACAACACTTTTATACTCTAAATGTATATAGAAGTATTCTAGAATTAGCTTTTAATATTCAAAATTGTGGAAACCCAAATAATAGAAACAAAAAATAAATTAGCTAATTTCCAGAAAGTTAATGGCTCTCATTACACACCTGAGTTGCTGGCTAGATTTGTGGCAAAACAAATAGTCGAAGCGACAAAAGGTCAATTCTCAGACTCGATTAAAATCCTTGATCCGGCTGTCGGTGATGGGGAACTCCTTATTTCACTGCTAAATAAATTACCATCAAACACGCTCAAAAGAGTTCATGTAACTGGATTTGATACAAACAAAGAGGCAATTAACGCAGGATTTATTAGGATAAAAAATCTTTTTCCAAATATCACACCTAATTTAAGCTGCGACAATTTTGTACATATTTCGCAGGAATATGACTTGGAAAACAATCTATCGCCCTTCGCACCGCAAAAATTCGATTTAGTTATCGCCAATCCGCCTTACGTTAGAACACAAATCTTAGGAGCAAACAAAGCACAGCAATTAGCAAATACATTTGAACTCACGGGAAGAATAGATCTTTACCATGTATTTATTCGTGGAATTGCTGCTGTTCTTCGCCCTGGAGGAATTGCCGGAATAATTGTCTCAAATCGTTTTATGACGACTAAAGCCGGCTTAGAAATTCGCAAAATCATAAAGAAGAATTTTGAAATACTTCACCTCTGGGATTTGGGGGATACACGTCTATTTGACGCTGCCGTTTTACCTGCCGTGCTTTTGCTAAAAAAGAAAAATATTACAGATATTCAACAAACAACTCCGAAGTTTACTTCTATTTATTCTACTAACGAAACAATATCTAAATATGATTGTGAAAATGTTATTGCGGCTTTAGACAAGGAAGGAGTCGTTAAAGTTAAAAATGATAATTACTATTTAGTTCGGCAAGGTAAATTGGATTTAGAAAAAAATACCGATAGTGTTTGGAGCATAGCAACTAATACTTCCGATAAATGGCTTTTGACTGTGCAGGCTAATACTTTTTGCACATTTGGTGAAGTTGGAAAGATACGTGTCGGGGTAAAAACAACAGCAGACAAAGTATTTATACGAGACGATTGGGATAGTCTGCCAGCTTCCCAACAACCGGAATTATTAAAACCGCTGATAACTCACCATATAGCTCGTCGCTATAAATCCCATTCAACTGACAAGAAGATTCTCTATACTCATTATATAAAAGATGGGAAACGCGCAGTCGTTAATCTCCAAGACTTTCCGCACTCAAAGGAATATCTCAATAAACATAAAACCGTATTGGAAGCGAGAGAGTATATTTCACAAGGGGGACGAAATTGGTTTGAAATTTGGGTCCCGCAAAATCCAGCTTCATGGTCTAAGCCGAAAATAGTATTTCGAGATA
The DNA here is from genome assembly GCA_036388375.1 of Pedobacter sp. Lineage (GTDB taxonomy): Bacteria > Bacteroidota > Bacteroidia > Sphingobacteriales > Sphingobacteriaceae > Paradesertivirga. The sequence continues at coordinate 4,160 of DASVRX010000306.1, read as the reverse complement.
TTACGGCTACTCCAACTTTTTGGATGGATTTAGATGGGGCTGTTGTTAATGGTGACTGTTATTGGCTGACTGATGATTTCAAAAAAGATGAAAATTTACTTTGGCTCTGTTTAGCCGTCGGCAATTCTTCTTTTATTGAAGTGTTTTACGATCATTCCTTTAATAACAAACTGTATGCAGGGCGCAGAAGATTTATGACTCAGTATGTTGAGAAATTTCCTTTGCCCGATCCTGCATCAATAGTTGCGAAAAGGATTATCAAAAAAACGAAATCTCTTTATAATCTCCTGCCTTCTGCTGACTCAGAAAAGTTAGAGAAGGAAATAAATAAGCTTGTTTGGAAATCATTCGGCTTTAGTCCCGAAGAAATTTCTTGGTAAAGGAGTTTGTAATTTCTTATTTAACACTTTTCCTTGAAATTGAGTAAAACGTGTAAAAAAAGCTTCGCCGGTTGTTAGGTAAAAGTGCGTCAACGTAACTAAATCACCATCGGTCTTAGCATAAAAAAGCGCGTATCTGACATCACAATGACGAAGCTGTTTCCCTTCAATTTGAATCATATCTAAAGGAGCCGTGCTATCCGGACGAACCAGTCCTAAATCTATTGTTGGAGATGTTTGGAGTTTTACTTCGATTAGTTGATTGCGAATATCGGGGAATTGCCCATCATCTTTGTAACTTTTGAATCCCAAAGCTTCACAAATTAACCGGTGAAGCTCAGCTCCGCGATTTCTTTCCTGATCATGCCCAGCATCTTTAAATGTTTGTCCAACAAGAGGCTTTAATCTATTAAAAACTTCATCAATGGGGAGAATTGCAGATGCGACTGCTGCTTCGATTGGACTAAACTCAGCAGCAGAAAAATCGTTCTCTTTAGTAAGAAGCGGTAACACATTAGTAGTATCGGCGGCTGAAATAAGTTCAGTAGAATCTTCACCTGTAATGAGTCCGGCTTGATATTTCTGGGTAAGAGTTCCTGTTGTATCAAGTACAGCAAGAGTATCACCCGTTACTACCTTCACTTTGGTAATAATGTCGTCGTCCGAAACCTGAATTATTACATAACGCCGAATTGGTGACAGTTCCTCGTTCCATACCTGAAGATTAGTTGATTTTTGAACATATGTATCAAAAAACTGTCCCGGAAACCTTGGTTGAGTTTTTTTAAAACTCGCCGGCACAGGATAGCCCAGTGCCTCGCAAACTTTCGTTTTTACCACCTTTGATCGTGTCCTCAAAGGTAATCCTACAAGAGACGTGCCTCTTAAAGATTCATCGAGTATAATTTCTAACTCCGGTGATGGTATCCAAAGTTCCGGGTCTCCAACTTCTATATGCTCATAAATTGATAGTCTGCTCTCGGCGATTGCTTTTACATATTCATCAGGCTCTTTTTCGCTTGCGCTCATTAATTTTTCTTCCTTCAGACAGAATTTTGTCTAACTGTGTAACGAAGGAAGGGAAAGCTACGCCAAGCGCAATGCAAAACGCTCTTAACTCGACTACATCGAGCCGACGTTCTCCGCGTTCTACTTTACTTATGAATGATTGGGTTTGCCCTAAGCGTTCTGCGAGTTGTTCTTGGGTAAGGGATGCTGTTTTTCTAACTTCTTTGAGAAGATTTAAGAAGTTTAAATATTCCTCGGAATAGATAGATTTTTCCATACGCGTAACAGTTGACCACTGAAGCGTAAAGTCTATTTTAGAATAGTCCAAAATAGACTATTCTAACCATATAACTATAGATTATTATTGATTATCAAATGCCAAGGTTGAATCATAAGATAGTTCCGAAATGAGACATGAGAAGTCTTTACAAAATGATCCTTCTGTTAAAAGTTAGTGTTTCTTAGTAGATAACCAGCCTTAAAACGACCGTTTTTAAGCCTATACAAGAACCTGAGTGGAGTCATTAAAAAATTGAGAGAAAATAAGTTCGGTTTCGGGACATTTGAAAAATATAAAAAAAATCTGATACTCTCAACGAGAGACGCAGAGTGAAATTGAAATGATGTTTGAAAATGCGTAAAAACGAATCCGAAAATGTCATACGAGGCATAATATGGTGGAAAGTTCCAAGTTATAAGTAAACTGACAGGATCAAATATTCTGCAAATATTAAAGATCTCTCATCAAATATCGAGCAACGGCAAAAGTTAAAATATTCTGTGAATTTGCCGAAACCGCATTTCCACCAAGTACTATCTTTCCGTCAGATTGAAGCGCTATTCCGTTAGCAACTCCGGTCTTACCGTTAAACGGGGTCATTACAACACCTTCAATACCGAAATTCCTGTTGATGCCTCCGTTAGGATAAAAACTGGTTACCGCAAAATAGAATCCAGATGCATACCCGGATGAAGCCGCTCCGGCAATCATAATATATCCGGTTTTACTCAATACAACAGAAGTTGGAACGAAGGAATAGATATTCGTGTTGACTGGCGATCCGGATGGGTCGCTTCGAACGAAAGTGCTGTCTATATTGCCTCCTGAAGTTAGTCTGAAAAGAACGGTAAAGTAATTATTGTTATAGCCGACTTTCGTTCCAACACAAACGATTTTCCCGTTGGTTTGACGTGCGATTGCTTTAATTGTTGTGCCCGCCTCCGGAGCGGCGGTCTGACCGTTCATTCCAAAACTGCTGTCAATGGTACCGTTGGAAAGAATTCGCAAAACTTTGTCACCGGCTCCGATAATAATCTTGTCATTAGCTGCAATATCTTCTTCTTGTATTTGTATTGAAACAGGGAAACTGTCGTTTGACACTCCCATCGGAATTATTAACGTCCCTACTCCATTGAAGCTACTATCGTTCTGACCGTCCGAATTAAGCCGGATTATGGCAAGATCCGCGATATCCGATTCGACAGACCGCTGAATCCATCCGGCAACGATGATTTTTTCGCGCTGTAGCGCGACGACTCTTGCTTTTGAGTTGAGCGTACTGGCAGCACCGAAGCCAGCAGTTCTGATGCCCCTCGGAAGTGTATTAGGGATGCCGAAATTGGTATCCAAGACTCCTAAATTATCATAGCGAGCGATCATAAAACGGGAAGGAACACTGTTCTGGTTAGTCCATCCCACCACGACGACTGACCGGTCGGGCTGTACGACGACAGAAGTCGATTGGTTTTCATCGTATAATTTCGTCCGGACATACCCTCGATTGTTGAATGTCGTGTCGAGTAAACCGTCGTCTTTATTATATCGGGATACGCCAAAACAATTGCCCCCGCCAACATTCGGCGAACAAGTTGCCGTTCCAGCCAACACAATCGAACCGTAGTTGCTGGGATCAACGGCAATCGCCTGTCCGGCGTCCCCAGTGCTGTCGCCTAATATCGTGCGGATAAAACCTCTGGGAGAGTTAAAGGTCAAATCCAAATCTCCTGGGATGAAGCTTTGCAATTCATATGCACCGATATCAGCCCCATCTCCACCTGCTGCATTAGCCACCGAAGGATTATCATAAGGTCGAGCCAACCCACGCTGGTCTGTAGTTGAGCTGAATGACTTACCTTTATCGATTGCCGGACTTCCGGATTGCAATTTTTGTGTTGGAGTGGATCCCTCGTAATTGCCGAGTGCGGAAAGCATCGGAGGAGTATCGAGAATGTCAGTTGATTGATATGTTATAGGAGCACGCGTATCTATTGAATCGCCTGCCGAATCACCAATAAAGTTAAAACCTACGGACACCGCATTGCTTCCCGGAATAATAAGAATTTCAGGCGAACTGCCTCCGCCACTCACCACATTGCCGGCGATGATATTATTGCCGAAGTTAAGTGTTCCTCCGCTCTGAAAGATGCCGCCCCCGGCACCGCTATTGGCAGTAATAGTATTGTTACGCAGAGTTAGTGATACCGCGCCATCAGCACAGATACCTCCGCCGACACTTCCAGTAGCTGTATTACCGGTCATAGTCGTATTAATAACCGTCAAATTTGTGGCATGAACATGAATTCCTCCGCCGTTACTGCTGGAGATATTGTTTGTAAAAGCTGAGTTTTCAATGCGATGATTTGATCCGGACATAAATTGAACGGCACCACCCGTACCAGCCCCGCCATTGGCACTATTGTTATTAAAATACACACTACTGATTATTGCTGAACCCTGATTAATAAAAATTGCGCCGCCCTTCCCGCTGTATG
>DASVRX010000305.1:0-13156 GCA_036388375.1 Pedobacter sp. | reverse complement strand
CGCCAGAGCCAATGGTACTGCGGTAACACGTGGGAGAGTAGGTCGGTGCCAAATTTTACTCCTAAGAGCTCGTTAGTTTTACTAACGGGCTTTTTTTTGTTTTGGGCGTTGCAAACTATCTTTTAACTCGGCGGTTTTCTAACAGACCTTGCTTGAATCCTATTCTCTATAAACAACCATTATATTAAACTATCTAAAGGTTTTAATGTCTACCCAGAACGGGATTAGATGTTCTAACTCACAATGTCAAAGAATATTCAAAAATTTAATCAACAGAAATAACGTATAAGATATTCGTTATAGTAATGCATTTAGAACAGAAATATGAATATAGTTAATAGAATAATTTTAATAGCGTCAATCTTTCCTTTATTCCTTCAGGGGCAAACGAAAGATAAACCCAAAGAAAACTGGCAAAATCTTGATTTAAAGCAAGATGGGGTTATGGGTATAAGTACTGAAAAAGCATACGAGCTTTTGAAAAATAAAAAGGGGAACCCTGTAATTGTTGCTGTGATTGATGGGGGTATAGACGAAGAACATGAGGATTTAAAATCCATCATCTGGAAGAACCCATCGGAGGTTGCAGGAAACGGGAAAGACGATGATAAAAACGGTTATGTGGACGATGTTTTTGGTTGGAATTTTATAGGTTCCAGCGATGGTACCAATGTGAGGTACGATAACCTTGAGGTGGTAAGACTTGTCAGAAAGCTGCAGGATAAATACGCTTCAATTGTAAATGCATCACCATTAAGTGACGATGAGCGTAAAGAGTTTAATCAGTATAAAAAGATGGTTACTGATTATATGACTAAACTTGAGAATGCTAGGAGAGGTTACGAAAGTTTTCGAATCTTAAAGAAAACTACAGATGAGATAGTTTCAAAAATCAGTAAACCAATACCTACTGAAAAGGATTTCGATAATTATAAGTCTGCGAATGAACTGGAATCAAAAGTCCTCAAAGCAATCAAATCCGAAATGAAAAAGGATAAGGATTATGTTGCATTCAAAAAAGAGCTTGATGAAGGGTATGATTATTTTAGCTCACAAGTTAATTATCATTTAAATATAGACTTCGATCCAAGAGATTCAGTCAAGGATAATTATACTAACGCTTTTGAAAAAATTTATGGAAACTCGGATGTTACCGGGCCTGATGCTAAACATGGCACTCATGTAGCAGGAATTATTGCTGCTGTTCGAAATAATAAAATTGGAATAAATGGAATTGCAGATAATGCGAAAATTATGGCGATCAGAGCGGTTCCCGACGGTGATGAGCGTGATAAAGACGTTGCAAACGCCATACGTTATGCTGTAGATAATGGTGCCAAGGTAATCAACATGAGTTTCGGTAAAGCATATTCATGGAATAAGGCGGTCGTTGATAGTGCTGTAAAATACGCAGCTTTAAAAGATGTGCTTTTGGTTCACGCGGCTGGAAACGATGCGAAGAATACAGATATAGAAGTCAATTATCCTAATAGGGTTTTTGGTGATATTACTCCCAAAGATCGCCCGTTTATAGATCCTACGCTGAATCAAAACCAAAATATGGGTGGAATGAACCGAATCCAGCGTCCAGTTAAAATTGCTCCGGACACCACACGGTTTTCTCTTCCAAAGGCAGCCAACTGGATCGAAGTCGGTGCGTCGGGATGGACTAATGATGAGAATCTTATAGCAGATTTCTCAAATTATGGTGATAGGTCTGTAGATGTTTTTGCTCCGGGGGTAAAGATCAATTCCACAATGCCTGGTTCTAAATATGAAGCTCAGAATGGAACAAGTATGGCATCGCCGGTGGTTTCGGGTTTAGCTGCTTTGATACGTTCATATTATCCTTCATTATCCGCTGTTCAAGTGAAAGATATTATTATAAGGTCTGTAACGAAGGTTAATCACAAGGTTAAGATAAGAGAAGAGGGTAGTAAAAGAAATGTTAGGCTTGATGAAATATCAGTTTCGGGGGGTGTTGTGAACGCCTATAATGCAATAAAACTTGCTTCGGAGATGAGTAGTGCAAGTAGTGCGAAACACTAATAGAATCTGTATTATCAATATGTAGTAACACCAATTCCTTGATATAGAAGGTTTATTAATTGGTCGTATTTTAACCTCACTCATTTTATTTTTCTGCTCTTGGACATTGGATGCTTTCATATAAGTAGTAACGCTAGGTTGCTACTTATATGTAGCGAGAGATTTCGAATAGATTTAATGGATGATATTTGATTAATACCAATACTTTCCAAGGCGTTACCGGTAACCTTTTCAACCTGTAAACGTAACGTGTAATTTGCCACTGATCTAACAGAGGCAGAGATAAACAATTGTCTTTGGAAACCCTATCAAAAAATAATTCCGATCAAATACTTGAGTTGCTGTTTCAGGAAAATCTCCAACCCATGTGGATTTACCGCTTGAGGGATTTACATATTTTAGATGTTAATGAAGCAGCTATCTCAATGTATGGGTACACCCGAGAGGAGTTTCTAAACCTAACATTGAAAGAGTTAAGATCGAAACGAGAGCAGGAGTTGTTTTCGAGCGTATTTTCTCAGTTTGACCTTGAGAAAAAGAACACCATGGATGTTCACCATATGGACAAATATGGAAATGCGTTCTGGGTTCAGATCGTGTCCCTTCCCCTGTTTTATGGTGATGCAAAGAGCAGGCTTGTTACAGTGAGTAATATACAAGAGCTTCTCGACCACAAAGCCGAATTGGTAAAGAACGCCGCCGCCCTACAGCGAGTTTTAAATAATTCCCTTGATGTTATCTGTTCTTTCGACCATGAAGGAAGATTTATACAGTGTAGTAGAGCTTCAAAGCAAGTTTGGGGTTATGAACCAGAGGAGCTCATTGGAACGCCGTATATGCAACTTATTGTCGAAGATGATAGAGAACTTACCCAACAAGTTGCTACCCGGCTTACATCTGGTTTAGATGTTACTAATTTTCAAAATCGCTACAAAAGGAAAGACGGTTCAATTGTTTACATTCTTTGGTCTGCACGATGGGATGAACAAGAACAAACTATGTTTTGTATCGCTCGAGACGCAACGGACAAGGTGAACGCAGAACGCCTTTCACAGGAACAAGCTCAGCGAATAATCACTGTGGTAGAAAGCATCAGAGATGGATTTATGACACTTGACCGAAACTGGGTGGTAACCTACTGGAATTGCGAGGCCGAGAGAATGCTCCAAATGCCACGTGAAAAGATATTGCATAAAAATGTTTGGGACGTATACGCAGATGCAATTCCTCTTAAATTCTATACTGAATATCACAGAGCTGTTCAGGAAAATATACCGGTTCATTTTGAAGAGTACCTGCCGCAAGCTGATGTTTGGTTTGATGTGACGGCTTACCCTTCCGTAGACGGTTTATCAGTTTATTTCAGAGATATAACTGAGCGCAAGCGAGCAGAAGTAATAATCAAGGATGCTAAGGAGCGATACGATATCTTAAATCGGGCTACCAATGACATAATTTGGGACTGGAACCTGACAACGAATGAAATTGAATGGAACGCAGCGTTGAAGCAAACGCTTGGATTTGAACCTGAAAAATCCAAAAATGGTGATTGGTGGTTAGAGAATATCCATGTAGACGACCGGGAACGGGTAGCGAAGAAAATTCACAACGTAATAAAAGAATCCGGAAGTTGGTCTGATGAATACCGATTCAGATGTGCAAACGGCGGCTATAAATTTTTCCTTGAAAGGGGCTACCTTATACATAATGATGAAGGCGTTGCCGTTCGTATGATCGGATCTATGCAGGACATCACCGAATTGAAAAAGAAGCAAGATGAAGTGGGTGAGCGGAATAAAAAAATTCTTGAGATCGCTCACGTGAATTCTCATCAGGTACGTAAACCGCTGGCCAATATTTTGGGTATAGTTGAGATGCTTGGAATGGTAGAAGGCGATGACCAGAAGGAACTATTGAGAATGTTAAAAGCAAGCAGCAAGGAGCTCGATCTCTGCCTCAGAGATATTGCAGATAAAGCTTACTTTATCGAAAAAGATAGAGAGTGATATTAAAGAGCACATATGAAGTTCATTCACATGCTCCAAAATAGACGATGTTTGGGATTGTACTTCTAGCTATATTAGGTATGAAACTTAAAGGAAGTGTTAAAAATTCTCTATTCTTACCAAAAAGAATAATGCAAGAGCAAAACCCTATTATCCTAAGGTTTGCAAATAGTGAGCAAATTTTGTGCATGCAGAATTACTGACCGTTTATTTTATAAATAGCTTATAATTAAGATATTAATTATCACTAGGTCTAGTATGCAGATTTTGTGCACAATAATGTACAATAGAAGGCGTCTATTCTAATATCGTATACTACAACTTCCTCGAAATTACCTTATTACCTATTAGTCTGACCACTTCTCTGTGTTCGTAGCTCCCTGCTCAAGATTGTAAGAAAGATAACCGGGAACCTGCCGTAAATGAGGAGTTAAATCGATAAATGTCATAAAAGCAACGTTTTTTGGTATTTTTCTGATAGTTTTAAGTATAAACAGCCTCTAATTTTACCATCCACCGTTTTAACTAGTTAGAGACCAATTACCAGAACGTGTATTGCATTTTTTAATAATACGTTTCCGCTAAGCTGTTTTTTACTATTAGTTAATTAATGTAAATATTTAATGAGAGGGTTAAAAGATAAAATTGCTGTAATTACCGGCGGATTAGGGGATTTGGGATATGCTACAGCCCAACGCTTATATGAAGAGGGTTGTACTGTTATTCTTCTGGATAAACAACTGGCTGATAGAGAGAAATTATCTTCTGTACAGGCTGATTTTTATCAGGTAGATATTAGCAAGGAAGATGAAGTGCGGGCTGCAAGCGAAGCTATTGAAAGAAAGAATGGCCCGATTCACATACTAATCAATGCAGCTGCAGCTTTTATTTTCAAAGGAATTGAAGCTACAGCGGAAGATTGGGCAACTATAAATGCCACAAACATTGCAGGCACTTCACTAATGGCAAAATACTTTGTGCCACAAATGAAAAAGAACGGAGGCGGTAGTATAATTAATTTCTCTTCTGTGAGTGGATTCGTTGGACAAGCAAACTTCGCAACTTATAATGCCACAAAATTTGCCATAAGAGGTTTAACAAAATGCTGGGCACAAGATCTTGCCCCATTCAATATTCGTGTAAACACCTTATGTCCGGGTTATATCTATACCAAAGCTTTTGTTGACTCTTGCAAGAAACTAAACTTAGACATAGAAGAAGAAAATGAAAGAGCATCGGCCATGCATTTACTAAACAGACAAGGCAGACCGGAAGAAGTTGCTGCGGCTGCGGCTTTTTTAGCAAGTGACGACGCCTCCTTTATAACAGGCAGCGACATGCTGGTTGATGGTGGCTATTTAGCAAGATAATTGAGCATAAAATGAAGCTTATAGACCTATCGCATCCGTTAATACATGGGCAGCAAACCTTCCCATTCGATCCAAAATTGAGCATAATTCCACATGGTAATACAAAAACCTTGAGGTATAATATTTCTCAAGTCTCAATCGGCACGCATCAGGGAACTCATTTAGATGCAATGTATCATTTTATCGATGAGGGAAAAACGATTGATCAGATGCCTTTAGACTGGTTTTATGGTGAAACACATTTACTTAGAATACCAAAAGAGGCAAATGAAGAAATTACTGTTGAAGATTTCCTTCCCTACGAACATTTACTAATCCCTGAAGCCAAAATAATTTTTGTGACGGGTTGGTATAAGCATTTTAGTGATGAAAATTTTTTTAGCGATTTTCCATCACTAACACAAGAAGCAGCCAGATTTTTGGTAAGTAAAAAAATCAGGCTTTTGGGTATGGATATGCCAACACCGGGAAAGGATTGGTATGAATTACATCATATTTTACTACCGGCGGAAATCGTGGTAGTAGAGAGCTTAACCAATCTGGAGGAATTACCGGATACATTTCTTTTCATGGGATTCCCACTAAATCTTAAGGGGCGCGATGGTTCTCCAATCAGAGCTGTAGCTAAGGTGGAGTAGTTAAATTGTTCGAAAAATTTTGCCCAGGGTAACAAGAAATATCGCTGGCTGGAATTCTATTGCCCGTTAACAGAGTAAAAATTATATATGATTTTGGAGATACAGAAAACAATGAGGGCGCTTTACTATCCGGCTCATAATGAATTAAGTCTTGAAGATTTACCAATTCCAGATTATGGCGAAAACGAGGTATTGGTGAAAGTAGAGGCATGCGGAATCTGCGGCAGCGAAATCGAAACTTTTAATTCGCAAAGTCCAAGACGGGTTCCTCCTTTGGTTATGGGCCATGAATTTAGCGGCGTTATTCAAGAAGTTGGCACTAATGTTCATGGTTGGTTACCAGGCAATAAAGTAGTAAGCAACTCCATTGTATCCTGCGGCAAATGCACAAACTGCATCAATGGGAAAACAAATCTCTGTTCTGGCCGCCAGGTGTTTGGCATGCATCGCAACGGGGCCTTTGGTGCTTACGTAAATGTGCCGGCAACTTCTCTTATGTCCGTACCCGAAGGAGTTAGCGCAAAACAGGCTTGTATGGCAGAACCTCTGGCCAATGGCATTCACCTGGTAAAACTCACTCAGCACCTCTCGATCAAAAATGTATTGGTTATAGGGGCCGGACCAATTGGCTTGGTTGCACAGCAGGCGTTTCAGGCACTTCGCAATGCTAATACGATAGTCTCCGACATTAGAACTGAGCGACTTGAGGTTGCAAAAAAACTCGGAGCAGTTGGCGTGATCAATCCACTAAACTCCAATGTAAATGAGGAAATAGAGAACTACACGAATGGCGAACCCATTGACTTAGTGGTAGATGCTGTAGGGAACTCAGAAACAAATAAACTCGGTCTAAGCATTGTCCGCCCTGGCGGCGTGTTGCTAATCATCGGATTACATAAAAACAGCAATGCATTGTACAGTTATGATATTGTTCTGTCGGAAAAAAGTGTGATGGGAAGCTATGCAGCCACTCAAAATGATATTGAGGATGCTGTTGCACTGATCGCATCAAACGAAGTTGATGTTAGCTCATGGGTTAACTATTATAATCTGGAAGATGGCAAAGCCGCTTTTTATGATATGATACAAGCAAAAGGAAGTCATATAAAATCTGTCATCGAATTCGACTAAATCAAGCAATGGAATCACCCGGTAAAATATAACAGTGGTATGGAGAAAATTTTAATAACAGATTACGGATTTAAAAATATTGATCAGGAAAGCAGTCTGCTTCAATCTAGTGGATACTTGATAGAAACGGCACAGTGTACAACGCCGGAGGAGATAATTGAAAAAGGGGCGGATTCAGTGGGTTTACTTGTGCAATGGGCGCCAGTAACTAGAAAAGTTATTGAGCAGCTTAAAAATTGCAGAGTCATTGTGCGATATGGGATTGGCGTAGATAATGTTGATTTGCAAGCAGCAAAAGAAAGAGGAATCAAAGTGTGCAATGTACCTGATTATTGCATAGAAGAAGTAGCCGATCATACCATTTCCTTAGCGTTATCATTGGCAAGGCAGCTCACTATTACGCAAGAGCGAATGAAAAAAGGTATTTGGAAAATCACGCCCCCTCAATCGATGCCAGCTTTTAAAGACATGATTTTCTCAACTATTGGTTATGGCAGAATAGCTCGAGAAGTTCTAAATCGTGCTAATGTGTTTGGGTTTTCAAAAGCAGCATTTGATCCAAACGTTGATGTTGCCACAATGAAAAAGAGCCAAGTGCGAAAATTAAGTTTTGATGAACTGATAGAACAATCAGATATTATCTCCTTGCATCTCCCCTTAAATGGCGAAACGCATCACATCATCAATGAAAAAACCCTGTCAAGAATGAAAGCTGGAGCCATTTTAGTAAATACATCTCGGGGCGGCCTAATAGATACGGAGGCTTTAGCCAAAGTATTACAATCTGGTAAACTGTTTGCCGGTTTGGATGTGTTCGAAGAAGAACCATTGCCTGTAAACCATCCATTATATCAATGTGAAAATGCTGTATTGACTTCTCATACCGCTTGGTATAGTGAAAGAAGTGTTCCAACACTGCAACGCATGGCCGCAGAAGAGCTTGTTCGCGGGCTTAAAGGCAGTATGGTAAAAAACAGAGTCGTATAGAATTATTCCTTATTCAAGATTATGTTCACAATTGAAACTTATGCCCTTGCTGTAGTATTCTCGGTTATTACCATGATATGCTGGGGCTCCTGGCCAAATACCCAAAAGTTAACAGGTGCTAATTGGCGATTTGAGTTATTTTATTGGGACTACGTTTTAGGAATTTTGTTCATCGCCCTGATATTAGCCTTAACATTGGGTAATACAGGCGGAAGTGGCCGGGCAATTTTACCAGACCTTAGCCAAATAAGTAATGAAAATTTCTTTTCCTGCATCTTGGCAGGCGTAATTTTCAACGCTGCTAATATTATTTTTGTTGCTGCTATTGCTGTTGCGGGTATGTCGGTTGCTTTTCCGATCGGAGCAGGCGTTGGCCTGGTTTTAGGAGTGGTGGTTAATTATATAGCTATTCCGTCCGGAAATCCATACTTCCTTTTGGCGGGTGTTGTTTCAATTGTAGCTGCAATTTTATTGTCTGCAATTGCGCATCGAAAATTATCTCATGTAAAAAATGAAGTTTCATTTAAAGGAGTTATACTTTCAGTAATAGCAGGTATATTATTCGGCTTCTTTTATCGCTTTATTGCAAAAGCGATGTATCCAGATTTCTCCTTACCAGAACCCGGAAAAATTGGACCCTATAGTGCAGCCCTGATATTCGGCATTGGGGTGTTAGCAAGCAATTTTATTTTCAATACGGTTTTAATGAAGAATCCTGTTAAAGGGGGGCCTTTGGCATATGCGGATTATTTCCGCGGAACTTTTAGAGATCATATAGTTGGAATGTTGGGAGGAGCATTATGGGGAGCAGGTCTCATATTTAGCATTTTATCAGCAGGGAAAGCGGGCTTTCCCATTTCATTTGGATTAGGTCAGGGTAATGCGATGATTGCTGCAATATGGGGCGTTTTTATTTGGAAAGAATTTAAAGATGCACCTTCAGAAACTTCGAAACTGTTATATTGGATGTTTTTGTTCTATATCGTAGGGCTGTTCTGTATTGTATATGCAAAGGTTTGATTAAATTGCTTATGTGAATATAAATGAACTTGACCAATGCAGCCTGTTCTAATCAAGGTTAATGTTCCCCAAAAAGCCTCATTCAGTATCAATCGTTATAAATATGATGATAAGTTTCCGGGTATATGGCACTTTCATGATGAGTTTGAGCTAACGTTAATTACTAAAAGCAATGGTAGTCGCCTGGTAGGCGATAACATTGATAATTTTAAAGAAGGCGACCTGGTTCTTCTTGGAAAAAATCTTCCCCATACATGGCGTAACGAATCATCACATGGTTCTGAAGCTTTGGTAATTCATTTTTTTGATAATTTTCTTGGAGATGAATTTTTCGAGGCTCCGGAAATGTACAAAGTAAAGCGATTGCTAAGCCATTCAAGACATGGGTTAAATATTCTTGGCTCGACGAATAAAAGGGTAGTTGAACTAATGAATAATATAGAGCGCTGCGCTGGATCTCAAACCATAATTAGTTTGTTAACTATCCTGCAAGAAATTGCTGAGTCTGAAGAGTTTGAAGGAATTTCTTCAGAAGGTTTTGCAAACTCAATGAATCTGAAAGATTCGGATCGGTTAAAAAGGGTTTATGAGTATATTATGAATCACTTTGATGAAGATCTAAATCTAAATAAAGCAGCTGCGGTTGCAAACATGAGTCCAAGTGCCTTCAGCAGGTATTTTAAAAGCCGCACCAGGAAGTCGTTTACTCAATTTGTGATTGAAATGAAAATTGGCTACTGCTGTAAATTGTTGATTAACGAAAAATTATCCATAGCCGACGTTTGCTATAAAAGTGGATTTCAAAACCTATCCAATTTTAATCAGCACTTTAAAGATATTACAGGACTAACTCCAAAAAGATATCAATCACTACACAGCTCACGCTAAAAGAGCATAAAACCATCATTTTTTGTATTTTAAATTCAACTTTTAAGCCATCTCTATTAGTATTTTTGATTGAAACCGTACTCATTAATAGATTTAGCCAGTTTGAGAGCCCACGCTCGGCAAGAAGCCAGCATTGGGTTTATTGCTACAAAAATTATTTAGTAGTAGTAATTTAAATTAGCCATAATACCGTTAAAGTAGTAGACTTTATAGATCCTGATAGTTGTTAAAGTATTTCAAAGCCTGTTTATTTGGGTCGAATAGCGACTCAACACCAACCTTAGTTTAAGCTAATATGCAATCAATGAAACCATCTTTTTTAAGTTCTAAAACCAGACATATACATCATGTTAAGGCCGGTATTTTATTTGTTTTATGTTCATTTTGCATTGGCTGTTCTATTAAAAAGCCTGCATCAGGAAGGTTAGATTATAGTCTACCCAAAAGCGAATACAAAAGCCGTTTAAAAGCGAGTGACCCTAGTAGCTGGAAACCTGCTCAATTAAAGGTTGTAGTCCCTACCAGTGATATAATCCTATCTGAAAAAGGATTATTCAAGCCAGCCCTTGAACGAAATATTAACTATTTGCTCAATTCGTTTTCACTTAATCACATGTTGCAACCCTTTTGGAAAAGGGCAGGGGTGCCGTTTACTCCAGATACCACACGTAAGCAGGTGCCTTTTTGGGATACCGATCTCAGAGGTTCTAACGCAGGCAGATTTTTAATGGGTGCGGGCAATACATTAAGATGGCTACCAAACGCAAAGCTTCAAAATGAATTAGATAAACTCATTGACGGAATTGAACAATGCCGGGAGCCAAATGGATATATTCTTCCTTATAAACCAGATAGTGTAAGGAGCGAAGAGCCTAATTATGGTCGTGCATGGTTAACTCACGGGTTAATTGATGCCGGTATTTCTGGTAATCAAAAAGCATATACGCTATTACGCGGCCACGCCGATTGGTTTAATAAATGGGATACCATGCACCCAAAGCTTTTATATTGGCCTAATAACAGTCACCAGGGACATATAGCCAGCACTCGCACATACCTTTCGCCTGTGGGTAAGCCCGAAGATTTACAGGTAGCAGAAAAGTATTATGTAAGCGACTGGTGGATGAATGAACTGGGTGCGCGTCGTGACAGCGCAGTTTGGCAATATCCTTTGCAAAATCCGCATAGTTATCTCATTACAAGTTTTGAAGCTTACCTCGATCACTATTTAGCAACAGGTGATAAAAACTACTTAAACTCCATGCTTGGCGCCTGGGATCTTATCCACGACAAGTGGGAGCATACAGGCGGAAGTATCGCCATTTGCGAAAATCATTGGAAGGTTGATGATAAGGGTAAGCGTCAACTCGTAAATTGGGAAAAGACTTCTCATACAAGCCATCCCCCTCAGTCGTATTATTTAACAAATTTAGGTCATACCGGTGAAACCTGTGGCAGTGCATTTTGGATTAAATTTAATCAGCGTTTGCATTTACTCTATCCCGATAACGAGAAGTATACAACTGAAATTGAAAAGTCTATTTATAATGTAATTCTTGCTGCTCAAACAAACGAAGGAAGAATTCATTACCATGCTAAAATGGAAGGTAATAAAGGCACAGTGAGTATGTCCAATACCTGTTGCGAAGGGCAAGGAACCCGGCTTTTAGGGTCGCTACCAGAATATATTTATACCATCGCTTCCGACGGATTGTATGTAAACTTGTTTGAACCTTCCGCAATTAATTGGAAAGCGAAAGGCCAACAGGTAAATCTTAAAATGGAAAGTACTTTCCCTTTTAAACCCGAGATAAGTCTTAATCTAACTACTTCTTCCCCAATCGACATGAAGCTGCGTGTGCGCACTCCTTCGTGGGTAACACGTGACATGGATATTTTAATAAATGGTAAGAAAACAGCAGTTGGGAAACCCGGCACATATGTTTCATTATCGCGTAAATGGCGAAATGGCGATAAGATTCAATTCACGCTTCCCATGGCTTTAAAAGCTACACCTTATAATGGATTTGATAAAGTTGCTGGCGCAAATCGTTATGCAATGGAATATGGCCCAATTCTTTTAGCGTTAACCGGTAAAAAAGAAGCACCACATATCATTAGCGGGATTTCTAGTTTACAAAACAATTTAATTCCCGATGCTAACAACGCTTTGCGTTTTAAAGTTGTAAAAAATGCTGAATTTGAATTTGTGCCTTATTGGCAACTTACCAATCAGAACTTTACAGTTTTTCCAGTTGTGAAAGCAGATTAGTATTTCGGAATGTAAGACTCTTCAGAAGTTTCAAAGTACAAGACGACAACATTTAATTCAAAAGAGATTACTGGCGGTGACCCCGAAAGATTGACATTTCTCTGAACGCAATATCAGATCACTCAAATCAACGGAACAACACAGCTTTTATTCAGATAATAAACAAAAAGGCTTTAAAAAAGAAGGGCAAGCGATGATTTCTCATGCTTGCCCAGTGTCAATAAAATGTTTTACATTACAATTTGGTAAAGTATTCTTTGTACTCAACCACCCTTAGGAAAGCCTGTCAGTACTTCAAACTTTGTGTTTCAAGTGCAACAAAGAAATCTCCACTATTTCTCTGTTTTCTCCAAAGACAAGCGTTCCATTTTTTTTGCAACCTCAGCAGGCAAATTGGTATTTCCGCTTTGTTTTTGAAAATTGAATGTGTGTGCCACTATCAACCAATATTCATTAACTCGTTTAAATTTGGTATTGTAGGAGCCCTCAACTGTCCACACTTCTGAGTTCAGAAAATGGTCGGCTTTGCCAGTATAATTCACTATGGCTTCATCGTTATTTATGATGACTTTGAAGTTGAATGCTTTATGATTTGTTCTGTCAAATCCTGGCAAGAATGCTGCCCAGGCGGTGATGATTTCTTCAGGGGTTAAGTTTGTAGCAGGGCTTCCAGTCATTGAGGAATAATCAAGCAAAACCTGCTTGTCCATTACAGACTTTACCTTATTCCAATTCCTCTCATCCGCGCCCGAAAAGAGGGTTTTAACCTGATATGTGATAATATTTTCCATTTTG
>DASVRX010000304.1:0-4617 GCA_036388375.1 Pedobacter sp. | reverse complement strand
GCCAGAAAGCTACCAGTTGGTTCTATCGAAAATATTGTTCTCCAATATAGACAACATGATACTAACGTAACTAAGAATGCATTTTACATGGCAAGATGCGAAATGAAGGTCAGACGGGCTGAGTACAAGTATGTGCGTAGCAGGAAAGATCTAGTTGGTGCCTGGAGAAGAGGTAATAAAGTGGTTTACAAATATTTGGGCGAGCATCTTTTAAGCAAAATGACCGCTGATGGAACTAGTATGCATAAACTAGAATTTATAAAGGACTTGTATCGCCTGGCAAGAGTATCTCCGTACAGACTGCTTAAATTACTTGGTCGGGGAGTTAAGCGGGGGATTAGATTTTAGGTTTCCCAAAATACTATGCATCGAATCTAGATAAAATTGCAAGATTTAATATCTGCTGACACAACAATTGACTAGTAAGTGAATTTTGGGGACATGTCATCGTGTAGCGCCTGATCCTTTGCGCAAATTGATTTGCATTAAATCGGCGTTAGCGGCATTTTTAAAAGGAATAACCTTCGTCAATAGAACGAAAATCGTAAGCGAGAGTTCGCTCTAACAGATTCTGTGCGTTCATCTATGCAAAGATAGAGAGTACGTAGCCTGTTTTGGTAAATAAATGCAGCAGGGTGTCAGGATGGGGTAAAATGATTTAGATCGTAGTATTAGCATTTTGCAATGGGAAGCAAACCTGATTGATAGAATTTAGGTTATAAAGTCTACCTTACAGTTAGAATGCGATGAAATAGCAGTGACTGTATCCTCGTGACAAACGAGGAAGATAAGGGTTCTTTACATGCTTTTATGTTGACCAAAAAGGAGTAAATATTGGCGTAAAAGATTTATCTATCTAACTCTCTTCAAAAAGTTAATTAAATCTCCTGTAAACTCTTTTCTTTTTTCATAATGAATATTATGACCAGTATCCTTATAGATTTTATGCTCGATAAGGTGTGGATGGAGCGCCTCAAGCTCTGCATTAGCTTTTTCAAACTTCATAAAATCATCTGAACTCACTGGATCTAGAATGAGCATTGGAACTTTTAAGTTTCGATAAACAATCTTGGGTTCTAAAACAGAGAATGATTGAGCGAAAAGGGGCGAACGAGTAGGTCGGACAATGTTGTTTAACCATCCATTTTCCGATTTCATATTGAAAAGGTCTGCTACTCCCGGACATATTGCATACCGTCCTTTCTCTGTCCTGGTAATCCAAGCTAGATTTTCAAATTGATTACCACCACTCCCAGAATCATAAATGGCTGTATATGCGTCGAACTCAGAAACGTAGCTGGTATCTTTTGGAAATGAATCTACAATACTCTTTACAGTTGAGTTTAGCTTCGGATCATCCATTAAATGGTAATCAGTATTTATAGAAACTGAACCACCATCTTCAAGAATAAGGCCTCGCACCCGTTCAGGATAAGCATCATAGAAGGCTGTGCTCACTGCTCCTCCTCTTGACCATCCACCAATTACAGCCTTCTTGATTCTAAGCTCAACCATCAAATCTCTTATGTCATCAGCGATATGATATAGTGAAACTGGATGCTTGGGAATAGGTGTCTTACCATGTCCATAATAATCTATAGCTATAACTCGGTAGCCCTGTTGAACTAGCGTATCAGCAAATCCTTTAAATTCATATGCATTTGTCAAGCTTCCATGCACCCATAAAAAGGCTGGCTTGTTTGGACTTCCCCACGATAGGTAATGCAATCGCGTGTTCCTGGTATTTACGAACCCACCATGTTTTCTTTCATATTCCGCATATGCGACTTTTGCATTTTCATACAAGTCTTTTAAGGGAACAGCACTGCCTTGCGTTTGAGCCAAGCTATTCGATGAATATAAATAGCAGAATGCAAGGATTACCGGGAAACGATAAATCAGAAAATGCAACATGTAGTTATTTGTTAAGTCTTCAAATTAGGTTTATTTATTTACCCCTAAATCATACCCGTCATAAAGAACATGCAGCGAGAACAGCGATGATGTTGCCCATAATTATAACTACTACTCACCACCTACGTTCTGATATCTAATATGCAGACTTCCCTACAAGGCACAATCTTTCCACCCTAAACCTGACCGCCGTGGATACCGGCCAATGTGGCTAAGGCCTGTGCAGTATAAACAAAGGGCAGGGCTACAGAAAATAGTAGACGCCCCGCCCTTTGCAAATTATTTAAAAAATAGTCGGAATAGCCGCGCTAAATTATTTCGCTGCCGCCCTGGCGTGATCCGCTAAAAATTGCGCCAAACCGCTATCAGTTAGAGGATGCTTCAATAACGCAGCAATCGCTGAAAGTGGCCCGGTAATCACATCAGCTCCAATTTTAGCACAATTAATAATATGCATTGCATGACGAACTGAAGCAGCTAGTATCTGAGTGGTATATCCATAATTATCAAAAATCAAACGAATATCTTCGATAAGCGTTAAGCCATCGGTAGAAACATCGTCCAATCGTCCAATAAATGGAGAAACATAAGTTGCACCTGCTTTAGCAGCTAATAAAGCTTGTCCCGCAGAAAAAACCAGCGTACAATTTGTCTTGATTCCTTTCGAAGTGAAATATTTAATTGCTTTTACACCATCTTCAATCATTGGCACTTTTACCACAATTCTTGGATGTAGTTTTGCAAGAGCCTCGCCCTCAGCGATCATTTCCTCTACGGTAGTAGAAATAACCTCGGCACTAACATCACCGTCAGTTATTTCGCAAATAGCTTTATAGTGAGCAATAACATTATCATGACCTGTAATGCCTTCTTTGGCCATTAAGCTCGGATTGGTAGTTACACCATCCAGAATACCCATGTCATGAGCTTCTTTAATCTGAGCAAGGTTGGCGGTATCAATAAAAAATTTCATATTAAAGGGGTTTTATAAATTTATTCGACACTATAATTCGTGTGCGAGTATGTAATATCAGAAGGGCGAAATTAGAACAATTGGAAGGTATTGCCAAAAGAAAAGAAAAAATGGGCTAGCACCTTCTATCGCACCGCTACAACTCTCTACCCTTGCTGCGTTCCCACCCTGGGGGAGTTCGAAAGGAGCTGATCGTAGAAGACTAACCCGCCACAAAAGTAGTAAAATTGCTGGTTGTATAAAATGTATTTGCAGATTTTGATAAAAATTTATAACTTGTTATCCCTTAAATATTTTAATATTAAGCCTGGGTTTTAGCTTTATTTAACATTATGATAATGTTAAACACATAAAGCACTAATTGTAAAATTGATAATTTGAGAAGGAGATCTGCGATTGTTTTTAAAAAATACTCAAAAATTATTGACCAGTCCGCAATTTTAGTCCAAAAACCGTACTTTCGTACATTTCCATTATTATATAAATGATACAAACCGAAAATGACCAGCAGGGATTATATCGTCCTGAATTTGAACACGACTCTTGTGGAGTAGGTTTTATTACACACATTAATGGCCAGCGATCACACCAAAACGTATCTGATGCACTAACTATTCTTGAGAATATGGAGCATAGGGGCGCTTGCGGCTGCGATCCTGAAAGTGGTGATGGTGCAGGGATATTATTGCAAATTCCCCATGAGTTTTTCATGGAAGAATGTATTGCATTAGATATTCATCTTTCAGAGCCAGGGCAGTATGGTGTTGGAATGATTTTCTTTCCTAAGAATATTGCAACCAAAGAAACCTGTCGTTCTATCATTACAAATTCGGCCGAAAAACTTGGTTTGCCCTTATTGGGTTTCAGGAAGCTTCCTGTTAATCCGTCGGTTGTTGGTCCAACATCTCTTTCAGTAGAACCGGATGTAGAGCATGTGTTCATCGGCCGTCCTTCGGGTATTAATACAAGTGATGATTTCGAACGGAAGTTATTTGTATTCAGAAGATTAATTACTAAAACGATTAATGAAACAGTTAAGAATGGCAGCGATTTTTATATCGCCTCCATGTCGAGCCGTATTATTGTTTATAAAGGTCAGTTAACCACTTACCAATTACGTACTTATTATACAGACTTGCAGGATACCAGGCTTACTTCAGCCTTTGGTATGGTGCATAGCCGTTTTTCTACCAATACATTTCCTTCCTGGAAATTGGCGCAGCCTTTCAGGATTATGGCGCATAACGGTGAGATCAACACCCTAACGGGAAATCTTAACTGGTTCTATTCCGGATTGAAATCTTACGCTTCTTCCTACTTCAGCAGCGAAGAAATGGACATTATTCTTCCGGTTATCGATAGCGATCAATCCGATTCTGCTTGTTTAGACAACGTGGTAGAAGTTTTGGTTCACACCGGACGCAGTCTTCCGCATGTAATGATGATGCTGGTTCCTGAAGCATGGGATGGAAACGAACAAATGGAACCTTTGAAAAAAGCTTTTTACGAGTTTCATGCTACTTTAATGGAGCCATGGGATGGACCTGCCGCACTTACATTTACAAATGGATCTCAGATTGGTGCGTTGTTAGATAGAAACGGACTTCGTCCTTTACGTTATGCCGTTACGAATGATAATCGTGTGATTGTAGCTTCGGAAGCGGGTGCTTTGCCAATCGACGAGGCAATTATTACCACAAAAGGTCGTCTTCAGCCTGGTAAAATGTTCC
>DASVRX010000303.1:0-7104 GCA_036388375.1 Pedobacter sp. | reverse complement strand
ATTCAATTATATATGGATTTGAATGAGATGAACGAGAATTGGCAGAAAGAAGCGCCAAAACTTGCAGCAATGGAGAGAAACAATCCATTTTTAGTGCCTGAGGGATATTTTGATGAGATGCATAAGCAAGTGCAAGCACAGATTTCTATTCATCAGTTTGATAAACAGCAAGATTTTTTCAAGGTAATTGATGAATATTTTGATTCGCTTACAGATCAAATTACATCCCGTGTAAAGCTTGAGCAACTTGTTGGCAGTGCAGATGAAGAAGTGTTTTCGGTACCCGAAAATTACTTCAACAGCTTAGAACAGAAAATCTATACTAAGATCGGAATTAAAGCTCAAGAGCCAACTAGGGTAAGGAAACTTTTTTCCCCATGGTTAACTTATGCTGCAGCGGCTTGCATTACGGCGATACTTACTTTTGGTATTTATACTTTTCGCACACCAAACACTGATAATGTAGAAAGCCAGATTGCTCAATTACCGGAAGAAGAAATTGTTAATTATTTACAACTGTACAGTGATGCCGGAGATGTTCCCGTCATAGTAGGCGGCAGCGTAGAAAATGTTCCCGAAGTTTCTGAGTTGCTACCGGAAATTTCGGATAGTGAGATTGAAAAATATTTAAAATCGAATTTATAGAGATGGAACCATCATTGAGCATGCCGATCACAAATCAAGATCAATGCTGATATGGCTTCATAACCGTTAAAAAACAATACATACAGATGAAAACTCTATTATATAGCCTTACACTTGGCCTGTTTCTATTTGGCACGGCAGTTAAGGCACAAGAAAGCGGATCTCAGATCGAATCGGTTAGAGCCGCATTTATAACTCAGAAATTAGATCTCACTACAGAGGAATCCCAAAAGTTCTGGCCGGTTTATAACAACTATCAGCACGAACTGCAGCAACTTGTTAGCAAGAAAAATCAGCAACGCAAGCTAAATAGAGAATCGGATCAACCGGTAGACGAATTGAAAGTAGAAAGCGACATTCTCGACTTGCGAAAACGCTATAAGGAAGAATTTCAGAAAGTACTGCCCAGCCAAAAAGCGGCAATGGTATACCCGGCAGAAAGGGAGTTCCGGCAACAGCTTATAGAACACTTAAAAAGCAAAAAGCAGAAAAATTAGAATCAGCAAAGCCTCAAACCAATTGAGGCTTTCGTATTTTTACACTATGCTAAATCTGCGACAGCTTTTCTTGCTTAATAACGCTCAAACATCATCAACGCCTCGCTTGCTGGAGATTGAGCGAGCCGAAGGTATTTACCTTTATGGGTCGGGCGGTGAAAAGTACATGGATTTGGTTTCCGGATTTGCAGTTAGCAACGTCGGCCATCGAAATGAGAATGTAGTTAAGGCTATAAAAGATCAGGTAGATCGTTTCATGCATTTATCCGTTTACGGCGAATTCATTCAAGCACCTCAGGTTTTGTTCGCTAAGAAACTGGTATCGGTCTTGCCGGAGAATCTTAATTCTGTTTACTTTGTAAACTCTGGTGCCGAAGCTACAGAAGGGGCTTTAAAAATAGCCAAGCGGTTTACCGGGAGAAGCAAAATCATTTCTTGCAACAATGCTTATCATGGAAGCACGCATGGCGCCTTGAGTGTGATGGGGAATGATTATTATAAAGACGCCTATCGCCCATTATTGCCCGAAGTTTCCTTTATAAATTTCAATAACATTTCAGACATCGAGCAAATAGATTCCGCCACAGCCTGCGTTATCATGGAAACAATCCAGGGTGAGGCCGGGGTAAGGGTTCCTAATATTGAATACCTTAAAGCTATTCGACAACGATGCACCGAAACAGGGACGTTACTAATCCTTGACGAAATTCAAACCGGATTTGGACGAACGGGTAAACTATTCGCTTTTGAGCATTTTGATATTGTTCCTGATATCCTGTTGCTTGCAAAAGGTATTGGAGGAGGTATGCCAATTGGAGCATTTATTTCCAGTAAGGAAATTATGAATGTTCTTGCCGAAAATCCGATACTTGGTCACATCACCACTTTTGGGGGACATCCGGTTTGTTGTGCGGCAGGACTGGCCACTCTAAACACTATTCTTGATGAAAATCTATTGTATACTATTGACAGCAAAGAAGCATTATTCCGCCAATTGTTGATACATCCGGCGATTAAGGAGGTGAGAGGAAAGGGTTTGATGCTGGCAATTCAGTTGAGTAATTTCGAACAGGTTGAAGCTGTAAGCAAAATCTCTACAGAAAACGGAATTATCATCGACTGGTTTCTTCACTGTGATACTTCGCTGCGCATTGCGCCTCCTTTAATAATTTCGGAAAGGGAAATCAAGGTCGCTTGTGAACAAATTTTGAAGGCAATCTCAATTTGCTGCTGATTTCTCGTCAGTTTTGCCAAATAACTTATCAATTACTCTTTTTTTGATTGCGTTCATTAACATAATTATAAATATTTTGTAATATATTTACAAAAACCGAACTTCTTTATATGAGTGGAGCACATTTTTTAGGAAAGTATGAACTAACTTCAGATACGTGGGATGAGATGTTCAATAGTGAGCATAATATCCGCTCCCCATATCAAAAAGTAATCGATTATCTAACCACCGAGTCAATTGAAGACTTAAATAAAAAGGAAGAGCTTGCAAAGCGACTGTTTATGAGCCAAGGTATCACCTTTACGGTTTATAATAGCGGCGAAGGAATCGAGAAGATTTTTCCTTTCGATATTATCCCAAGAATCATTACCGCATCTGACTGGACTTTTATTGAAGCTGGAATCAAGCAGCGTCTAAAAGCCTTAAATATTTTTCTGAAAGACATTTATAGTAATATGTTTATTGTAAAAGATGGCATCATTCCTATTAGCATGATTTATTCTTGTCCGCATTTTTTAAGGGAAATGTTTAATGTGTCAGTACCGCATGATATTTATGTTCACATTGCCGGTATAGATCTTATCCGCGACAGCGATGGCACTTATTACGTGCTAGAAGATAATTTACGGACACCTTCAGGCGTAAGCTACATGCTTGAAAACCGTGAAATTACTAAACGTCTTTTTCCCGACCTTTTGCCTCAATGCCGCGTCCGTAGTGTTACAGAATATCCCGGCATCCTTTATAAAAACTTGCTGGCAATATCTCCCCGTCAAATCTCGAATCCGAATATTGTCCTCCTAAGTCCGGGTGTTTATAATTCAGCTTATTTCGAACATACCACTCTTGCCCGTTTAATGGGCGTAGAATTAGTTGAAGGCCGGGATTTGATGGTTGATAATCATAAGGTCTATATGAAAACTACTAACGGGCGGCAACAAGTAGACGTGATCTATCGTCGGGTGGATGATGAATACCTTGATCCTTTGGTATTTAACCCGGGAAGTATCTTAGGTGTGGCCGGCCTTATGAGTGCATACCGTAAAGGGAATGTAGCCATTGTTAATGCAGTTGGGAACGGGGTAGCGGATGATAAAGCAATTTATTCGTACGTGCCCGACATGATTAAATACTACCTGAATGAAGAGCCCTTACTGAAAAATGTTCCCACTTACCAGTTGGGGAATAAAGATCATCAGGAATATGTCTTTAAGAATATTGAAACAATGGTGGTGAAGAAAACCAATGGAAGTGGCGGCTATGGTATGCTAATGGGTTATTCGGCAACCGAAACTGAAATTGACGATTACAAAAAAGAAATATTACAGGATCCGCGCCAGTTTATTGCGCAGCCAACTATAAATTTATCGGCCGCCCCTTGTTACATGAATGGCTGCTTAATGCCGCGAAGAATTGACCTTCGGCCGTTTGCGCTTTGCGGGCCCAAGGGAATAGAGATTGTTCCCGGAGGATTAACCCGAGTTGCCTTAACTGAAGGATCGATGATCGTGAACAGTTCGCAGGGCGGAGGAAGTAAAGACACCTGGGTTTTGGCCTAATAAAGAATAAGCATGTTAAGCAGAGTTGCATCAAATTTATATTGGCTAAGCCGTTACGTAGAACGCAGTGATGGGATTTTAAGGATGTTGAAAACCAATTATGCCTCCTCGCAGGATTCTATGCATGAATTTACCTGGCGCCCTGTAATTAAGCTTTACACAAAGCTCGAAAACGAGGAAATTAAGAAAATTGAATATCGCAGCCGTGAAGTGTTGCTTTATATGATCGCTGGTAAAGAAAACCCTAATTCAATTATTAATCTTATAACGCTTGCGCGGGAAAATGCAAGAAGCGTGCAGGATCACATCACCAAAGATCTATGGCAATGCCTGAATGAGTATTATCATTTGATAAAAGAAAACAAGCTCATCTCCTTTCTTAAAAAAGACGATCCGATCTCTGCGCTAGACATCCTGATAAGGCAAGGTATGTTGTATTGCGGCACCGCAGAAGTCACAATGGAAAGAGGCGAAGGCAGAAGCTTTATGAATGTTGGGAAATATCTCGAAAGAAGTATCCAGTCTGCCGATATTCTGGATGTGAAATTTGGAACCATCAATAATGATCCTGATTTATTGACCGATACATCTTACTGGAAACACTTATTACTTTCGCTTGGCGGATATGAACTTTATTTGAAAACTTACAGGCAAGGTTTTGAAGCAGAAAACGTTCTGGAACTGATTGCGCTTAACAGCGATTTTCCACGGTCGGTTTTATATTCGGTAACCCATATTTCAAACTACCTTGAACGTTTACGAATAAATAATAACATTTCAGAAATCAAGGAAATATCGATTTTGATTGGACGACTTGAAAGCAGGATTAAATACAGTACATTACAATCCATAAGAGAAGAAGGCCTGCATCCATATTTATATTCGATCAAAAAAGATCTTTACACCATTGGAGATGCGTTAAATGTACAATACTTCGCTTATTCTTAATTTGTAAAAATGCCTAATTTTAAAATAAAGCATATAACCCGATATACATATACCGGTTTAGTGAGAGACAGCGCTAATCAGATCATTTTGTTTCCACTTAATGATCGTTTTCAGGAAGTCTTAAAGCATGACCTGAAGATAAGTGGCGACCCAGTGGTCAATATTTATCAGGATTATTACGGAAATCAGGTAGGTTGCTTTACGCATTGTGTGCCACATTCAGAACTTGAGATTAGTTCAGAGCTATTTGTAGCTACCCGGCATAAACTCCTGCCCGTTGATGATATGTTTGCTTCACAACAGTGGATAGATCTGGAGTCTCTTCAGTCGAAAACGCCGTACGTTGATTACCTGATGGTTGAGCACTTCGAAGCACTGAAAGAACTGAAAGAGATTGTTGAGCAAGGCCGCAATATTGAAGAAACCCCTTATCAAGCTGCTTTAAAATATAACAGTTATGTGTTTGATAACTTCAAATACATCCCCGGTATCACAACCGTAGAAACCAGTTTAGATGAAGTCTGGAAATTGAAAGCGGGTGTTTGTCAGGATTTTGCACATATCCTTTTAGTGATGCTTAGGCTATTAAAGATTCCTTCAAGATATGTAAGTGGGTATGTTTGTCCAAATAAAAATGGCATGCGCGGCGAAGGAGCAACCCATGCCTGGGTAGAAACCTATTTGCCAAACTTCGGCTGGTTAGGCTTGGATCCTACGAATAATTGCGTGGCTAATGAAACGCATGTCCGATTAGCTGTTGGAAGAAATTTCCCTGACTGCAGTCCGGTTAAAGGAGTTTATAAAGGTCAGGCTAGACATGATTTAGAGGTTTCAGTATCGGTTTCTTATGAAAATGATTTGATAGAAGCGGCTGAGATAACAGATATTCCCATAGAAAAGGCTCCCGGATTTAAAGTGAATAGCTTCAAGTTATATTCCGACTTACTGGAGCAGCAACAACAGGAACAGCAGCAACAATAATTTTAAGTGCATAAAATCATTAAAGAAAAAGGGAAGTTGTGCTTCCCTTTTTCTTTTAAATCCCTTGTATCCAACTAAATTGATATTGCAGTGTGGGCGGTTTGATTCGTTCAGCCAATCTGATTAAACGATCAGGGAGTTTAACGAGGTAATCTCTTGCTTTCTCTCCCGATTCATCTAATCCGGAAACTTTCTCAATTTCCCAAGCTTTAATTAAATCACGTAAGATATCTACATAGTCAATTGCTGTATAAACGCCCAGTCTTTGAGCAGCATCAGCAAAGTGAGTAAAGGTCTCCCCTGCTTTTTTGCCTAACTCGCGAAGGAAATGAGCTGGCATTACGATCTTTTTCCGCATCATATCTTCGAATGCAAGCATCACCTCGTTAGGATCAACCTGCATTATCTGATAGATAAAATCGGTGTATGCTCTTGCATGGCGAGCTTCATCCCCTGCGATGAAACCACACATTTTCGAGAGTAAGGTATCACCTTCTTTCTTTGCTAAAGAAGCCACCCTTCTGTGCGAAACATTTGTAGCTAATTCCTGAAAGCTAGTATATATAAAGTTTCGGTAAGGATCTCTGTCTGTTCCAATATCAAAACCATCAGCAATTAAATACTGAGTAGATATTTCCATTTGACGCATGTTTACGCGCCCAGATAAATACAAATATTTATTCAAGAGATCACCATGACGGTTTTCCTCACCTGTCCAGTGTCTTAGCCATTTCATCCAACCGCCTTCTTCGTCCTTGGAAACGCCTTCAACAGTTGCGAGCCAAGATTCATACGTAGGTAAGGCCTCCTCAGTAATTGTATCGCCGATTAATACAGCAAAGAAATCGTAGGGTAAAGCCCGTGCAGTTTCTTGTAACTCTTTAACCTCTTTTAAGAAGTTATCAGCGCTTGAATCGGGTAAAAAATCGGCAGGTTGCCAGATGGTGTCTATTGGCTTAAGATACTCTCCAATATTATCCAGCATATATTTTTCAATATGCTGCATTACTTCTCTTCTTGCACCGTAATTGATGTTCATGCTTTTATATAAAGTGGCAAAGATAAAGATATAAATGAATTCTTTGCTATTAAGGCTTCATAGAAAACCGCCGAGTTAAAAGATAGTTTGCAACGCCCAAAACAAAAAAAAGCCCGTTAGTAAAACTAACGAGCTCTTAGGAGTAAAATTTGGCACCGACCTACTCTCCCACGTGTTACCGCAGTACCATTGGCTCTGGCG
>DASVRX010000302.1:0-8504 GCA_036388375.1 Pedobacter sp. | reverse complement strand
ATTAAATGTAAACGCATTAAAATTAATTAAAAATAAATGTTCTTGAGCTTAACAAGATAAAGGAAAAAGAGTTTGACTAATGCTCCTTCAAAAATTTAACAGAGCACCAGTTGTCGAGAATTTTATGGGTGATGTACTTTAAGTTTAGCTGCTCGCAGTGTTCTCTTAATAGAACTAAATCGTGTTCAAAGAAACCGCTCATGTACAAAGCGCCGTTTGAAGTCAGAACCTCATTGTATCTGTTTAACTGATCTATCAAAATATTGCGATTGATGTTGGCGAGAACAATATCAAAAGTTTTGTTGGGGATCACTTCTTTAGATCCACATAAGATCTGCATTGGCGCAGTTTTATTTAGTGCGGAGTTTTCAATCATGCTCTCATAACAAACAGGATCATAATCAATAGCCGTAATATCAACAGCGCCTCTCTTATCCGCCAGGATTGCAAGAATCCCCGTTCCGGCACCCATATCAAGTAATGTTTTGCCTGCAAAATCTTCCTCTAGTATAAACTCCATCATCATGGTGGTAGTTTGATGATGGCCTGTACCAAAAGACATTTTGGGATCTATTACAATTTCATATTGGTATTGAGGTTGAGGCTGATGGAATGTAGCGCGAACATAGCACTCGTTTCGAATTATCAAAGGTTCGAAGTTGCTTTCCCAAACCTCATTCCAATTCTTTTGAGGGATAATGCTTTGTTCCCAGGAAAAAGGAAACATATCCTGGTAAGAAGAAACTGCTTCATTAAACCTTTCTTGATTAAAGGAAGCTTCTGTAATAAACGCATCAAACCCTGAAGGCGTCTCTTCAAAAGTATCGAAACCTGCTTCGCCAAGGGCGTTAATTAGCAGGTCCCGATGAAATTCTTCTTTCGACTGAATGGTGAAATTAAATCCTAAATAATTCAAACTTAAGAATTGAAGGCTTTAACGATATCGGTAAAATCTCTTGACTTTAAGGATGCACCACCGATCAGTCCTCCATCAATATCTGGTTGAGAAAACAACTCTGCAGCGTTCTTAGGGTTACAGCTTCCACCATATAAGATCGTGGTATTCTGAGCCACATCTGCCCCATACTTGCTTTCAATTTCTTTACGGATAAAAGAATGGATCTCCTGAGCTTGCTCAGATGTTGCAGTTACGCCTGTTCCAATAGCCCAAACTGGTTCATAAGCGATAACGGCTTTGGCGAACTCTTCAGCAGACAAATGGAAGATTCCTTCAACCAACTGATCTTTGATCAAACCAAGATGTATATTTTGATTGCGTTCTTCGAGCGTCTCTCCAATGCAAAAAATCGGATTTAAGCCTGCCTTAAGGACTGCATCAACCTTAGGTGCAAGCGTAGCATTTGTTTCGCCGAAGTACTGGCGGCGCTCTGAATGCCCAAGGATAACATACGCTGCTCCAACAGAATTTAGCATTCCGGCAGAGATTTCGCCTGTAAAAGCACCCGATTCTGCTTGATGGCAATTCTGTGCACCAATACTCACCTTCGGGTTATTCTTTGCAAGTTGCACCAAGCTGTTGATATATAAGTATGGCGGGCAAACAATCACTTCCTGATTTCCTTTAGCCTCATCATTCACCATGTTAATTACTTCAGAAAATAAAGTCATTGCTGAAGTATAATCCATATTCATTTTCCAGTTGCCTGCAACTATGTTCTTTCTCATTATTTATCGTTATTAAAATTTCTATATGATTTTGTTAGTTCAAATACTGTAGTCAGGATATCTTTCTCCATCTCGTCGAAGGCTTTATCACGGCGTCCGAAAACTTTCTCAGCAGTTTCAAATGCTTTATTTAGCGCATATAAATCAAAACCCTGAGCCCCGCCCCAGGCAAAATCAGGTATAAAGTTTCGCGGATAGCCCGCTCCAAAAACATTAGCACTCACACCAACCACTGTACCGGTATTAAACATGGTATTGATACCACACTTCGCATGGTCGGCCATGATGAGGCCGCAAAATTGCATTCCTGTTTTTCTGAAGTTTCGTTTGTTATAATCCCAAAGCTTCACTTCGGCGTAGTTATTTTTCAGGTTTGAATTATTACTGTCTGCACCAATATTGCACCATTCGCCCAAAACAGCGTTCCCCAAATAACCTTCGTGGCCTTTAGATGAATGGCTATGGATCACCGAATTGTTTATCTCTCCACCTACCCGGCAAAAAGGGCCAATGGTTGTTTTCCCATAGATTTTGGCTCCCATCTTTACCTGCGAATTCTCACACAAAGCAAAAGAGCCGCGGATCAATGATCCCTCCCACACCTCTGAATTCTTGCCAAGGTAAATTGGCCCGTCTTTGGCGTTAAATACAGAGCATTCCGCGACAGCGCCCTCTTCAACAAAAATGTTATCGCCTAAAATGGTGTTGCTGCTGCTCAAGGCAGATGAAGTGCGCCCGGCGGTTAGGAGGGCAAAGTCTCCTCGTAACTCAGAATCGTTAAGCTTAAAGATATCTTCCGGATAAACGATGCGTGTATATTGTGAATTGAACGCTACCTTTTTGAGATTAGACAGATCAGTTGAATAACTTGAAGAGTTTATCTGAGCTGTCTTTCCAGCAATTAGTATTTGATTATCTACTAGTATTTCTCCATCCTTTAACTGATCGATAGCATCTAGTAAAGCACTGTTAGGGCAAATCGAACCATTGATGAAAAGCTGAGAGTATTCAATAGAATATGGAAATTTGGCCTGCAAATAATTTGCAGTAAGGAACGATGCCGATGCCTTCAAATGCTTTTCCCATTTTTCGGCGATTGTTAAAATGCCTACGCGCAGAGCTGCTACCGGGCGTGTAAAGGTAAGGGGAAGTAAACTTTCTCTGGCGGAATCATCGAAAAGAACGATACTCATGTGGGCAAAAATAAAAAAAGTCCCGGCGTATACCGGGACTTTCAAATATTTTGAGAAAATTATTATTTCTTAGCGTAGCGAGAACGGAATTTATCAATACGTCCAGCGGTATCCACCAACTTCATTTTACCAGTATAAAACGGGTGAGATGTGTGAGAAATCTCCAGTTTGATAAGTGGATATTCGTTACCATCTTCATATGTGATGGTTTCTTTAGATTCTATGCAAGATTTGGTCAGAAAAGAATAGTCGTTAGACAAGTCTTTAAAAACTACCAATCTATAATTTTTTGGATGCAAATCAGCCTTCATGGTTCATTCTTTTTAAGAGGCGCAAATATATACACAAAAAAGGTATAATCAAATACAATTTCATTTTAGTTCAAAATATCAGGCATCCTGACAAAGCTCGATCAACACACCGTGCGTATCTTTCGGATGCACAAAACAAACCAGCTTATTGTCGGCACCCGGCCTGGGCTCATCCGAAAGCAAAGTAAAACCTTCCGATTTTAATCGAAGCATTTCTTTATAAATATCAGCTACTTTAAATGCTATATGATGAATACCTTCTCCCCGCTTCTCGATAAATTTCGAAATGGCGCTTTCGGCGGATGTAGCTTCTAACAGTTCTATTTTCTCGTCACCAACCCTAAAAAACTCTGTGATTACATTTTCGGTACTAACGTTTTCTCGTTTGTAGCTTTTTACTCCCAGCAGTTTTTCATAAACGCCCGAGGCTTTTTCAATGCTTCTCACTGCTATCCCAATATGCTCGATTTTATCCATGTTTGTTTCGCAAAAATGACTTTTTGTTTATATTAAAAAGGCTGTATGAGCCGGCCTTGCGCCAAAACTTTATTATCTTTGTATTAATATTTTATTGTTTTAAAGATATGAAACTCCCAATATATTTAGATAACAATGCCACCACGCCGATGGACCCCCGGGTACTTGAAGCAATGATCCCGTATTTCACCGAAAAATTTGGGAATGCAGCAAGCCGGAATCATCCTTTTGGATGGGCCGCTGAGGAGGGCATTGATTATGCCCGTGAACAAGTAGCAAAGTTGATTGGTGCGAACGAAAAAGAAATCATCTTCACTTCCGGTGCTACCGAAGCAAATAATCTAGCTTTAAAAGGTGTTTTCGAAATGTACAAAGACAAGGGTAATCATATTATCACTTGCACTACAGAGCATAAGGCAGTTTTAGACGCTTGTAAGCATCTTGAAAAACTCGGAGCTGAGATAACTTATCTTCAGGTTAAATCAGATGGCTTAATTGACCTTGAGGCCCTTGAAAATGCTATAACTGATAAAACGATTTTGGTTTCTATCATGTATGGAAACAATGAAATTGGAGTAATTCAGCCAATTAAAGAAATAGCCGCTATCACACACAAACATGGAGCTTTATTTTTCACAGATGCTACGCAAGCTGTTGGAAAGATTCTGGTTGATGTAATTGCAGACGGAATTGATCTTCTGTCTTTTTCTGCTCATAAGATGTACGGACCGAAAGGTGTTGGTGCTTTGTATGTACGCAGAAAAAATCCAAGAGTTAAAGTAACTGCCCAGATGGACGGTGGTGGTCATGAGCGTGGAATGCGTTCGGGAACATTAAACGTACCAGGCATAGTAGGATTTGGTAAAGCTTGTGAACTTTGCAACCTGGAAATGGCTCAGGAGGCTGCACGTTTATCCGCGTTACGCGATAAATTGGAAAGCGCACTGACTGTTTTGGAAGAAAGCTATGTGAACGGAAATCGCGAACACAGACTTCCGCACGTTGCCAATATCTCTTTCAAATATGTTGAAGGTGAAGGATTAATGATGGCGATGAAAGACATGGCTGTATCATCCGGATCTGCTTGTACATCGGCTTCTTTGGAGCCTTCTTATGTATTAAAAAGCTTAGGTTTATCAGATGATTTGGCACATTCTTCGATACGTTTCGGACTAGGAAGGTTCACGACTGAAGAAGAGGTAGATTTTGCAATTGAGCAAACTAAGAAAGCGGTTAACCATCTTCGCGACCTTTCACCGTTGTGGGAAATGTTTAAAGAAGGAATTGACCTGGACAAGGTTGAGTGGGTGGAGCACTAGAGCCCCCTACCCCCATGAAAGGGTGAGTGCGAGGTGTTTAGGCTGGGTGTTAAGTAGAGAAAAGAAAAGATTTACGGGTTTGAAATCGTAAATCGTAATTAAAAAATTATAAATAAATAAAGCTATGGCTTATTCAGATAAAGTTATTGATCATTACACCAACCCCAGAAATGTTGGAACGCTTGATAAGAGCAGAACTAATGTTGGGACTGGTTTAGTTGGAGCTCCGGAGTGCGGAGACGTAATGCGCCTTCAGATTGAAGTTGATGCAAACAATGTAATTACCGACGCGAAATTTAAAACTTTTGGTTGCGGTTCTGCAATTGCTTCTTCTTCTTTGGCTACAGAATGGTTAAAGGGAAAAAGCATTGACGATGCAATGTCTATCGACAACATGGATATCGTTGAAGAGCTTGCCTTGCCGCCGGTTAAAATTCACTGCTCGGTATTAGCAGAAGATGCAATCAAAGCTGCAATTAACGATTATCGCGTTAAGAATGGTTTGGAAGCATTGGTTAGTGAGAAATCACATCATTAGAAGATAGATGTGAGATGATAGATATGAGATGTGAGAACATACATGTCTGTTAGTAATTTAAAAGGTAAGAGAGTTTTATTTGAGTAGTCTCAAATCTAATATCTCAAATCTCAAATCTTATAACATGGTTACAGTTACAGATAAAGCAAAAGAAAAGGTTGCCGAACTGGTTGAAAACTCAGGGTTGGATAATACCTACTTTTTAAGAGTGTCTGTGCAGGGAGGCGGTTGTTCAGGTTTATCTTACAAACTTGATTTTGATAATGAAGAAAAACCCGGCGACCAGTTCTTCGAAGATAAAGGGGTTAGAATGGCCCTCGACATGAAGTCGTTTTTATATCTTGCAGGCACAGAATTAGACTTTTCGGATGGTTTAAATGGTAAAGGATTCAACTTCCATAACCCAAATGCTAGTCGTACTTGCGGTTGCGGAGAAAGTTTTTCTGTTTAAACTAATATAAAACTTACAACAAAAAGGGGCCTTCGCCCCTTTTTCTGTTTAGAAGCAAAATTGTATACTTGCTATAAGCAGCAATCAGTATGAACCTAAAAGCCGAATGCAATACAATTCCTAAATTATTAAGGAATGTTGTTACAAACATTCATCCTCCTGAACATACCTTCCTATCGGAAAAAATAGGGAGCAACTGGGTAGACATCAGTTATAAAGAGGTGCTTGATAAGGCTGATGCTATTTCAGCTTACTTTTTGGAAATTGGCATTAAAAAAGGCGACCGCATTGGCTTCATGATTGAGAATTCACCCGAATATATTTACTATGATCAGGGGCTTCAGCAACTGGGAGCAGTGAATGTTTCGATCTATCCAACTCTAACAGAAAATGAAATAGAATATATCCTGAATGATGCAGGCGTAAAAACCATTTTGATAGGCAACCCATTTCTTCTCAAAAAAATTCTGAAGATTGCAAATAACTGCCCGGAGTTATTCCGGATTATTCCGGCTTTTGAGGATTATGAGAAGCACATCCATGTAAAAAATATACATGCCGGGATAATCTCATTAGCGGCACTCATCGACGAGGGAAGGCGTTGCTACAAGGAACATAAAAATGCAATTGACAATGCACGAGAATGTGTCCTTCCTACTGATTTGTCCTCGCTAATTTACACTTCTGGCACCACTGGCATCCCGAAAGGAGTAATGTTAACACATTATAATTTTGTTGAAAATGTACGTGCTGATCTGGAGCAGGTTCCTGTGATTGATAAAAATGATGTATTCCTGTCCTTTTTACCTTTATCACATGTGTTTGAACGTACAGCTACTTACCATATTTGCAGTGCAGCGGGTTGCAAGATTGCCTTTTCGCAAAGCCTTGAATTACTCGCTAAGAATATGACGGAAGTTAAACCCACCGTAATGAGCTGTGTGCCCCGCCTTTTGGAACGCATTCACGATAAGGCAATTAAAACCGGCACTCAAGACGGTGGTATAAAGGCCAAAATCTTTTTATGGGCTCTTGAAACGGGAAAAAAATATCGCGAAAGCAAGGAGGCAGGAAAAGAGCCCGGGGTAATGTTGAGCACCCAGCAAAAGCTTGCTAATAAGCTGGTTTTTGATAAAATAAAAGAGAAGACAGGAGGCAGACTAAAGTTCTTTCTTTCTGGTGGAGCCGCTCTGCCTCAAAACGTTGGTGAGTTTTTTGGGAATCTTGGCATTAAGGTACTAGAGGGCTACGGATTAACCGAGACATCGCCTGTTATGGCAGTGACTGAATATCACCGACAAGTTTTTGGCACCGTTGGTAGAATAATTCCCCGGATAGAAACTGGTATTCAAGATGTTGAAACAAAAAAAATCATTACCGTGCAAACCCATAATTCTTTTAAAGAAGATTTTGAATGCGCTGAAGGTGAAATAATTGTTCGCGGTCATTGTGTGATGAAAGGCTATTGGAATAAACCTGGTGAAACCGACCAGGTGATAGATTCTGAAGGCTGGTTTCATACCGGTGATATTGGTAAGTTTCATAAAGGAAACTTGAAAATTACCGACAGAATAAAGAACATGCTGGTGAGTGCTTTTGGAAAAAATATTTATCCTACCCCCGTAGAAAACACTTACTTGAAAAGCCCTAAGATTGAACAAATATTTTTAGTAGGCGACAAACGGGAGCATATTACGGCAATTATTGTCCCTCCGAAAGACACACTCAAAGAAGTGTTTCACCTGAGCGAAGATTTTTTCACCAGTGCAGAGAAATTTACTGACAATAAAGAGATTTACGACTGGTTGAATGATGACATTCGGAAGTTATCAAACGAATTGGCCAAATTTGAGAGGATTAAAAACTTTATCGTAAAACGTAACCCTTTCAGTATTGAAGATGGAGAACTGACACCATCTATGAAGGCAAAGCGAAAAGTTGTAGAGAAAATGTACGCTGAGGAGATAGAAAAAATGTATCAGAATCAATCGCTGAGCGATTGATTCTGATACGTGGATTATTTCTTTCCTGTAAAGCTGTTTTTTATACTGTTGTTAAGTGACTTCGCAGACCAGTAGCCGCTGGCAATAATCCTTCTTATCGTAAAAAGCGGATCATTTTCATCTCTTGAAGTTGCCAGGATAAAAGCTGCTTTAAAACCTCTTTTCTTCAGTTGAGGAATAGCTTCTTTATTCCATAATCCGAAAGGATAAGCAAAATATTCAATTTTCTTGCCCGTGATTTCTTCAAGACGTTTGGTTGGTTTTTCAATCTGAGTTACCCAATCTTCGGCAACATATTTCTTAACGTTTTTATGATCATAGGTGTGGCTTCCGATTACGTTGCCGGCATCAGATAATTCTTTAATCTGCTCGCTGTTCATGTATTTTGTCCTACCCATGCGCCCGATTGAAACAGTCATGATAAAATAAACGGCTTTAAAGCCATATTTTTTCATCACAGGTGCTGCCACGGTATATTGATCTAAGTCGGTATCATCAAAAGTAAGCATAATAGGTTTTGACGGCA